>JBGAQV010000040.1:0-22718 GCA_044220505.1 Dermatophilaceae bacterium
GGAGGGCTTCCGCTACGACGGCTGCGTCGACATCTTCGACGCGGGCCCCACCGTCGAGGCGTTCCGCGACAACATCGACGCGGTGCGCCGCTCGCGCGTGCTGCCGGTCACGCTCGACGAGATCGACCCGGTACCCGACAACCCGGTCGCGGGGGTGCCGTGGCTCGTCGGCAATCGCCGCTTCGCCGGCTTCCGCGCGATCCTCGCAAACGCCGCGCAGCGCGCCGACTACGAAGCCGCGATGGGTCGGGTGAGCGAGGCGATCGCCGCGGCGGCCGCGGCGCAGCCGGCCGATGCCACCGCGCTGGCAGCGCTCAACGGCCTGGTCACGGATTACGCCGCCGGCATCGAATCCGCCCGGGCCTACAACCGCGAGGGCCTGCCGGTCGGGGCTCAGTACCTCAAGGTCGCCAGCACGACCCTGCGCGGGCAGGCCCTGCCCATTCTCGACAACCTCATCACGGCCAACCGCGACCGGGTCGACGGTGAGATCGATGGTGCCGGGTCGTCCTGGCCACTCCTCGTCACCGGGCTGCTGGCGCTCGGGGCGCTGGCCTGGGCGAGCGTCTGGCTCGCCGGTCGCACCCGCCGTCGGCTCAACGCGGGATTGGTAGTCGCAGCCGCTGCGGTCGTCGCTGCGCTGGTCACCGCGACCGGGTTCGCAGTCTCCGCGGCATCGACGGCCCAACAGGCCCGCGACAACCGTGTCCAAGGGACCCTCAGCCTCACGGCCATCCGCTCGGCGGCCTATGACGCCCGGGCCAACGAGAGCCTCGGCCTCATTGCCCGCGGCCAGGCTGCTCCATATGAAGCCCAGGTCAAGCTCCGGCAGACCCAAATCTCGGCCGACTTCGAGCGGCTCGGTCGGCTGACCTGGCCGGCCGGATCGGGGACGCTCAAGGACGTCACGGATCCCTGGGCGGCCTACGTCGAGGCACACAAGCTGGCACGCAGTCTCGACGACAAGGGCGATTGGGACGGCGCAGTTGCCGCGGTCACCGGTGCCGCCGGAGGTCCCACCGTCACCTTCTCGGCCTTCGACAAGGCGTCTGCGGCGGCACTGCGGCAGTTCGACCAATCGTTGCAGCGGGAGATCAACGCGCCGCAGGGCCAACTCGCCATCG
Source organism: Dermatophilaceae bacterium (assembly GCA_044220505.1). Classification (GTDB taxonomy): domain Bacteria; phylum Actinomycetota; class Actinomycetes; order Actinomycetales; family Dermatophilaceae; genus Phosphoribacter. The sequence continues at coordinate 1,125 of JBGAQV010000040.1, forward strand.
CCGCGCTCGCCACAGCCCTGCTCGGACTGGGAGCCGCCGCGGCGACCCGACGAGGTTTCGCGGCCCGGACCAAGGAGTACGAGTGACCAGGTTCCGCGCCGGATGGCCAGCAGCCCTCGCCCTCGTGGGCGTGCTGACCGCCTGCTCCACGGCATACGCTCCGACCCCGCTGCCCACCCCGGCCGCGAGCGCGGCAGCCACCACCTCCGCGGCACCGACGTCCGCCGCGCCTCCCGCCACGTGCGACAACGCGACGACCTCGTACTCCCCGCTGGCGTCGCTGCCCCAGGCGGGCACACTCGGCGGGCGCCTCGCCGAGATCGTCCAGCGCGGCTATCTCATCGCCGGGGTGTCCAGCGACAGCCTGCTGCTCGGATCGCGCAACCCGCTGACCAACGCCATCGAGGGCTTCGACATCGACATCGTCCGCGAGCTTGCACGGGCGATCTTCGGAGACCCGAACAAGGTGAAGTTCACCGTCATCACCGCGGCCCAGCGCATCCCGGCCTTGCAGGAGCGCACCGTCGATGTCGTGGCCCGCAATATGACGATGACCTGTGCGCGCTGGCAACAGATCGCCTTCTCCAGCGAGTACTACCACTCCGGCCAGAAAGTGCTCGTGCGCAAGGGCTCGACGGCCGCCAAGCTCGAAGACCTAGGCGGTCAGGCGGTCTGCGCGCCCTTGGGCACATCGAGCATGGCCGCCTTGGCGAAGTACCCCGACATCAAGGCCGTCGGCTCGGACACTCACACCGGGTGCCTCGTGCTCTTCCAGCAGGGACAGGTCGCGGCCATCACCGGCGACGACACGGTCCTGGCCGGGCTGGCCGCGCAGGACCCGTATGCCGTGGTGCCCAAGTCCGACCCGATCACCGCCGAGCCCTACGGGTTGGGGTTCAACAAGGACGACGTCACCTTCGTGAAGTACGCCAACACGGTCCTGGAGCAACTGCGCAGCACCGGCCGATGGAAGGCGATCTACGACACCTGGCTGGCCGGCCCGCTCGGGCCGGCTCCCGCCCCGCCCGTGGCGGTCTACGGGCGGTGAACCGATGAGCCTGTCGCTGGATGACCCGGTGCCCCCACCCGGGGTCGGCGGGAACGCGCCGTCCGGGGGGTCGCGGGGGGTGCCGTCGGGCACCGTCGCGCCTGAGGCACCCGGGCGGCTTGGTATGCCGTTGTCCGGGCAGGAGGCGTTCGCCTACCTGCGCGACCTCGGGGTGTGGCGCGACAAACGCAAGGCCGAACTCGACGCCCTCGACTCGGCGGCGTTGGCGTCCAGCGAGGCGGATGCGTTCAGTCGTGACCTGACGATGTCGATGGCCTTGTGGAAAGCGATCGCCGACCGCTACGACCTGCTGTCGGTGACCTTCGACTCGGGCCGGGTCGGACCGACCGAAGCCGCCCGGCTCTCGACCCTTGTCTGGGGCCGCCTCGACGTTGCGCCCGACTCCCCGGCTGCCCGCGTGGCACCCTCGACCTCGGGAGCGCTGGCCTTGTCGCTACCCGAAGCCTGCCGCCTCTCAGACGCGCTCACTTCGTCGTTGCGCGCGCGGCTGTCGTTGGAGCCGTCCGGGGCCGAGGTCGGCACGCGGCTCAAGGACGTGCGGGCCACGGTCGAGCGGATCCGCGACCAGGTCGCCCTGGTGCCGGCCGGAACCGATCGCGAAGCGGGCCGGCGACTGCTCACCCGACTGGAGCAGCGCCTGCTCGATGTCACGGACCGCGCCAAGCGCGGGGCGGAGGTCGGCGGGCTGCTCGCCCCTCTCGAGCACGACGCGGCCGGCACCGAACGTGACCTCATCGTCGGGGCGGGCGAGCGGCTGACCGACGCGCGCGACGCCGAGCGGGCCGAACGCCAACGTGAGGAGCTGCTGGCCCGCGGCGCGGCCGTCGGTGACCTCGTGACCCGGGTCGTCGCATTGGTGACGCCGGCACCACGGTTCGGTGTGCCCGATGTGCGGGCGCTCGGCGACGTGCCCACCGACCCGGCTGCAGTGGATGCCTACCTGGTCAAGCTGGACGCCGTCTCCCGCGCGCTGACCCGGGTGCAGACGGCATACGGCGACGCCTTGGCGGCCCGCGAGGAGATCATCGGCCTGGCCGGCGCCCTCGCCGCTCAGGCCCGCGCAGCCGGGCGGACCGACCCCGACCTCGATCATCTGCGGGGCCGCCTGGATGCCGTCCTCGCCGCGACGCCCACCGATGTGCCGCGCGCGAAGGCGCTGCTCACGGCATACCAAGCTCTCGACCGTGCCCTCCCCACCTCAGGAAGCCGCCGATGACCACACCTGCGACCTGTCAGGAACCCGGCTGCACCGGGACGATCCTGGACGGCTACTGCGACGTGTGCGGGACTCCCGCAGCCGCCCCCCAAGCCGCATCGACCGCGCCAGCAGGAGGGGCTGCGGCGCCCGCGCCAGCCTCGCCGCCCCCTCCCGCTGCCACGCCCGCGCCGGCTACCGGTGCCAGCCCCGCCCCAGCCGCCGCCGGTCACACCGATCCGGCGGCCCTGCCCGACGGCTCACCCTGCGCTCAGCCGGGGTGCTCGGGCACCATCCTCGACGGCTACTGCGATGTCTGCGGCAGCTCCGCCGACGCACCTCCCCCCGGCACCGAATCGCCGGTGAGCAGCCCGATCGCCTCCAGCCGCACCGCAGCGAGCAACCGCCTGTCGGCCACCGTCATCGGCTCGGCCCGAGCGCGGCAGTCCGGCTCGAAGATCACCCGCCGGCTCTCCTCGTCCTCGCAACGGATGCGCGCGGCTCGCCTGGGCGCCGGGATCACGACCGTGCCGCCGCTGCCGGCGATCGACGCCTCCGCAGCCCTGATGACCGACCCAGTTGTGCCCGAGGACAAACGGTTCTGCTCGGCCTGTGGCACCAAGGTCGGGCGCAGCACCGGCGACAAGCCCGGCCGCACGACAGGCTTCTGCCCCAAGTGCCGCCAGGCGTTCTCCTTCGACCCCAAGCTCAAGCCGGGTGACCTGGTCGCCGGACAGTATGAAGTGGCCGGGTGCCTCGCGCACGGCGGCCTCGGGTGGATCTACCTGGCCAAGGACCGCAATGTCTCCGGCCGTTGGGTCGTGCTCAAGGGCCTGCTCAACTCCGGCGACCCCGACGCGCTCGCGGCGGCCATCGCCGAGCAGCGCTTCCTGGCCCAGGTCGAGCACCCGCAGATCGTCGAGATCTACAACTTCGTCACCTTCGAGGGTGCCGGCTACATCGTCATGGAGTATGTGGGCGGTACCTCGCTCAAGGCCCTGCTCAAGCAGCGGATGCGCAAGAGCGGGCGCTACGACCCGCTGCCGGTCGACCAGGCGTTGGCCTACATCATCGAGATCCTGCCGGCCTTCCAGTACCTGCACGACCTCGGGCTGATCTACTGCGACTTCAAACCCGACAACCTCATCCAGATCGGCGATGACATCAAGCTCATCGACCTCGGCGGGGTGCGCCGGGCCGATGACGACGACTCGGCGATCTTCGGCACGGTCGGTTACCAGGCGCCCGAGGTGGCGGTCGAGGGCGTCTCAGTGGCCTCGGACATCTACACCATCGGGCGCACCCTGGTCGTCTTGACGACCGAGTTCAAGGGCTATCAGACGACCTATGTCGACTCGCTGCCGCCGGTCGATCAGACGCCGGTGTTCCAGCACTACGACGCGTTCTATCGGCTGCTGCTCAAGGCCACCGCGACCTCACCGGATGACCGCTTCGCTTCGGCCGACGAACTGCGCGTCCAGCTCATCGGCGTGCTCCGCGAGGTCGCTGCTCAGGACTCCGGGGCCACCCGCGCGTCCACCTCGGCAGTGTCGGTGCTCTTCGAGGAGCCCGCCATCGCCAGCGACCAGCTCGACTGGTGGTCACTGCCCGCACTGCGGCCCGACCCACACGACCGGCAGGCCGCGCTCATCCGCGAGGTCCGCGCGATGCGGCCGCACGAGCGCGCCGACGCGCTGCGCGCGGCAGACCCGCCGACTCCGGACGTGCGCCTCGAACTCGCTCGCGTCGGTCTCGACCGCGGCGACATCGGTGTGGTCGACATGGCGACCGGCGAGATGCTCCGCGACGACCCCTGGGAGTGGCGCGCGGTGTGGATGCAAGGCCTGCGGGCCCTGCAGCAGCGCGACGCAGCAAGCGCGCAGAGCGCCTTCAATGCGGTCTACGGCCAAGTCCCAGGCGAACTCGCCCCCAAGCTCGCGCTCGCCTACGCGTGCGAGGTCAGCGGCGAGCCCGATGTCGCCGAGAGCCTGTATGCCGTGTGTGCCCGTACCGACGCGGCATACACGCCGGTCGGTGCGTTCGGGATGGCACGAATCCGACTGAACCGCAACGACGTTCGCGCAGCAGTAGAGGCTCTCGACCTCGTTCCGGTCACGTCGCGGGCCTACCCGCTGGCGCGCGAGAAGCGGGCTCGGCTGTTGGCCACCCACGGCAGTGGCATCGACGACCTCTCCGAGGCACTGCGCAGTCTCGACGGGGTCACCGTGGAGCCCATCGCGAAGGCCGAGCTGGAGGTCGACGTCCTCACCAATGCGTTGGCCTGGATCCGCTCGCCGCAGGGTGCCAAGCCCGCGGTGAGCCAGTTGCCCGGCGGCGTGGTCGCCACCGAGCCGGGCATCCGCCAGGGGTTGGAGGCGGCCTATCGTCGCTTGGCCAGCCTCACCCCCGACCAGCAGGCGCGGGTCGCGCTGGTCGACAAGGCCAACGAGGTGCGCCCGTGGACGACGTGGTGAGCGCCCCGGCCGCCCGGCTGCTCTGTCCGGCCTGTGGCGCCGAACGCGCCGAGGACGCGGCCTTCTGCGAGGCGTGCGGGCTCGACTTCGGGACGACAGCTTCCGCGGCTGCACCCTCTGCGACGGCGGCGCCTGCTGCCGGCGGTCCTGTTTCTCCGCCGGTCGCGCTGGGCGAGACCCAATCTCGGCACGCACCAGTGCGATTGGAGACCGCTGCCGCTGGGGAAGAGTCTCCACTGGACGTGGGCTGGACCGGTCCGGTCGCCGGTGGTGCCGTCGCCGTGTCTGTCGCAGCCCCCGAGGGGGTGCGGTGCGCGCAATGCGGCGAGGGGTCCTACCTCGACGGCTACTGCGACCAGTGCGGCGGCAAGGAACCCAATCCTCGTGACCACTTCTCCGAGACCCCCGCTGCGTGGGTGGCCGGGGTGTGCGACATCGGCAAACGGCATACCCGCAACGAGGACGGGATGGCGCTGCTGGCGCAGGAGCCGACCCTCTCTCACGCGGTGATCGTCGTGTGCGACGGGGTGTCCAACACGACCGACTCCCACATCGCCAGCCTGGCCGCAGCCCGCGCCGCCCGGGAGGTTCTCGCCGCCCCCATCCCGCAGGCCATGGGGCTGCGCGAAGCGATGCTCGCGGCCGTGAGTCGCCGCTTCGGCGATGCCGTGACCGCGGCTCGCCGGGCGGTGGTCGAGACCACCCCCGCCACGGGTCCAGGCGCGACCGAGACCCCACCGTCGTGCACCTTCGTCGCGGCGCTCATCCACGACGGGTTGGCTGTCGTCGGCAATGTCGGTGACAGCCGCGCCTATTGGTTGCCCGATGCCCCCGGCTCCGAGCCGCGACAGCTGTCGACCGATGACTCGTTCGCCGCCGAGCAGATCCGCGACGGCATCCCGCGTAAGCAGGCCGAGACCGGGCCGCAGGCGCACGCGATCACCCGGTGGCTCGGCGTCGACTCACCGCCTGACCTCACCCCCCACATCGACCAGGCCCAGCTCGTCGAACCCGGGTGGCTGCTGGTGTGCAGCGATGGGCTGTGGAACTACTGCTCCGACGCCCACGACCTGCGCGACCTCGTGGGGCGCACGGTTGCTGCGCTCAGCCCCGCCGGCTCGCCGAGTCAGGCGTCGCCGGTCGCGGTCGCGCAAGCCTTGGTCGACTTCGCCAACGGCTGTGGTGGGATGGACAACATCACCGCCGCCCTGGCCCGCGTGCCTGGCCCGGACGGCATACCGACTGCTGTTGTCCCTGTTCCCGCACCCGCACCCGCACCCGCACCCGCACCCGCACCCGCACCCGAAGAGGATGGCGCCGATGGCAACCTTCCGCACTGAGGTCTTCCAGAACGAGTTCCTGCCCGATGGCGGCACCGATGTGCATGCCATCGTGCGCGTCACCTGTGAGGGAGCCGGGCAGGCCGGAGCCGACGCGGGCACCGAGGCGGCCGAGATCGTCATCGTCGACACCTCCGGGTCGATGGGGCCGACCGGCATCGCGCAAGGCCGGTATGCCGCGTCGGTCGCCTTGCAGGAGATCACCGACGGCACGTGGTTCGCGGTCATCGCGGGCAACCACGTGGGCACGCTGGTCTACCCACCGGGACGCTCGACGCAGCAGATGGTGCGGATGGACGGGCGCACCCGGGCGGAGGCCATCGCCGCTGTGCAGCGGTTCCAGGCCGACGGCGGCACGGCGATGGGCACCTGGCTGACCAAGGCCAAGGAGGTCTTCCTGTCGGTGCCGCAGGTGACCCAGCGGCACGCGATCCTGCTCACCGACGGCGCCAACGAACACGAGACGCCCGAGCAGTTGACCTGGGCGATCCAGTCGGCGACCGGGTTCTTCCAGTGCGACTGTCGCGGGCTCGGTGACCGCTGGCAGGTCGACGAGGTGCGCCGCATCGCGTCGGCCCTGCTCGGCACGGTCGACCTCATTCCGTCGCCGGACCGGATGGCGCAGGAGTTCGCCGCGCTGGTCCGGGCATCGATGGCGCGCGGCGTGGCCGCCGTCGACCTGCGGGTGTGGGCGCCGCAGGGAGCCCAGGTCTTGTTCGTCAAGCAGGTCGCCCCCGACCTGGAGGACATCACCGCCAAACGGTCTCTGGTCAATGCGCTGACGGCGTCCTTCCCCACCGGAGCGTGGGCCGACGAGAGCCGTGACTACCACGTGGCCGTGCGACTGCCGGCCAAGAGTGTCGGGCAGGAGCAACTGGCCTCCCGAGTGCAGGTCATGGTGCGCGACGCTGTGCAGGCCCAGGCCTTGGTCAAGGCCACCTGGTCGGGCGACGAATCGCTGACCACTCGGATCGACGATCAGGTGGCCCGCTACACCGGCCAGGCCGAGCTCGCCGCGGCCATCCAGGACGGACTGGCCGCCAAGGCTGCCGGCGACGAAGACGGCGCCACCCGCAAGCTGGGCCGGGCCGTGCAGATCGCGACCCAGACCGGCGACGAGGAGATGACCTCCCGATTGAAGAAGGTCGTCGAGATCGACAACGCCGAAACGGGCACGGTCCGGTTGAAGAAGGCGGTCGAGCGGCTCGACGAAATGGCGCTCGACACCGCCTCGACCAAGACCCGGAGGGTGAAGAAGTGAGCAAGGTCTGCCCCAACGGCCACACGTCCGAGGCCACCGACTACTGCGACACGTGCGGCGCTGACCTCGCTGGCGCGCCCGATGCCGGCAACGGCGGCCCGACCTCGGCGAGCACCCCGACCCCGGCCGCCACCTCTGCGGGTGCCGCTGGTGGGGCACAGCCGCCGACGCACCCCGCGCATCAGGTGTGTCCCAACTGCGCCGTCGAGAGCGCTCCGGACTCGCTCTTCTGTGAGGCCTGCGGTTATGACTTCACCACCGGGGCCATGCCCCGGGGAGTGGCGCCCCGTTCGGTCACCCCTGAATCCGGGGAGAGCCGGTCAGCGGCTGCGACTGGCGCGACCGGGGGCGGCTCCGGCAGCGAACCCAGCGGCGACCCGGGCGGAGCACCTGGCGGCGACCCGAAGAGCGCACCCGGCGGAGCCGAGGTGGGCGCCGCACCCCTGCCGGTGCCGACGCCGACCGAGGGCACCGGCATACCTCCTGCTGTGGCTCCCGAGTGGGTCGCCGAGGTGTGGGTCGACCCCGAGTGGTATGCCGGGCAGGAGGCCGACGAGCCGATGCCCTCCCCCGGGTTGCCGGTCGTCGTGCCGCTCACTGTGCGCAGCGCGCTCATCGGGCGGGTTTCGGCGAGCAAGAACATCGTCCCGGACATCGACTGCACCACCGACAGCGGTGTGAGCCGGCGGCATGCCCAGTTGACGACCGACGGCACCCGGTGGTTCGTCGAGGACCTGGGGTCCTCCAATGGCACCTTCGTGGGCCAGATCGCTGCCCCGTTGCCTGAGGACCCGATCGAGGTGGGTCCCAAGCGCGAGCTCGACGATGGCGACCGGATCTACGTGGGCGCCTGGACGCGGATCGTCGTGCGCCGGGCCACGGCCGACGAGCAGGCCGCCGCGGCCGGCTAGCAGCCCATCACGGCGCCGAGCACCGACCGAACGCGTCGAGTCGAGGGGTCGATTCGGACGCGGGTTCACGTCGCAGCAGGAGTTGTCCGGTCGAACGACGCCATCGCGGCTTCATCTTTCGGCGTCATCCACTCGACGAGAGAGCCGATTCGTTGTTGGATGACGTGCTGCCAACGCAACGGCACGAAATTGCCGATGGCCGGCCGATGCGCCTTGTCCAGCCACTCCGTGTCAACCGGATTCGGGGCGAGTTCGGCTCGAAGCTCGTCCAGCGCCGCCGAAGGCGAGGTGTATCGCGCGAGGCAGTACTCAAATTGCGCCTGCATGTACAGCGGACGAGCGCCGCCGATAATTGCCTTCCAGCCCGCACCCTGCGGGTCGAGGTGGTCGAGCTGCCCAACCGACTGGCCGGTGACCGTGGCCGCAATGAGGTCCTTACGAATACATTTTGAACATACATGGCAGGGGCTCGCACCGCTGCCACGCACGCATGATCGCGCGAGTCCACTGAGTTCCGACTCTGTGGAGATCCGGAGTGTGGTGATCTCCGTGAGCCCAGCGGTCGGTCGCATGATCGGCATCCCGACCATCTCCGGCAAAGGATCGATGCCCAAACCGATGGGTGGAGACCCGGTCCATTTGCGCCCCATGTCCATGTACCAGGTCTCGAGAGTTCCCCCCAATGCGATGGCTCCCGCATCCAGTTCCTCCGACATCAGGAGGGCACCGACTGCGAAGCCGAACCAATGCGGCAAGGATGGGTACGGGTCGACCAAATGCTCGAAGTCAGCTCGGATGATTCTGACGTCACGTCGATGCGCTCCCGCGGCGGCCGCCATTCTCGCGAGAGCGAGCGACTGATATGCCGGATCGCCAGGAAACTTCGGATGGTCGGCCCGCAGATGGTAGAGGTGGGGTGCCTCTGGGAGCAGCACCGACGCAGCCGAGGAGTCGAAGCCGGCGCTGTAAGACAGGACCGGCGAGGCTCCCGGGGCGCGCGGCATGAGGTTGTCGTCAACGGGAGACAGTTCGATTCCGAATGTCCGGAACACGAGTGCGGCAAATGCCGGCGAGACACCTCGTCGGACCACGAGGCGTTTCCCGATCCACGGTCGGACGATCACCAGGGCGGCAAGCGCCTCCGCGTCCGGATGGGGTTCGACCACAGCATGCGGGAGCTCGACGGTCGCTTCAGCAGCTTTCAGCCCGACTGGACGCCCCCCCTGCCCCGGACCACGCTCAGGGTCTTGCGAATCGCGAATCAGGTTCAATTGCCAAGAGCGACCCCGCGGATTCCATAGCGCTTGCACGCCGCCCATGCTAACGGCCATGCGGCCGGCCACCTGTTTGCCCCAGGGATTCACTCAGACAGAGGGCCTCCCCGCCGACGCTCAGATGGCGTCGTGGGACTGCAGGTGTTGCAGGGCGAACCAGCCGGCCGGGATCGGCAGCCAGTAGGTGACGATGCGATAGAGCAGCACCGCCGAGAAGGCGGTCGACGCGTCGACGCCCGCCGCGATGGTGAGGCCGGCCGACATCGCGGCCTCGATGCCTCCTAGGCCACCGGGAGTCGGCACTGCCGACCCGATAATGGCGCCCGCGAAATAGACGACGGCCACGGCAGCCACAGCCGGCTGGGCGCCGAATGCCCGGCACGAGAAATAGAGCGCCGCAACGAAACTCAGGTCGAGCACCAGCGCTCCACCGAGCAACTCGGCGAGCTTGGCCGGCCGCTGGAGCACCCCGAGAATCTGCGGCACGACGGCACGCAGCTGCGGCAAGACCCGCTCGCGGAAGACCTTCCGCACCCGCGGGATGGCGAAGAGGCCTGCGATGACGGCCAGCACGACGGGGATCGCGGCGACGACCTTCGCCGGCGGCTGGAAGGACGCCTGCGGCCCCGTCCCCGCGACGACACTCGCGAGCGCCAGCAGGCTTGCGTACGAGGTGAATTGGAAGACCTGCGCCAAACCGACACTGGCCCCGGCCGCCGTCGGAGTGATGCCCGACCGCTGCAGGTAACGGGTGTTGAGCGCGATATTGCCGATCGTCGCCGGTGCGATGAGGCTGCTGAAGGCGACGGCCAGCTGGGTGAGATAGGTCCGCACGAAGCGCAGTCGCACCGGCACGGAGCCATGCAGCACCAACGACGCCCCCGCGAAGGTCAGCACAGCGCTGGCCAGCGCGGCCAGCCCCCAGCCCCATTCCGCCCGTGACAGCACCGCGCCGAAGTCCACCTGCACGAGTTGGGGCAGGACGATGTATGCCGCGACCGCGCCACCCACGAGGGTGAGCAGGCCCTTGGGCGAGACCCGGCGCAGCTGAATGCTGGCCGGTTCTTCCTGGGCGGGCGCGAGAGTGAGCACCTGCTCGCGCAACTCGTCGAGCAGCTTCTTGCGGCTGGCCAGGTCCAGCCGCAGGCCACGGCCCAACGCCAACGGCTGCAGCAGCGGCAGGGTGCGGGAGACAAACTTCGCACCACCCTCCTGCACCGCGATCTGGACGGCTCGCTCGGCTCCCATGCCCAGAGAGAGCATGACCATAACCCGGGCTGCGTCGGTGCGTTGCGACAGGTCGTCGCTGCCGACGTCGCCGTCCCCGGTGGCCACCAAGCCCGCCTTGCCATCGGGCAGGATCGCCACCGCATCCCGGCTGAAGCCCCGGAACGCGATCCGGTGCTGCTGCAGGGTGAGCAGCATCTGCACCACCGCCCGGGCCTGATCGTCGGTGAGTCCGTCGCCGATCTCACGCAGAGTGCGCCCCTCGACCCGCGTCGTCGCGATCGCCGCCGACACCCCGCCGACGTCGCAAATCGCCACCGGCACCGGGGCGGTCACGCCCGCCCACTGCAGGGAGAAGGCCTGCAACGCTCGGTGCTCCACCGCGCCGCGGAGGGTGAAAGACGGAGCCCGGGTCGTGGCCCCGCGCAGCCGCAGCCGGCTCAACAGCCGCCGCCCCGACGCCAACCCGAAGGTGTCACGGTCGAAGACATGCACATCGAGAGATCCCCGCGGCCCCCGGGCGTGATAAAGCCGGGCCCCTTCGTCATAGTCGTCAACGAGGACGAGGGTGTGCAGCGGGGTCCCGGCCAGCATCAGCTCACGGGCCACGTCGGTGCCGGGAGCCCGAGTCGCGCTCGTGCCGAAGGCAAACCGCACGGCGTGCCCGACGATCGCGCCGAGCAGGAACGAGCACAGCAGCGCCAACGCGGTGTTGGATCCGGCCAGGAAAGTGGTGACGCTCATCGAGCCCAGGACCAACGACGCAAACGGCACCAGCCAGCGCCGCCCGGAGATGTTCGCGACGACGACCAGGGCAGTCAGGGCGACGACGACCAGGTCGAGCGCGTTGGTGCGCCCCGTGCTGCGACTCGGTCGGGTGAGCACCGCGAGCACGGTGGTCAACTGGCCATCGCTGATCGCGGTCTTGATCGCCAGCCCGATCCCCGCCGCGATCGCCGCTCCGACCAGCGACAGCACGAACTGCCAGGCCCGCTGTCGCACCACCAGATCGATGCCCACGGCGATCGGCAGCAGCAAGACACCGGTGCCGGAAACCCACGCCATGAGCGCGAGGATCAGCCGGGGCACCCCGCTCGTCGCGCCGGCAAGGTCCTGCTCGAGGGCACCGGCGGTGCCGACGGCGAGATTGCCGAGGCTGATCGCGAGGACGGCCAGGGCGGCATACATCACCAGCCAATAGAGGTCGGCGCCACGCCGGACGCGATCGGCGATGCGAGGCTCCACAACCTCCACGCTCACCGGAGTCCTGGGCACCGGACCATCCTGCCTCACGAAGCGGCCCAAACACCGCACTACAGGCGGGCGGCACGGCATACTTGGGCGACTTCACTGCCCGAATGCGAAGGTGACCGCCCGTGCCGCCGGCCTCAGGGAGCCGTTTCGCTGCGGCTCTGGTGCATGCCTACACCGCTATCGGCGCGGTGCTCGCCTTCCTCATGGTCGTCGCGATCCAGGCGCGAGAGATCACCATGGCGCTCTGGCTGTTCCTCGCGGCGATGCTCGTCGACGGGACGGATGGCTTCTTGGCCCGCCATTTCCGGGTCAAGGAGATGTGGCCGAGCTTCGACGGAGCGTTGTTGGACAACATCGTCGATTACCTCACCTACTGCTTCGCGCCAGTGACCCTGTTGTGGCTCGGTGGCTACCTGCCGACCGGGCCGCTCGGCTGGGTCGTCGCATGCGCGCCGCTGCTGGCCTCGTGCTTCCAGTTCTGTCGCATGGACGCCAAGACCGACGACCACCTCTTCCTCGGCTTCCCGTCCTATTGGAACGTCATCGCGTTCTATGTCGTCGTTCTCGGGCTCGGGACAGTCGCCACGAGCGCGCTCGTCCTGGCTTGCACCGCACTGGTTTTCGTGCCGATCGGCTACGTCTACCCCTCCCGCACCCAGACCTGGTGGGTCGCCAACATGGTCGGCGCCGGATTGTGGCTGCTCGCGTATGCCGTGATCGTCGCCTCCCTGCCCACGCCGCCGGCCTGGGTGGTCGCGGCGTCGCTGGGCTACATCGCGTTCTATGTCGGCGAGTCGTTGTGGCTCACCGCGCAGCGCCGTCGCCATCGGGCCGACTCGGCTGTCGAGCCGACCCCGGCGCGAGTAGCGGACGCGGCACCTGTGGCCGAGGTCGCGCCCGCGCCGGCTCAGCTGCCTGTGTAGTAGGTGTCGGCGACGGTGAGTGCGTCGTCGAGGATCGCCAGGCCCTCGTGGACCTCCTCGACGCTCGTCGTGCACGGCGGGACGACATGGGTGCGGTTGAAGTGGGTGAACGGCCACAAGCCCTGCGCCTTGCAGGCTGCGGCGAAGTCGAGCATCGGCTTGGCCGCCGCTCCACTGGCGTTGTAGGGCACCAGCGGTGCCCTGGTGTCGCGATCGGTCACCAGCTCGAGCGCCCAGAAGACCCCAAGGCCGCGCACCTCACCGACCGAAGGGTGCTTGTCGGCGATCTTGGCCAGCTCGGGGCCGATGACCTCCTCCCCGAGCATCCGGGCATGCCCGAGCACGTCCTCGTCTTCGAAGATCTGGATCGACGCGACGGCCGCCGCGCAAGCCAGCGGGTGGCCGGAGTAGGTCAGCCCGCCGGGGTAGACCCGGTCGCGGAAGGTGTCGGCGATGGCGTCCGAGATGACCACGCCACCCAGCGGCACATAGCCGGAGTTGACCCCCTTGGCGAAGGTGATGAGGTCGGGCGTGACATTCCAGTGCTGCAGGGCATACCACTGCCCGATGCGGCCGAACCCGGCCATGACCTCGTCGGCGATCATGACGATCCCGAACTCGTCGCACAGCGCGCGCACGCCGGCGAGGTAACCCGCCGGCGGCACGAGGACGCCATTGGTGCCGACGATCGTCTCGAGGATGATCGCGGCGATCGAGCTGGGGCCTTCGACGGTGATGAGATCGCGCAGGTGCGCCAGAGCCCGCTGGGTCTCCTGCGCCTCGGTCTCGGCATGGAAGGCCGAGCGGTAGAGGTAGGGCCCCCAGAAGTGCACAACGCCCGGTATGCCGGGTTCGCTGGCGACCCGGCGCGGGTCGCCGGTCATCGTCAGGGCTCCCGCGGTTGCTCCGTGGTAGGAGCGGTAGGCCGCGAAGATCTTGTGGCGGCCGGTGTGCAGCCGGGCCATCCGGATGGCGTTCTCGGTCGCCTCGGCCCCACCGTTGGTGAAGAACACCATGTTCAGGCCTGCCGGGGCCCGCTCGGCGATGAGGCGAGCGGCCTCGGAGCGGACGTCGACGGCATACCCGGGGGCGATGGTCGTCATCCGGCCAGCTTGCTCGGCGATGGCGGCGATCATCCGCGGGTGGTTGTAGCCGATGTTGACGTTGACCAGGCCCGAGGTGAAGTCGAGGTAGCCCTTGCCCTGGTAGTCCCAGAACCGGCTGCCCTCGGCGCGCGCGATCGGCAGCGGGTTGATCGCCCCTTGCGCCGACCACGAGTGGAAGACATGGGCGCGATCGCTGGCGCGCACGGTGGCCTCGTCGGTGGGCACCGCGAAGGTGGTCGGCTGGGTGGGGTGGCTCGCCTCGGTCATGGCCTCGACTCTAGATGCGGCCCGCAAGGTTAGGCCAGCAGCAGCGTGACCCCGGCATCACGTGCGGCCCGAGCGAGCTTCTGGTCCAGGGTCGCGAGCGGCGTGCCGGTGGTCGCCGCCAAGAGCAGGTATGCCGCGTCATAGGCAGTGAGGTCGTGGCGAGTCGCCGACGCGACGAGATCGGCGATCTCCGCGGCCGGAGCGATATCGATGGGCAGCGAGGCGAGCAGTTGACTGGCAGCCGACGCCCGCGCAGCGTCGATGCGACCGAGGCGCTGCCCCTGAGCCAGGACGTTGGCCACTTCGTACTGCCACAAGGCAGGCACCAGAGCCCGCTGTGCCACGAGCCGATCGAGCACGGCGTCAGCAGCCGCGTCGGCTTCCGGCAAGGCCCAAGAAAGCGCCACCGACGCCTCAAGGACGAAAGTCACCGCCGGCCCTCATCGATGAGCTCGCGGATGGTCGTCCCATCGAGCCGGACATGCTCACGGAGGGCACGGAGGTCCACGATGACCTCCTCAGCAGGTCGGACGACGTCGACGGGCACGAGTCGCGCCACCGGTCGACCATGCCGGGTGATGGTGACGGTCTCACCCCGCGTGACCTTGGCCAGCAGTGCGGGCAGGTGAGCTTCGGCCTCGTCGACACCCACCGTCGTCCCTGTCATGTGTTCCAGAGTGCCCTCCGACCGGTCCATTCGGCGACGGGTTAACGTCCGGCACGTGGCGCAGTCAGGCGCGCCAGGCGATCGGCAGGCGTTTGACCCCACGCTGGAAGTTGGACTGCAGCCACACCGGGCCACCGGCACTCTCGATCCATTGGGTGCGACCCAGCAACTCGGTGACCATCCGAGTCATCATCGAGCGCGCGAGGAACGCCCCGAGACACACATGTGGCCCGGCCCCGAAGGCCAGGTGGCGACGGGCATTGTCGCGCCCGATGTCGAAGCGGTCGGGATCGGTGAAGACGGCCGGGTCGCGGTTGGCCGCAGCGAACGACACCACAACCTTGTCGCCTCGGTGCAGGGTCCGCCCGGCGAGTTCGACCCCGCGTGTGGCCGTCCGCCGGAAGGTCATCACCGGGGTCCACCAGCGCAGCATCTCCTCGACGGCGTTGGGGATGAGCGTGGGGTCGGCACGCAGCGCCCGCTGCGCGGCCGGGTCACCGAGCAACCCGACCAAGCCACCCGGCATACCGTTGCGGGTCGTCTCGTTGCCGGCGACCGCGAAGAGCCAGAAGAGGTTCTCGAACTCCTCGACCGAGACCGAGCCGCCCCCCTCGCCGTCGTCGCGCTGGGCCATGAGGATCGACATGACGTCCTCGCCGGGCTGCTCGCGGCGCAACGTGCCGAGCGCGTGGGCGTAGGCGTAGAGGTCGGGCATCCCGGCGCGGGAGCGCGGGTCGGGCATCAGGCCGTCCGGTCCCGGCTCGGGGCGCAACGCGTATGCCGTGCGGCCGAGTTCGGATGCCCCGGCCGGGTCGAAGTGGGCGCTGACCCGATAGTCGGGGTCCTGCCAGCCGATGACCCGGTTGGCCCAGTCGAACATCAGCCAGCGGTCCTCGGGCGGCACCCCCATGACGTCGGCGAGGGTGAGCAGTGGCAGGTCGGCCGAGACGTCCTTGGCGAAGTCGCACTCGCCGCTCACGCTGCCGTCGGCACTCGCACCGGCGGCCAGCATCCGGTCGACGATTCCGGTCACGTGGCCGGCAACCTGCGCCTCCAGCGCCCCGATCGCCTTGGGGGTGAACGACTTTGCCAACAGCCGACGCAGCCGGGAGTGCTCCGGTGGGTCCATGTTGAGCATCATCCGGCGCACATAACGCAGGTCCTCGACCGTGCGGGGGTCGCGCATTTGGGTGCCGCCGAAGGACGACGAGAAGGTGCCCGGGTCTTTGAGCACCCGATCGACGTCGGCATGGCGCAGCACCAGCCAGTAGCCGGTGCCCTCGGGCCAGCCGGGCAACTCCGGTTCGGCGACCGGAACGACACCGTGCCGGTCGCGCAGTGCCGCCAGGGCGGCATACGGGACCTCGCGGGTATAGGTGACCGGGTCGTGGATCAGGCGCGTCGCCGCGCGGTCGTCTTCGGACAGCAGCGCGTATGCCGCGTCGACCCGACCGCGCGCGGCGGCGCGGTCGGGCAGATCGGCGAGGTCCTGCGACACCTCAGTCGGCGAGGAAGCGTTCGATCACCGTGGCCAGCTGCACCGGCGTCTCGAACATGGGGTAGTGCCCGGCGTTGGGCATGACCTCGATGCGGCAGTTGGGGAAGTGCAGCTCCCAGGTCTGGCGGACGGCGGCCTCGCCGAGCGCGGGGTCGTGCTCACCGGGGATGACGAGCATCTCGTGCTCGTCGCCGGCGATCTCGGCGAGGAAGTCGGGGGTCGCCCAGGCCACCAGCGCGCCGCGGAATCCCTCGACGGTCGAGTGCGACAACGAGTGCTCCACCACGGAGTTGACCCAGGTGGCGGTGTTGCGGTTGCCGGTGGTGAAGTCGATGATGCCGAACCGCAGATCGCGGTTGTCCGGCGCACCGTAGAAGAGGTCATGGCCGGCCTGGTCGAAGGGGGTCGGGCTGGCACCGACGGGCGTGATGCCCACGATCTTGCGCACCCGACCGGGAGCCTTGGCCAACACGCGCAGCACCTCGGCGCCACCCATGGAGTGGCCGATCAACGAAAAGGTCTGCACCCCTTCGGAATCCGCGAGGGCCATGACGTCGCCGGCGACCTCGTCGAGGCTGTAGTCGCCCCGCTCGTCCATCCGGGCGCCATACCCGCGGTTGTCGAAGAAGTGATAGGTGAACTGCTCACCGTCGAGGTAGGTCGGGAACAGCCCCCACCCGTCGGCGGAGCCGAACCAGCCGTGCAGGACGTAGACGTGGTGCGGGCCGTGGCCCACCGTGATCTGCGGGATGCTCATGCCTCCCGAGCCTAGCCACGACCAGGCCCGCGCGGGAGGGTAGCGCGGACCCGGGCACCCGGGAACGGACCACGTGGCCCTGCTCGCCCGCTGTTGGGAGCTGCGCCAGACCTCACCGTCTACGACGCGGCCTATGTCGCACTCGCCGAGCTGCTCGGCGTCACCCTTCTCACCGGAGACCGACGGCTGGCTCGCGCCCCAGGCGTGCGCTGCCGGGTGGAGGTCGTCGACCTCTGACCGAGCCGATCAGCTGGGGTGGAAGCCACGCAGGCGTAGCGAGTTGGTGACTACGAAGACCGACGAGAACGCCATCGCGGCACCGGCAATCATCGGGGTGAGCAGCCCAAACGCCGCCAACGGAATCGCGGCGACGTTGTAGGCGAACGCCCAGAACAGGTTGCCCTTGATCGTGCGCAACGTGGCCCGGCTCAGGCGCACCGCGTCGACCGCTGCCACGAGGTCACCGCGCACGACAGTGAGGTCGGACGCCTCGATCGCCACATCGCTGCCCGACCCCATGGCGATGCCCAGGTCGGCCTGCGCGAGCGCCGCCGCGTCGTTGACCCCGTCGCCGACCATCGCGACGACCCGGCCCTGCTGCTGCAGCCGGACGACCTCGGCGACCTTCTCGGCGGGAAGCACCTCCGCCAGCACGTCCTCGGCGGCGATGCCGGTCGAGGACGCCGCAGCCCGCGCCGCCGCCGCGTTGTCGCCGGTGAGCAGCATCGGCCGCAGCCCGAGCTCCCGGAACGCCGTGACGGCCGCCGCCGAGGTCGGCTTGAGCGTGTCGGCGACCGTGATGAGCCCCTTGATCTGCTCGCCCCAGGCCACCCAGACGCAGGTCTGGCCAGCGGTCATCGCCCGCTCGGCGGCCTGACTCAGGGTGGCATCGGGGGCGGCATACCCCTGCTCCGCGCTGGCGAGCCACGCGAGAGTGCCGACGGACACGAGAGACCCGGCGATCGTCGCACTCACCCCGCGCCCGGGGGTGTCGCGGAAGTCGGTGGCAGTGACGGTATGCCGGGCGTCCCGCTGGGCCGACCGCTCCAGGGTCGCGGCGGTGACGACGGCCTTGGCGATCGGATGGGTCGACCCGGCCTCGACCGCAGCAGCCCGCATGAGCACCTGGCCCTCGAAGGCGCCGGGCACGGCATACACGTCGGTGACGGCCATCTGCCCGGAGGTGACCGTGCCCGTTTTGTCGAGCACGACGGTGTCGACCCGGCGGGTGGATTCGAGGACTTCGGGGCCCTTGATGAGGATGCCGAGCTGGGCGCCTCGACCGGTGCCGACCAAAAGTGCTGTCGGAGTGGCCAATCCGAGCGCGCAGGGGCAGGCGATGACCAGAACGGCGACGGCCGCAGTGAAGGCCTGCTCAGCGGCGTGGCCGGTGAGCAGCCATCCGCCGAGGGTGACCAGTGCCAGGACGATGACGACTGGGACGAAGACGCCCGACACGCGGTCGGCCAGCCGCTGCACCTGGGCCTTGCCCGATTGCGCCGACTCGACCAGGCGGGCCATCTGAGCAAGTTGGGTGTCGCCGCCGACCCGGGTCGCCCGCACGACCAGGCGGCCGGCGGTGTTGACCGTCGCCCCGACGACCGCATCGCCGACACCGACCTCGACAGGCACCGCCTCGCCGGTCAACAGTGAGGCGTCGACTGCCGAATTGCCTTGCACGACAACACCATCGGTCGCCACCTTCTCCCCCGCGCGGACGACAAACTCGTCTCCAACGAGCAGCTCGCTAGCCGGGATGCGGATCTCGGTGCCCGATCGCACCACCGCGACGTCCTTGGCGCCGAGGTCGAACAGGGCCCGCAGCGCCGCCCCGGAGCGACGCTTGGCCCGCGCCTCGGCATACCGGCCGGTGAGCAGGAAGGTCGTGATCGCCGCAGCGGTCTCGAAGTAGTAGTGCCCGTGGTCGCCGTGCTGCCCGAGCATCCACACCGACCACAGATAGGACGCGAGGATGCCGCCGGACACGAGCGTGTCCATGGTCGTCGCGCCGTGCCGCGCGTTGACCGCAGCCGCGCGGTGGAAGGGCCACGCGCACCAGGCGACGACCGGCGTGGTCAACGCGAGCACCACCCACGGCCACCCGGCGAACTGCAGCGGCGGCACCATCGAGATGGCGACGACCGGCACGGTGAGCACGATGGCCACCAAAAGGCGACGCCAGATGTATGCCGTGTGCTCGGCTTCCGGGTCGGCTGCGGTCGGATCCGCTGCGGTGGTGAGGTCGCGGTCGGGAGCGAGCGTCGCGGCATACCCGCTGGCGTCGACAGTGGCCAGGAGTTGCTCGACGGTGACGGCGGACGGGTGGCGGACGAAGGCCTTGCCGGTGGCGTAATTGACTGCTGCGGAGACGCCGTCGAGCTTGCCGAGCTTCTTCTCGATGCGGGCCGAACACGACGCACAGGTCATCCCGGCGACCACCAGCTCGGTCTGCCGGTCGCCCGTCGGCTGTGAGCCGCCGTCGGCTGCGCGAGGCGTCTCGAGAGCGGCGGGTGGCGTCGGTTCGCCGTGCTGGGTCATCGCACCAGCGTGTAGCTGCCCGCCTCCTCCAAGGCCGCGACGATCTGCTCGTCGGTCAGCGCCTGGTCTGCGGCGAGGTCAACGTGGACCGTCGACGTGCCACCGGCGACGAGGTCGACGCGCACGTCCTGCACGCCCTCGACGGCGGTGAGTTCGGTCGTGACGTGGCCGACGCAGTGACCGCAGGTCAGGCCATCGACCTGGAACGTCTGAGTGCTCATGACTACCTCCGGAACGGGCGAGCGAGGACCTTCATGGTATGCCGCGCCACTTGCCGGAGCGAAAAGGTCGTCAGGGCAGCCCTTTCACTCCCCCATCTCGTCCCGCCCTCACGCACTGGTCTCGGTCCGCCAGCGCAGCTCACAGCGTGGCCCGCACATCGTGAGTCGCCCCGTCCACCCCCGCCGAGCGAGCTCGTCCCCGATCTCGGCCGCCGCCCGACACGCACCGCCGGTGCACTCGTCCCAGCCGTAGCGCAACAACAACCATCCAGCCCGGGCGGCCGTGCTGCTCTTGTGCCGATCCACCGCACGCCTGGCTCCGTAGTGATACAGCTCGCCGTCGAGCTCGAACAGCACGCGATATTGCGGGATGCTCCGGTCGAACTCTTGCGGTCTGGCTGTGAGGTGCCGGGGCCAGCCCCGATGCGCTGGCCGGGACCAGGACCGATGCGGGTGCCGGCGCCACAACCGGTGCCATCGTCCGGACCGGTCGGAGAGCTCGGCAGCACGCTCGCCGGCCATTGCCCGACCCCGGACGGCAGCCCATGCCGCCGGAGCACATCCCGGACGAAGCGGACCTCCAAGGTGCTCTCGGCCCCTCCTGCAAGATCGCTGAGGATGTCGCGCACCAGGGCCCGCCGGGCACACCGCTGTCGCCCCTCGAGCTCCGCGAGAAGTCGCCCGGGTGTGGTGCGCCGACTCCGCAATGCCGAAGCGAGCAGGCTGGTCATCTCGTCGGACCGCCCCCGATCGAGCCGGTCGATCAGACCGATGAGGTCGATGACGGTCGTGTCGTATGCCGTGCGCCTCGGCCAGGTCTCGACGATGCGGCCGACATCCGAATGGCGGAGGACGACTCCGAGCTGTCGGGCGGGCCGGTGCTGGGCCGGTACCCGGACGTGGATCGGCGGCCCGCCGAGGTGGTCGACCTGCCACAGGCCCGACGGTGCGGCGACCAGTCCGTGCAGCACTCCGGCGGAGGGCCCGTCGAGTGCCGCCGCCTCGCCGTAGAACAACAGGGCAGCGGCGGCCCGGGTGATCCAGTCCACGGGTCCGGGCCGGGTGAGGATCACCCCATGGTGCATCCGTTGCCATCGGCCCCGCTGGAGAGCCCACCGCATCGCCCCGCGCGTCAGCCCCGACCCGCCGTTCGTCCGCGGAGTAAGGGCCCAGGCGGTCGTGGTCAGCTGCAATTCGTCCGGACTGGTCGGCCAGTGCACCTCGCCAGGATGCCCGCTCAGCGGTGAGCGGCCTCAGAAGCTATCCACAGGCCTCGGCCCGGCCCGAAGATGCGGTAAGGAAAGGGTCGCCCTGGCAGCCTTTTCGCTCCCACGACAGCGCTCCCACATCAGCGCTCCCACAACAGCGCGCGCACAGCTGGGCGACCTACGGTAGGCGCATGCCTACACCGATCGCGCGCCACGTCCTCACTCGGCGAGCCGCCTTGACCGGGCTGGGGCTCGGCGCGGCGGGATTGCTCGCGGCCTGCACAGGCGCCGGCGACAGCGGCCATGGCTCGCACAGTGGCTCATCAGCAGGGTCCTCGGCCGGTCAGCCCGGGGCGTCGTCATCGACCGGCAGCGCCGGGATGGGCGGCCACGACCTCGGCCGC
>JBGAQV010000041.1:0-22265 GCA_044220505.1 Dermatophilaceae bacterium
AGCCATCGCTGCAGATTGAGCACAGCGCGTGAGCCGTTCCAGCACGACACCTGCGCCATGGCCGTGTCCAGGGGCGCAACAGTTCCGCGGTCCGCACGCCTAACGGCATCCCATCCAGAATGACATTTTCACGCTCTCCGGAGATGACTGACCAGGCCGGGTCGCTGCTCGCGACCAGCACGTTGGTTGACGTCACCAGCTTGCGTTGGTGGTCTTGATTACGATAGTAGCCAACATACAGGCCAACCGGCTTATCCTCCTGTGCGTAGGTGGCTTGCCGTTCGACTGACGCATTGGCATACGCAGGCTTCCAACTGGTGATTGGCGCGGCCTCGCTCCATCCCGTCGGGAGCGTCAAATCCGCGAGATTTGGTTCGGCCGCTCTTTCAGTCTGTTCAATGGCGACAAAGGCAAGCGGACCGCAGCCTCCGCGCGGGCGTGGTCGACCGGCATACCCGTCAGTGGCCGTGCGGGTCGACGCTCTGGCCGGGAGGCGCCTGGGCGATCTCGGTGACCGGATCGTCGGCGTAGGGCGACGCGCCCGCGACGGCAGCCTGGTCGACCGCCTCCGACACCGCGGGGATCTGGGTTGCCGATCCGGGCGGGGGCATCGCGCCGGCGTGACCGTTGGCAGCGGCGGTCTCGGCGGGCGTGAGCACCGGCGGACGATCGCTGATCGTGCGAGTCTCGCTGGACAGCCAGGTCGGGCGCAGCGGCCGCTTGACGATGGGGGCGAAGAGGTCGGCGAGCTCCTTGGTGCCGAGCGTCTCCTTCTCGAGCAACTCGAGAACCAGCCGGTCGAGCAGGTCGCGGTTGTCGTTGATGACGTGCCAAGCCTCGTCGTGGGCGTCGTCGATGAGCTTGCGGATCTCTGCGTCGACGATCGCGGCGATGTCCTCGGAGTAGTCGCGCTGGTGGCCGTAGTCACGGCCGAGGAAGACCTCGCCCTGGCTCTGGCCGAGCTTGATCGCGCCGACGCGCTCGCTCATGCCGTATTCCATGACCATCTTGCGGGCCATCGCGGTGGCCTTCTCGATGTCGTTGGCGGCGCCCGTCGTCGGGTCGTGGAAGACCATCTCCTCGGCGACCCGGCCACCGAGCGCGTAGGCAAGCTGGTCGAGGATCTCGTTGCGGGTCGTGGAGTACTTGTCGTCCTGCGGCATGACCATGGTGTAGCCCAGCGCGCGACCGCGCGGCAGGATCGTCACCTTGGTCACCGGGTCGGTGTGGTTCATCGCCGCGGCGACGATCGCGTGACCGCCCTCGTGGTATGCCGTGATCTTGCGTTCCTTGGCCGACATGATCCGGGTGCGCTTCTGCGGGCCGGCGACGACGCGGTCGATCGCCTCGTCGAGCGCAGCGTTGTCGATGAGCTGCTTGCCGGTGCGCGCGGTGAGCAGGGCCGCCTCGTTGAGGACGTTGGCCAGGTCGGCACCGGTGAAACCCGGGGTGCGCCGCGCGACGGCGAGCAGGTCGACATCAGAGCCCATCGGCTTGCCCAGGGAGTGGACCTGCAGGATGCGGTGCCGACCGATCATGTCGGGCGCCTCGACGGCGATCTGCCGGTCGAACCGGCCCGGGCGCAGCAACGCCGGGTCGAGGATGTCGGGCCGGTTGGTCGCGGCGATGAGGATGACGTTGGTCTTGACGTCGAACCCGTCCATCTCGACCAGGAGCTGGTTGAGGGTCTGCTCGCGCTCGTCGTGACCTCCGCCGAGCCCTGCGCCGCGGTGACGGCCGACGGCGTCGATCTCGTCGACGAAGACGATCGCCGGGGCGTTGGCCTTGGCCTGCTCGAAGAGGTCACGCACGCGCGAGGCACCGACACCGACGAACATCTCGACGAAGTCCGAGCCGGAGATCGAGTAGAACGGCACGCCCGCCTCGCCGGCGACCGCGCGGGCCAGCAGCGTCTTGCCCGTGCCGGGCTGGCCGTAGAGCAGCACGCCCTTGGGGATCTTGGCCCCCACCGCGAGGAATCGGGCCGGGTCCTGGAGAAACTCCTTGATCTCGTGCAGCTCCTCGACGGCCTCGTCGGCACCCGCCACGTCGGCGAAGGTCACCTTGGGCATGTCCTTGGTCGCGAGCTTGGCGCGGGACTTGCCGAACTGCATGACCCGGTTGCCACCGCCCTGCATCTGACCCATGAGGAACCAGAACAGGCCGAGCACGAGCAGCATCGGCAGCACCAGGCCGAGCATCGAGGTGAACCAGTTCTGGGTGTCGATCTGGTCGGTGAAGCCCTTGGCCGGCGGGTGCTCGTTGAGCGCGGCGACCAGCTGCGGGCCGCGGGCCTCGACGTAGTAGGAGTAGACCTTGGTGGCGTCCTTGACCCGGCTGCCGTCGGAATAGGTCACGCCGTCCTTGAGGACCAGCTCGAGCCGCTCGTTGTTGAGCAGCTTGGCGGTGTCGACCTTGTCTTCCTGGATGAGCTTGATGCTCGCGGAGGTGTCGATCCGCTGCATCCCGCTGGTGTCGGACAGGAAGAAGGTGAGCCCGAACAGCCCGAGCACGATGATCAGGAGCCAGGCCAGCTGAGGTCGAATGGTGCGCTTGGTCTTCATGCGTGTGCGGGGCGAGCGCCCCAGCCTCCTGGTCGGTCGTCCGAGGCACGGGTATGCCGTGCTAGGTCCGGTGATTCTCGCAGGTCAACGCCCCACCTCGCGTGCGTGTTCCGTCGCGGACGGTGCCGGTCGGGAGTCCAGCCGAGGTCCAGCCGAGGTGAGGCTGAGCTCAGGCCGAGGTCAGCTGTAGACAGCCGGCGCCAAGGTGCCGATGCAGCGCAGGTTGCGGTAGTCCTCCGCATAGTCCAGGCCGTATCCCACGACGAACTCGTTGGGGATGTCGAACCCGATGTACTTCACGTCGATGGCCACCTTGGCCACCTCGGGCTTGCGCAACAGCGCGCAGATCTCGACCGAGGCCGGCTTACGCGAGCTGAGGTTGGCCCGGATCCACGACAGGGTGAGCCCGGAGTCGATGATGTCTTCGACGACGAGCACGTGCTTGTCGGTGATGTCGGTGTCGAGGTCCTTGATGATCCGCACGACACCCGAAGACTTGGTGCCCGACCCGTAGGACGACACCGCCATCCAGTCCATCCGCACGGAGTAGGGCATCGCGCGCATCAGGTCGGCCATGACCAGCACCGCGCCCTTGAGGACCCCGACGAGCAGGAGGTCCTTGCCCTCGTAGTCTGCGGCGATCTGGGCCGCCATCTCGGCCAGTCGAGCGTGAATCTGCTCTTCGGACAACAGGACTCGTTCGAGAGAGCCCTCCATGTGTGCTGCGTCCACCAGGTGCCTTCCTCGACCGACCCCGACTCTGAGCCCACCCCGACCCTACCGGTGCGGCGGGGGCGAGGCTTCCCAGAGGATGCGTCCGGCGTCGCGACACGCAGCGACTCCGCCTGGCAGGTCGACCGGCCCTTGACCCCGCCAACCCATGACCAGCGCGTCGAGGGCTTCGACGTGCGCCTTGGTCAGCGCGGCGCATCCCGCAGCGGCGGCCAAGCGCAGCCACACCCGGCGCCGCAGCGCGGGGGGCAGGTCGGCCAGCTGCTGCGCGTCGGCGGCCGTTGGGTCTAGCCTCGAATACGCCTGTCCAGCAAGTGAATCCAGCAAGTCGGCATCGTCGCGCAGCAACTCGGCGGACCGCGCGAGCGCGGCGGGAAGCCCAGGCCCGAGATCGGCCTCCAGATCGCGCAGGGCAGCCCGGGCGCGCACCCTGGCGAAGTGCCGATCGTCGTTGTGGGGATCGCGCCAGGGTGCCAGCCCGTATGCCGTGCACGTCGCCTCGGTCTCGGCGCGGCTCACCCCGAGCAGTGGGCGCAGGTAGCGGCCGCGGGCGGACGGCATACCGGCCAGGGATCGGGCTCCGGAGCCGCGAGCCAACCCGAGCAGCACCTGCTCGGCCTGGTCATCGCGTGTGTGAGCCAGCAGCACGGCCGCCGCGCCGAGCCGCTCGGCCACCGCGTCAAGGGCGGCAAACCGGGACGTGCGCGCGGCGGCTTCGGGACCCCCTCCGTCGGTGCTGACCGTCACCCGCTCGACGATCACGGGATCGAGCCCGAGGCCACGGCATTGCTCGGCCGCCCCGTGGGCGACCGCTGCCGACTCCGTCTGCAGGCCGTGATCGACCACGACCGCACCCGCCCGCAGCCCGGCGCGCGGGGCCTCGAAGGCGAGCCCGGACGCCAGCGCCAGCGAGTCGGCGCCGCCCGAGCACGCAACGAGCACGAGCGGCGGCCGGCCTGATCCCGGGCTCGCGCCCGACAGGGGCCGGATGGCCTGGCGCACGGCATACCGGACCGCTGCGACGGCAGGGTCCGGACCGGCCACGGGAGCGACTCAGCCGTGGACGCGCGCGACCCACGCGGCGGGGTCGGCCATCTCGGCAGCGGTGGGCAGCGTCTCGGGCGAGGTCCACACCGCGTTGAAGCCGTCGATGCCGACCGTGGCCGTCACGGCGCGGACGAAGACCGCCCCGTCGGCGTACTGCCGCATCTTGGCCTCCAGGCCGAGCAGACGGCGCAACAGTCGGTCGAACTGGCTCAGGCCCGCGCGCCGGTCGGTGAACTTGGCGCGGATGTGGGCGACCGACGGAATGATCGAGGGGCCCACGTCGTCCATGACCACATCGGCGTGGCCCTCGAGCAGCGACATGATCGCCGTGATCTCGGCCACCCGGGCGCGCTGCTCGTCGGTGAGGAAGATCTCGGCCAGGCCGTTGCTGCCGCTCTGGAAGGCCTGCGGGAGCTTGGTGGCCAGTTGGGTGAGCCGCTCGGTGAGCTCTTGCGGGGTCGGCGCGAGATCGACGGCAAGCGTGCGGGTCGTCTCGACCATGTGGTCGCGCAACCACGGCACGGCGGTGAACTGCACTCGGTGGGTCTCTTCGTGCATGGCGACCCAGAGCCGGAAGTCGCGCGGGTCGACATCCATCTCCCGCTCTGCCGCAACGATATTCGGGGCAACGAGGAGCAGCCGCGGAGTGCCCTCGGGGGCCAGGTCGTATTGCCCGAGCACTTTGCCGGCCAGGAAGGCCAACAGCGCGCCGACCTCGGCACCGGCCACCTTGCCGCCGAAGGCCGCGACCCCAGGTGAGGGCGCACTCGTCATCTTCGTCGAGATGCTCGACTGGATCTTGGCGACGACCGGGTCCATGAGCGCGCGCATCGAGCCGAGGTTGGCCTGGCTCCAGCCGGCCCGGTCGACGACCAGGACGGGGGCCGACCCAGGGGGTGAGTGCAGCCGGGAGGTCTGGGCGACCGGGTCGTGCGCGGCAGCGGCTGCGGCCCGCAGCCCAGCCACGGCGTCGCTGGCCTGGGTGCCGGTGACCTTCGGACCGGGACCGGCCAGCCGCGCGGCGGTCGCCTGCGCGAACTCCCAATCGATGGTGAAGGGCTGGTCGGTCACGGGGTACCTCCTGCGGATGGGCGGCACCCACACGTTGCGAGCACCGCTGCGAGTTGGTCCAACGCCAGCCGGGACTCTGGCGTTCCTTGCGGGGCCTCGCCAAGCACGACGAACACCAACGGACGGCCCTCGGCGGTGACGACCGCGCCGGCCAGCGTGCCGACTCCGGTGAGGGTGCCGGTCTTGGCTCGGACGACCCCGACGCCGGCCTGGGTGCGCGGGTCACCGAAGCGATCAGCGAGGGTGCCCGACAGCGCGGCCACCGGCAGTTGCCGAACGGCGTCAGCCAGACCCGGCACCGAGCCCGACCCGGCGAGCATGAGCACGTCACCGAGCAGTCGGGCCGGCAACCGATTGTCGCGGGTCAGTCCCGATGCATCGAAAAGAGCCGTGCCGGTGACGTCCAGTCCCAGCGCCTGGGCTTGCGAGATGAGGTATGCCGCGACGCCGGCGAAGTCCCGCGCGCCCGTGGCGCGGAAGGCAGCCGCGCGAGCCAGGGTCTCGGTGAGGCCGTTGTCGCTCTCCTGCAGCGCGAGGACGAGTTGGTCGAGAACCGGCGCCGAGCTCACCGTGGCCAGGGTGGCCCCCGCTGCTGGTGCCCCGGCCGGTGCGCCGCTCGTGGTCGACGGCGGCGCCGTGGGCGGCACCGAGGGGGTCGTCGCGAGGCCGGTCTCGGCGGGCAGCGGCTCGGGTGCCACGGTCACGGCCACGCCCTGCTCGCGGAGCCTGGCGGCGAAGGCCGACAGCACCTCACCGACCGGATCGGCGGGGCCCGGCCGACCGGGGATAGCGCGCTGCGTGGACAGGCCGGCCATCGCGACCGGTCCGGTGATCCCGGTGGCCAGGAAGCTCGCGGGCCAGGTCGGCGCGCTGCTAGGCCCCTCGGCATACGAACGGTCCACCGCCAGCGTCACGGCCGGGACCCCCGCAGCCTTGAGCACGGTGGCGGTGTGACTGGCCAGATCGGCCAGGCCGGCGCGGCCGGCGACCTCGTCGGGCCGCCCCGCACCGGGTTCCAGCAGGGAGTCGCCGCCAGGCACCAGGAGGATCCGATCGGGGGTGGCCCCGGCGATCACTCGGGTCTGCAGCCGTGTCGCCGGGCCGAGCCCCCGCAGCACACCGACCGCCGCGAGCAGTTTGAGGGTCGACGCGGGGGCACGTGGGCTGTCGGCCCGGAGGTCCACGAGGCGCGCGCCGGTCACCGCGTCCCGGACGACCACGGCCGGGTCGGGGCCCAGAGCGCCGGCCGACAGCACCGGGTTGAGGGCGGCGGTCAACCCTGCGGCCGTCGGGGCCGGGGCGTCGGCACCTGCCGGACGCAACGGCATACCGGTCGTGGGGGTGGGAAGTGGCACGGAGGCGCGCGGGGAAGCGGACGGATGTGCGACCGGCGCGGTGGGCTCGGGAACCCGAGTGAGCACTCCGGGCACCTGGTCGAAGACGTCGAGGGCGAGATAGCCGACCAGCGCCGATGCGATGAGGGTCACGCCGAGCGCGGCACGGACCGAACGGCGCACTCTCGACCCCCTAAAGTTGGACCTGGACCTTCGTCACAGAGCGTAGGTCACCGGCTCGTCCGGCCAGGTTCGACCGATCAGACGGAGGGGTAGACGTGGAGTTCGACGTCACCATCGAGATCCCCAAGGGACACCGCAACAAGTACGAGGTGGATCACGTCACCGGACGCATCCGGCTGGACCGCTTGCTCTTCACGTCGATGAGCTACCCGGGCGACTACGGCTATGTCGAGGACACTCTGGGCGAGGACGGCGACCCGCTCGACGCCATCGTCATCCTCGACGAGCCGACCTTCCCCGGCTGCGTCGTGCGCTGCCGTCCGGTCGGCGTCTTCCAGATGACCGACGAGGCCGGCGGTGACGACAAGATCCTCTGCATCCCTGCCGGTGACCCGCGCCAGGCGCACATCACCGAGTTCGACCAGGTGGACAAGTTCAAGACCTCGGCGATCGGGCACTTCTTCAACACCTACAAGGACCTCGAGCCCGACAAGTCGGTCGACAGCTCGCGCTGGTTCGGCCGTGCCGTCGCCGAGCGGGTCGTCATCGAGGCGATCGAGCGGGCCAAGCGCGAGGGCCACTCCACCGCGCGGTGGAGCTCCGGCCAGCACTGAGGTCACCTGCCGCGCGGTTTGCCCACAGAATGCGTGCGGCTTGCGGCTTAAACGCGCCCGCCGTAGGGCAACAGGTCGCGCATGTAGTAGATCGAGGAGTACTTCACGACATCGCCGGTGCGTGGGGCGTGGATCATCGTCCCGTTCCCGACATACATGCCCACGTGGTAGATCCCCGAACTCGTCTTGCCGTAGAAGACCAGGTCACCCGGCCGTAGGTCGGCGATTGCGATGTGGGTCGTCGCGTCGTACTGGGACTGGGCGGTGCGGGGCAAGCGTTCCCCTACCGAGAGCCACGCTTTCATCGTCAGCCCCGAGCAGTCCCACGAGTTGGGTCCGGTGGCCGCCCACACATAGGGGTCGCCGAGCTGGGCTTTGGCGAAGGCCACCGCGCCCGCCGCCGCAGAGCTTCCCGCAGTCGTACCAGTGGTCCCTGAGGTGCCCGCGGTGTTGCTCCCAGAGGCGGCCGTTGAGCCAGACTTCGTCGACCCGGCCGACCCGGATGTCGTCCCCGATGTGCTGCCCGAGTTCTGGGCCGCCTTCCTGGCAGCCTCCTGGCGCGCCAACTCCAGGCGCGCGGCCTCTCGACGCGCAGCCTCGATTCGAGCGGCCTCCTGCCGGACGAGCTCGGCTTGGCGGGCAGCCTCGGCGCGAGCCCGCTCCTGCGCCTTCCGGCGGTTCTCGGCCTCGATCCGGGCCCGCTCGATGGCGGCCAAACCCTCTTGGCGCTGACGTTCCAGCTCGATGGAGGTGTTGCGCAGGGAAGCGAGTTGGGCCAGGCCCGCCTCTTGCTGTTCGGACACGGCCCGCGCAGCAGAGTCCGCGTCCGCGGCGGCTTGTTGCGCGTCGGCCATCGTCGTCTGGGCCCGCTGGGCGGCTGCGGCCGCGACCATTGCGGCCGCCTCGGCCTCACCTTGCAGCACGGCGAAGGTGGCTCGGGCGCGCTTGGCCTCAGCCAGCACCCGGGCCCGCTCCTCACCGACGACCTCGAGGCCGGCGGCGCGATCGAGCGCCTCACCCGGCCCGCCGCCGAAGTAGAGATCGAGTTGCCCCAGTCCGGAGCCGCCCTGGAAGACCTCGGCGGCATACCGCGACAGCGCAAGATCTGCGGCCTCGGACTCCTGCTGCGCACGGCTGGCCTTGGCGGCCGCCTCGGCGCTGTCGGCCGCGGCGAGATCGGCGGCATCCTGGGCGGCGCTGTAGGCCTCGGCGGCCACTCCGACCCGGTCCTGGGCCTCTTCGAGGGAGACGCGCGCGGCAGCCAGCTGAGCATCGAGTGCGGCGACTGCGGCGGCCGCGTCACCGGCGGCTGCCTTGGCGCCTGCCACCTGCTCCGCGCTGGGGAACGTCGTGGGGTCCGGCTCGGCCATCGCCGCGGGAATCCCAATGCCCAGCAGGGCCAGGGCCAGCGCAGCTCCGAGCACCCGCCGCGAGGGATGCGGCGTATGCCGTGCAGACCGGAACCCCGGAGTCCTCACGGTGCGCACGCGATGCCCTTTCGTCGCCAGCTCCCAGCCGGCGACAGTGCCGTCCGGCGGACCTGCCCCGCGGGTCCGGCACGACATTAGAACTGTTTCGTCACATTGGAAACAGCGGTCACTTGCGTGACGAGATGAGTGCTAATTACATCGTTGTTGTTTGCAGAATGACACCGATGTTTTTCAGCAGGTCGCTCCCAAGGTCTCGATCATTCGTTCGGGCAAGGTCACAATTTGGTAACGAGGGGCACTGCGCCACCGCCTGGGTCACCCGTTCACCGCACCATCGGGTTGTAGCGCAGCGAGTTGGGCCGGCACTGGCACTCGGTGGCCAACCGGATCGAAGCAGCGATCCGGCCTTGCTCCCGCAGCGGGTAGAGCTCGCGGACCACGCGGTCACGTAGGGCCCAGGGATCGATGGTGTTGAGGTAGATCTTCGTGCCGCCCTCAAACCCCGCGAGGGTGGAGACCCGCCATTTGAGCACGATCCGCCACGGCATCGGCAGGTCGACGTCGGGCGGCTGGTAGTGCCACTCCTCGTTGGTGGCCACCTCCGCACCGGTCGCGGCGTGGCAGGCGTGCAGCAGGTCGGACACCCCGCGCAGCTCCTCCCGGCTGTGCTCCCACGGCCGACAACGCTGACTCTTGCTGTAGATCTCCAACGACGGATAGCGGTGGCCGAATCCCGCAAATGCGACGGCATACTCATTTTCGGCGAAGACGAGGTTCTGCCGCGCGGCGTAGTCGACGGCATACTCGTTGTAGAGGTTGAGGTTGGCGCGCAGCCGACGCAACTCCTGTTCGGTGTGCACGCTGCGCTCGTCGACGGCCACCAATTGCTTGTGCAAATGGTCGAACGACGCACCGGCCGGCCGCAGCCAGTTCTGGAAGACCGCGACGAACCGCGCGTAGCGATTGCTGCTGTAGAGCGAGGTGAGCGCATCGACGGTGAAGCCGATGTACTGGTCGTGCTCCTCGGGCGTGAGGGTGCCGGAGGAGGCGAGGTGGTCGGTCTGGGTGGCGCCGTCGGCGTAGTGGCGACGGGCGACGATGACGTCGTGCGTGCCGGCGAAGAGGGCCATCACGGCCTCGGCCTTGCGTTCGGGCGACAAGCCGAACCACTCGCCGTCGCTCATCCCCGAGGCCAGCGCCCGGATTCGCGCGAGTGCCTCGACGTGTTCGCGGCCCGCGTCGCTGCCGAGATAGCGGTCGTGCCGCTTCCACGCATGCCGGTCGGGCGCATAGCCGTAGTTGAGCCGCCAGTAGTCGTAGGTGACGATCTCGAAGAGATTCGGAATCCGCCGGAACTCCGCCACCGTCTCGTGCAGCCGCTCCAGGGTGCGCCCCTTGAGCAAATGCCAGCCGTCGGGGTCGCGCACCAGGCGGGACTTCTCCGGCGGGGTGTCGAGATAGCGCCCCTCACAGAAGGCGCAATGCCGGCCCGCCAGCGAGTGATCGATGGGCGTGGGTGGGGGCCCGTCGGGGCGCAACGGGCGGTTTCCTCGCCCTGGCACCGTCCAGACCGAGGTCCCCGAGAACGGGTTGATCTGCTTGACGGTGCCGTCAGGCTGTCTCCGGAGCGGCTCCGGCCAATGCTGGTCGTAGTCGGCCATTTCCTCAGGCTAAGAACCCCCTCACCTCACGCGCTATGGGCTTAGGTCCCCCGCGGGCTGCGCCGCGCCAGGCCGGTATGCCGTGCGGCCAGACCTCTGGATGCCGCTTTGCCCCGTCTCAAGTGGGCTCAAACACCGGTCGGCGGGGTACCGTCCGGACATGAGCCCCCTGCAGCTGGCGGTCGTCGTCAATCCCACCAAGTTCGACGACCTCGACGAGGTCAAGGCCACGGTGGCGGCTGCCTGCCAGCGGCACGGCTGGCCGGACGCCCGGTGGTATGAGACGACCGAGGACGATCCCGGCACCGGCCAGGCCCGCCAGGCGGTTCAGGAGGGTGCCGACGTCGTCTGTCCGCTCGGCGGCGACGGCACGGTCCGGGCGGTCGCGAGCGCGCTGGTCGACACCGACACCCCCCTGGGCCTGCTCCCCGGCGGCACCGGCAACCTGCTGGCCCGCAATCTCGAACTTCCGGTCGACGACCTCGACGCCGCACTCGAAGTCGTCATCACCGGCCAGAACCGGCGCGTCGACGTCGGCACGCTCTGCTGCGACGACGACGAGGAGCAGGTTTTCCTCGTCATGGCCGGCATGGGCTTGGACGCCGAGACGATGGCCAACGCCAACGAGAAGGTCAAAGGGCTGCTCGGCTGGCCGGCATACCTCATCTCCGGCGCGAAGGCGCTGACCCGACCCGGCTTCGGGGTGCGAGTGACCGCGGGCGAGGGCCGGCCGATCCGTCAGCACGCGAAAACCGTCGTCGTCGGCAACTGCGGCACCCTCACCGGTGGCGTCGACCTCATGCCGGACGCCGCCGTCGACGACGGCAAGCTCGACACCATCGTGCTGTCGCCCAAGGGTGTCGTCGGCTGGACCGCGGTCGCCGTCGACATCGCCACCCGGCACCGCCGCGGCCATGCCCGCCTGCAGTGGCGGACGTCCGAGAAGGTCGAGATCCTCGCTTCGCATCCGGTCGAGGTCGAGCTCGACGGAGACGCCGTCGGACCCCGCCGCCGCCTGGTGTGTGGGATCAAGCCGCTCGCCCTGGTGGTGCGGGTTGGCTGAGCCAGGGCGACAAGGGGTCAGTGGTCGAGTCCGCGGTCGGGTCCGGCGTCGGGTGCTGCATCGACTGCTCAAAGCCGCAGGGTATGCCGTCGCAACCGCGGTCCCGGTGGCCGCTGTGGCCTATCTCGTGCGCTCGCGCTGGGAACCGATCCTCCACTTCGACGAGAGCATGATCCGCGCCGCGACCGATATCACTCGCGAGCGCCCCGGGCTGACCCAGGCACTGTTGGTGTGGGAGGAAATGCTGCAGCCCAAATGGGTCTACATCGCCGGCACCCTCGTGTGCGTCTGGGTGTGGCGGCGGCATCGTCTGCCGATCCGGGCGCTGTGGGCCTTCCTCACCATGATGGCCAGCTGGAACCTCGCGCTCGACGTGAAATACCTCGTCCAGCGGGCCCGGCCGGTCGTCGAGGACGCCATCACCCATGCACCGGGCTACAGCTTCCCCTCGGGGCACGCGGCCAATGCAGCGGCCGCCTCGACGATCCTCGTGGTGCTCTGGTGGCCGCTGCTCGGCCGGACTGGACGCATCGCCGCGGTCGTCGTGGCCGGGGTTGTCATGGTCGTCACCGCCCTCGACCGGGTCTTCCTCGGGGTCCACTATCCCTCCGACGTCACTGCCGGGATCATCTTCGGGGTCGGCCTGGCGCTGGCCTCGTATGCCGGGTACCGCGACTGGGGTCCCTTCAAACTCAAGGAGCAGTGATGGCGTTCGTCAGCCGCTACCTCGATGACCAGAGTCGGCCCACGGTCAAGGCGGCGCTCGCGGATATGGGGCGCCGGGCCGTCCTGCCGGCCTTCGGGTTGTGGTGTCTCATCGTCGCGGGCGGCTTCCTCATCAAGGGTCCGCTCGGCGATCTGCCCGGCGAAGACCAGATCAACCGCGACGTGCGGGCCGCCGTCGGAGCGGGCTGGGACGGGGTGACTCATTGGTGGTCGATGATCGGCAACACCGAAATCATCATCGGCACCTGCGTGGTGGCCGTCGCCATCCTGTGGTGGCGCACCAGGCAATGGTGGCTGGCCCTCGTCCCCGCGCTGGCCATCTCGCTGCAGGCCACGGTCTTCGTCATCGCGGCCAACCTCGTGGACCGGTCGCGCCCTGAGGTGGAGCGCCTCGACCCGGCGCCGCCGACGTCGAGCTACCCCAGTGGGCACACCGGGGCCGCCTTCGCGCTCTACCTGACCTTTGCCCTACTGGCCCAGCGCATCCGTATGCCGTGGCTGCGGTGGGTCGTCACGGTGGCGTGCGTCGTCATCCCCTTCCTCGTCGCCTACGCCCGGGTCTACCGGGGCATGCACCATCTGCTCGACGTCGTCGTCGGGATGATCAACGGCGTGTGCTGCACGCTGCTGGCCTGGAACTACCTACGCCGTCGCGCTTAGCCTCGTCTCGCCTGGCCCGCCGCCCGGCTTCCCCGGGAAACCTTCCGACCCGCCGCCTAACCCGGTCCCAGCGACCGCAACACCCCGGGGAAACCTTCCGACCCGCCGTCAAACCCGGCCCCACCGACCGCAACACCCCGGGGGAACCTTCCGACCCGCCGCCAAACCCGGCCCCACCGACCGCAACACCCCGGGGAAACCTTCCGACCCGCCGCCAAACCCGCGGGTAGGCCTAAACGCGGGCGTACTTCGCGCGGGCGGCGGAGTACACGGCATACGCGGCGAAGCCGAGGGCGATGAATACGAGCGGAAGGTGACCGAAGGGCAGGTCGAGCAGGATCCGCAGTCCGCCGTCCAGGCCGGTGGCCTCGTCGGCGCGGCCGTGCCAGGCGGCGACGAAGAACACCACGGCGACGAGGATGAGCGCGACGCCCTTGGCGATGTAGCCGTAGCGGCCGGCATACTCGGCCCAACGCCCTGGGTGCTCGCGCAGGTCGTGCAGGAAGCGGCACTTCGCGCCCTTGTGCACGTGATAAGCGCCGATGCCGAGCACGACGGCCCCCACGACCGCGACGAAGATCTGGCCCAGCGGACGGTTCATCAGCGAAGCGGTGATGTCGACCGTCTGCTCGGTGCTCGAGGACCCGGCTCCGCGGACGAACGCGAAGGCACTCCAGGCGAGGCTCAGGTAGACGATGCCTTTGGCGGCTGCCTTGACCCGGACGCTCGTCTTGCGGCGGACGATCGCCTCGGTGAACTGCCAGAGCGCGAGCAGGGTGAATCCGCCGACCGCGACCAGCAGGGTGACCTTGCCCAGCCCACTGGAGGCGAGGGTGGCCAGGGCGCCGGACTGGTCCACCGCCTCCTGGCCATTGCCCTTGCGGGGCGCGCTCGGCTGGAGCGCCAACTGGATGGCGATCCAGGCGATGAGCAGATGGACGACGCCGTTGACGGCATACCCGACGCGGGCGCCGTTCTCGACGATGGGGTGTCCGCCGAGGTCCCGGGCGGCTTCGGTGACATCCGCACCGATGTCATCGCTCATGCTGGCCTCCTCTAGGTGCACCCCGATCCGTACCCATCGTGGCCGAAGACAACCCAACGCACCATGCCTAAGCCGGCTTGCTCGAGCTGCCGTGGCCTTGACCAGCGTCCAGCGTTTTGCAAGTGTCGATGGATGAGCCTGTTCATCACGTGTCCCGTCGAAGACGTCGAGCGCGCTACCGCCTTCTACATCGCCCTCGGCTGGACTCTCAACGCCGAGATGTCCGGCCCCAACGTGTCGTGCTTTGCGATTGCACCCGACCAATACGTCATGCTCGGCAGCCGGGAGATGTATGCCGGCGTCGGCGGCGTCGAGGAGCTGGTCGGCGGTCCGGACACCCCCTCGAAGGTCACCGTCTCGTTCGACCTCGCCAGCCGCGAGGCAGTCGACGACCTGGTCGAGCGCGCGGCTGCCGCCGGCGGACGGATCGGCGACACCGACGACTACCCCTTCATGTATCAGCGCCAGTTCGACGACCTCGACGGCTACCACTACTCGCCGTTCTGGATGAAGTCACACACCGACCCAGCCGAGTGAGCGACCTCGTCTCCGTGAGCTCGAAACTGCCGGTGGATCGACCGCGGGCGATGGGGACAAGCCCCTGAGGTGCACCTGGAGGTGGACCATAGGGTGCACCTGGAGGTGGACCTAGCGCAATGAAACCCCGGCCCCTCCTGACATTTCCGCAGGTGGGGCCGGGGTTTCATCTGAGCCGCCTTGGGGAATCGAACCCCAGACCTATTCATTACGAGTGAATCGCTCTGCCGACTGAGCTAAGGCGGCGCGTGCCCCGCGGAGGGGCACGGCTGACGAGTATACGGACAGCCCTCCCCCAGGACGAAACCGGCAGCAGTCCGCGCCGATCAGCCCTGGTAGCCGCCCGCGTCGCCTAGCACTTGAGGCCGTCTTGCGGCACGGTCCCGTTGACGTAGTAAGCGTCGATCGGGCGGTCGACGCAGGAGTTGGACCGCGTGTATGCCGTGTGGCCGTCGCCGTCGAAGCTGATGAGCACCGCGTTGGCCAGCTCCTGGCGCAACCGCACCGACCATTCGTAGATCGTCGCCGGGTCGCGCGTGGTGCCGACGACGACGATGGGGCCGCTGCCCGCCGCAGTCACCTTCTTCGGCGCCCCGGTGGCCTTGACCGGCCACACACCGCAGGGCACCGAACCCCACGCGAGCATGCGGCCCCAGAGTGGTGCACTGGCCGAGAACTTCTCGGCGTTGGCCTCGACGACGGTCAGGTCGGCGGTGTCGGGCCGGTCCAGACAGTTGACCGCGTAGATGACCTCCATGATGTTGCCGGTGTAGGAGCCGGAAGAGGTGCGGTCGGCATACTGGTCGGCCAGGTCCATAAGGTCGGTGCCGTCGCCCTGCTGGGCAGAGCGCAGGGCGGCAGTGAGCGAAGCCCACGAACTCTTGGAATACATCGCGTAGGCCAGCCCGATCGACCCCCAGGCCTCGGTGAGTTCGGTGATGCGTGCGTCACCGGAGACCGGCAGCGGGTTGGCGTCGAGCTTGAGCAAGAAGTCCTTGATCCACTGCATGCCCTCTTCGACAGTGTTGCCCGCGGGACAGTTGCCCTTGGAAATGCAGCTCTGCAGATAGGCCTTGGTCGCCATCTCGAACCCTCGCGCCTGGCCTTCGGACACCTCCGCCGACGTGAGATCCGGCGGAACCACCCCGTCGAGGACGAAACGGCCGACATTGAGCGGGAAGAGGTCGGCATAGGTGGCTCCGAGGAAGGTGCCATAGGACTTCCCGAGGTAGTGCAGTTTCGGCTCACGCAGCGCGGCCCGCAGGATGTCCATGTCGCGGGCGGCCTCGACCGTGGACAGGTGCCCGAGCAGGGCCCCGCCGTTCGCGGCGCACCCGGCGGCGAGCTTGCGGGATCCCGCGACGAATGCTTCCTGCTCGGCTTTGTCGTCCGGGGTGGGGTCCATCCCGAGGAAGGTGTCGAGCTCGGCATCGGAGATGCAGTCCAGCGGGGCCGACTGGCCCACGCCGCGCGGATCGAAGCCGACGACGTCGAACCGTTTGCGCACCTCGGCACCGACGATCTGGTCGGCATACCGGGCGTAGTCGACGCCCGATCCACCCGGTCCGCCGGGGTTGACGACGAGTGACCCGATCCGCGCGCTGGGCGTCTTGGCGAGCACGCGCAGCAGTTTGAGCTCGATCCTGTCGCCGGATGCCTTGGCGTAGTCGACCGGCACCTTGAGGGTCGCGCACTCCCCGCCCGAGCACGGTCGCCACTGCAGGGTCTGGCTGTAGTAGTCGGCGAGCTCCGGGTGATCCGGCGGCGGGGTCGCGACCGCGCCGGTCGCGCCGGCCGAGCCGGACCCCCCGCTGCCCCCCGGGCCGGTGCTGCTGGGGTCGGAGCTCATGAACGGCAGCACCAGGCACGAGGACAGGGTCAGCGCCGCCGCTGCAGTTGTGGCCACGGAACCCCACACCCGCCGCCGACCGAGACCACGGGACCGACCAAGTCCCCACGAACGACGGGCACCCCGAGAACGACCACTCATGCGGTCGAGGTTATCCCGCCACGGCCGCGGGACCGGTCGGCAACTGCAGCGACACCGCCATCGCCTCCAGCGCGAGCAGCGGCGGCACGTTGAGGTTGATCCGTTCGCGGGCCTCCCCGATGGCGTCCATGCACAGCAGCAGCCGCTCCGGCGTGAGCGCGGCAGCCAACGCTCGCACCTGGTCGATGGCCTCACTGTTGACCAGACCCACGGTCGCGCCGGAGCGCAGGACGAGCGCGTCGCGATACATCGACAACAGGTCGACCAAGGCACGGTCGACGACGTCGCGGGCATGCCGGGTGGCTCGCGCCTTCTGCTCGCGCTCCAGTGCCGACAGTTGCGACCGGACATGCGGCGGCTGGGTGCGCGCCGACGGGTCGGCCCCCAAGGTCTCCAGCAGCCGAGTGCGTTCGCGCTGGTCACGCTCGGTGGTCGAGGCGGCCGACTCCTCGTCGGCGATGCCGGCCAGGTCTGCGGCCGCGCCGATGGCCAGACCCACCGACCGGATCTTGAGCGGCAGCGAGATCACCTCATGACGACGGTTGCGCGCCGCTTCGTCGCGGGCCAGCCGCCGCGCCATCCCCACGTGGCTCTGGGCCGCCCGCGCGGCATACAGAGCCATGGTCTCCGGTATGCCGTCCCGCCGGGTGAGCAAGTCGGCCACCGCCGCGACCGGAGGCGTGCGCAACCGCACGTGCCGGGAGCGCGACCGGATGGTGATGATGACGTCCTCGAGCGATGGTGCGCACAGCACCCACACGGTGCGCGGCGTGGGCTCCTCCAGCGCCTTGAGCAGGGCGTCGGCGGCACGCTCGGTGAGCCGGTCGGCGTCCTCGATGACGATGACTCGCCAGCGACCAACCGAGGGCCGCAGGCCGGCTTCCTGCACGAGTGCCCGGGTGTCTTCGACCTTGATCGAGAGTCCCTCGGTCGCGACGACGGTGACGTCGGCGTGAGTGCCGTCGAGCGCGGTGCGGCACTCCCGGCATACTCCGCAGCCGTGCTCCGGACACTGCAGCGCGGCAGCGAAGGCGCGGGCCGCGGTGGAGCGCCCGGAACCCGGCGGCCCGGTGAGCAGCCACGCGTGGGTCATCGCAGCGGAGTCGGCGGCGGCGTGACTGAGGGTGCGGACCGTTTGCGACTGCCCCACCACGTCGTCCCAGACGCTCACGAGGTCGCCTCCCGCAGACCCGAGAGAGCCGGTATGCCGTGCAGCCGGGCGACGATCTCGGTGTGCAGCCGCTCGGGTGGCTGGGTGCCGTCGACCACGAGATAGCGCTCGGGCGCAGCTGCGGCAAGGTCGAGGAAGTGGTGGCGGACCCGGTCGTGGAAGGCGTCGTGCTCGCGTTCGAGCCGGTCGTGGACGCTGCCGCGGCGCTGCCGGCCGACCTCGGCCGGCACGTCGAGGACGATGGTGAGGTCGGGGAACAGCCCGGCGACGGCCCAGTTGAGCAGCCGGTGGATCTCGTCGGAGCCCAGATCGCGCCCGGCGCCCTGATAGGCGATCGACGAGTCGGTGTAACGATCGGTGACGACGTCATCGCCGCGCACGAGGGCGGGCCGGATGAGGTGGTCGACGTGCTGGGCCTTGTCGGCGGCGAACAGCAGTGCCTCCGCCCGCGGACTGACGTCCCCGCCGTGCAGGAGCAGCTCGCGGATCTGACTGCCCAGCTCGGTGCCTCCCGGTTGGCGGGTGACGACGACGCGGCGGCCGGCAGCGGACAGGGCCGCGACGAGTAGCCGCACCTGGGTGGACTTGCCCGCGCCGTCGCCGCCTTCGAAAGCGACGAACAGCCCACGCGCGATGGCGCTGGGGTCGGGCGGCTGGGTCACGAGGGAAGCCTAGGCCAGCGCCCCGACAGCACAGGGGGCGCGCTAACTTTGGGCGCATGTCATATCGGGGTATGCCGTCTCGCCGCACCCGCTCTGCCCGGCTCGGTGTGGGCGCCATCGGGTATGCCGTGCTGCTGACGGTCACGGGGTGCACGTCGAGCACTGTGGCCACCCCGTCGGCACCCTTGACGGGCACGGGGGGTGCGAGCACGGGGTCGGTCGCGTCGACCTCCGGCACCGCAGCGGCAAGCTCTGCCGCCAACACCGCGACGAGCCCCAGCAAAAGCAGCCCGGCCGGCGGTCGCACCGTGAGCATCACCGTCGGGGGCGACGTCCTCCTGCACGAGGGGGTCGTCAACCAGGCGCGGGCCGACGCCAAGACGCAGCCGGCCGGTGCCTCGAACGGACTGAACTTCCGACCCATGTTCTCCGAGGTCATGCCCACCATTGCCAAGGCCGATGTGGCGATCTGCAACCTCGAAACGCCGTTGGCGCCGGCCGGTGGCCCCTACACGGGCTACCCGACCTTCTCGGTGCCCCAGGACGTCGTCCCGGCCCTCAAGGACACCGGGTTCGACGCCTGTACGACCGCCTCCAATCACACGCTCGACAAGGGATTCGCCGGGCTGTCGCACACCCTCGACGTCCTGGACGCCAACGGGCTCAAGCACGCCGGCTCCAACCGGAGCCTCCAGGAACGGAATACCCCGGCGATGATGGACGTGCGAGGGGTCAAGGTGGCGTTGCTGGCCTACGGCTACGGCCTCAACGGACTGCCCATGCCCGCCGGCAAGCCGTGGGCCGTCAACCTCATCGACATCCCCACCATGCTCGCTGACGCCAAGGCAGCACGGGCCGCCGGCGCCCAGATCGTCGCGGTAGCGATCCATGGCGGCGACGAATACGTCTCCGCCCCGAACGCCCAACAGCGTTCCGCAGCAAGGGCATTGGCCGAATCCGGCGACGTTGACCTCATCTATGGGCACCATGTCCACGTGCTCCAGCCGATCGACAAGATCGGTGACGTGTGGGTTGCCTACGGCATGGGCAACTTCGTGCATAAGCAACACTCGATCCCCAAGCTCAAAGCCACCCAGTCAGAGTCCCTGGCGACCTTCACCTTCACCGAGGGATCTGACGGACGTTTCCGCGCGACTGTGGCCGAGGCCAGGCCGATCGCCATGGCCGAAACCACTGAACGGCTCCGGGTCGTTGACCTGCCCACCCTGCTGGCCGATAGGGCCGTGACCGGGGCGCGGCGCACGGCATACCAGGCCCTGTTTGACCGCTCCGTGAAGGCGCTGCTCGCGCTGGGAGCCGACGCCAAGGGCCTGACGATCGTCAAGCCATAAGCGGTCCGACGCGTGCTCAGCGCAGCCTGACCCCGACGTCGGACGCGACGGCTTCGACCATCCGAGTGAGGCGCTCGGTCCTGGCCGGCATACTGCCGCGGTAGTCGGCGAGGGTCAGCAGACCGGGACCGACGAAAGCCCAGGCCCGGGCTCGGGTCCACGTCGCCGGATCGGCGTCGGTCGCGAGCCGGAACTCCTCACGCGCCGGAGCGTCGAGCATGCTCCAGGCGTAGAGGAGGTCGACGGACCGGTCGCCGACCCCCATCCCCCCGAAGTCGATCATTCCGGCCAGGCGTCCGTCTGGATGGACCAGGAGGTTCTCGGATGACACGTCGGTGTGGACCAGGCACGCGGGCCCGGTCGCGGGCGGGACCTCGCGCAGCCGCCTCCAGGCCTCACGGATCCCGGCTGGGTCGAAGAGGTCCACGAGTTCCCTCGCAGCGACATCGGCCCACTCGTCGATCGTGTCCGTGACCGGTTCACCGCACCGGTATCCCCAGTGCGCAGCACCGGCCGGGGCGCCGTGCGTATCGATCTCGCGCATGCTGCGTAGGAAGCCCCCGAGCGAGACCGCCAACCGCGCCTGCTGAGCCTGGTTGAGGTCCCCGGGAAGCTCCCCGTTGACCCACGACACGACGGTCCACGGTCGCGGGAAGTGATCTGAGGGGTCGCCGACAGCGACGACTGCTGGCACGGGGACCGGCACCCTGCCCACGAGGTGCGGCAGCCAGCGCACCTCGTTGAGCAGGGCCGGGGTGTAGCGATCGTCCCGAGGCAGTCGAACGGCCAGCTCGTCACCCAACCGGAAGACCCAATTGCTGCTGCCAGCCGTCGAGACCGCGCGGACCGGATGTCCGGCCAGGTCGGGTGCCTGTTCACGCAGCAGTCCGGTGACGACCTCGGGTCCAGGAGCGATCTCGGGCTGGGTTTCGGCGGAGGTCACACTGCCCATCATGGTCACCGGGCAGTGTGACGCAACCGAGTTAGCGTGACGCCCCTGCGCCGGCCGCGTTGGCCTTGATGGCGTCGTGGACGTAGCGAGCCATGCCCACCCGCTGTGCCTCGTAGGTCGCCGTGAAGCGTGGGTCGGCGAGATACATCTCGGCCAAGGCGCACTGCATCTCGTAGGAGCAGTCGTAGAACCGCTCGATGCTCGCGCGGTGCAACTCGGCCGCCGCCATCGCCTCGGGGCTGGTTGCCGGCAGACCGGCATCCATCGCCGCAGCGAACGCCGCACCGACGGCGTCCTGCTCGGCCTTGACGTCCTCCCAGTCCTTCCTGGTGAATCGCGCTGTGCGCGAGGCAGATTGCTTCCAGGCGTCGGTATCGCCCCAGCGCTGCTCGGCTTCGGCCTGGTAGTCCTCGGTGAAGGAATCCCCGAACAGCTCTCGCATCTCGGCGTCGGTCATCGGTCGGTCTGACATCTGACTCTCCAAGGCTCGGTCGATCGCGGTGACGAGCTCGGCGAGCTCGCCCATTCGTTCTTGTACTGCCGCCCTCTGCCGGCGCAGGTGGTCCTCGACGGGCGTCTCGCCGTCGAGGAGTTCGCGCACCTCGTCGAGGCCGAACTCCAGCCGCCGGTAGACGACGATGGTGCGCAGCCGCACCAGGTCCTCGGCCGTGTAGACCCGATAACCCGCGCGGGTGCGCTCGCTCGGAGTCAGCAGACCGATCTCGTCGTAATGGTGCAGGGTGCGCACCGTGACGCCGAAACGCTCGGCCACCTGCCCCACGGTCAACCCCGAGCTCGGTGTCTCTGCGAGAACCTGCTCGTATGCCGTCATGACAGTGATCGTCGCCCCTCACCCCACGGGAGGGTCAAGTCGGCGACCTCACGGATGAATACCCACCGCGACGGTCACACCGGCGGCGCAAGAGCCCGCGGGAGGGCAGGGTGCCATGGCGCGGCCCTCACCCCGCGGGCCTCTTCACCTGCTTTCGTGGAAGTGGACGGCCTTCGCCCCTCGGCTGTCGATGGTGATGTGGTGCCCGAATCGGGAGTCGTGGATCAGCCGGTGGTGGTAACCACACAACGGGATCGCGAGGTCGAGGTCGGTGAACCCGCCCTTGGACCAAGGATGCTGGTGATGTAGCTCCGACCACGCGAAGGGTCGGTCACACCCCTGCGCAGCGCAGGTGTCATAGACGACCGAGAGGGCGGTGCGTTGTGGGTCGCTGAAGAACCGGTGGAGTCGGCCGAGGTCGAGGACTTGTCCGGGTCCGCCGAGGACTGCGGGGAGGATTCCGGCTTGGCAGGCGATCCGCCGCGCGGCACTGGCCGACAGGAGTGTTCCGGTGTCGGTGCTCGCGGCACCAACACTGGGGGTCATCTCCAGCAGCGTCCCGGTGCTCTCGCGGACCGATTGCTGCACCAGTGCCGCTTGTGCGGCGCCGACGGCTTGTTCCATGGTCATCGTGATGAT
>JBGAQV010000042.1:0-22214 GCA_044220505.1 Dermatophilaceae bacterium
GCATCTCGTGGTAGAAGTTGATCTCCGGGATCATGTGCGAGGTCGCCTTGATCCAGGCGTGATAGGCCTCGA
Organism: Dermatophilaceae bacterium; assembly: GCA_044220505.1. Lineage (GTDB taxonomy): Bacteria > Actinomycetota > Actinomycetes > Actinomycetales > Dermatophilaceae > Phosphoribacter. The sequence continues at coordinate 73 of JBGAQV010000042.1, forward strand.
GAGACCCCTGCTGCCAGTTGGTCATGGCAGTGAGCATCTGGTCCTGCATGCTCTTGAGCAGGTGCTCGTAGGTGAGAATCATCGGCGGGTCTCCTCCAGGGTGGACGATCAGCTCTCGTGGCTCTTGAGATAACTGCGGTAGACCGCCAAGAGCGCTTCCTTCTCGGATGAGCTCAAGGTGGGATCGGAGCGCACGGCCGTCTCCACGGAAACGCCGGGCGGGGCATCGGGGTCGATCTCGGCCTCTACGCCTTTGCGCAGGATGTCCTCGACCGACAGATGCAGGGCCTGGCCGATCTGCAGCAGCACCCGCACCGTCGGGTCGTGCATGCCGCGTTCGATCTGGCTGAGGTAGGCATTGGAAACCTGGGTCGCTTGCGACATCTGCCGCAGCGACATGTTGGCCAACTCCCGCTGGGAGCGAATGAACGCACCCATGGCGGCGCGCTGGTACTCCCACGCGGCGACACTGGGCTCGGTCATCGGGATGTCCTTCGCGGGAATGGATCGCGGCGGGGAGCCTGGGCCCCCCGCCGCGTGAGGTCACTTGGCCTGCGCGGCCTGGGAGGCCTCGAGCAGGTCGTGGACGAACTTCTTGTTGAGCTCGAGCAGCTGGCCGGCGAACTCGTAGACCGAGTCGATGATCTCGGCCGGGTCACCGAAGGCGGCCTTGAACTCGGCCGGCACGGCAGCGGCCGGAGCGGCGGCAGCCGGGGTCATCTTGGCCATCGTCTCGGTCCAGGTCTTCACGGCCTCGAGGGTCGTGGCCTGGCCGGTGCGGATGGCTTCGAGAGCCTGGGTCTGCATCGCGGTGAGCATGTCCTGGGAGGTCTGCATGGTCGGCTCCTTGCGGGCGTCGGGGGTGAATACGTTGGGAAGTATATGGATCACGTGTTCACTATGTCAAGCAACCGATCGGTCGGTTGGGCGTCTGGGCGACGACTGATCGGTCTGGCCGACGAGCGGTCGGCCAGACCGATGCGAGTCAGGCGGTCGGCCGGCTGGCGTTGATGGTGAGCAACTCGTAGGTGGCGACGACCTCGTCCTTGTCATTGGAGATCGCGACATCCCAGGTGACCTCGCCCCATCCGGTGCCAGGGCGCACCGTCTTGGACTTCGCCGTCAGGCGCACCCGGATCGACTCGCCCGGGTAGACCGGCTGGGTGAAGCGCAGCTTCTCCAGGCCGAAGTTGGCCAGCACAGGGCCCGGTGCCGGGTCGACGAAGAGCCCGGCGGCTGCAGCCAGCAGGAAGTAGCCGTGGGCGACGCGGCCCTTGAAGATCGGGCTTGCCGCGGCAGCCTCTTCGTCCATGTGGGCGTAGAAGGTGTCGCCGGTGAAGTGAGCGAAGTGCTCGATGTCCTCCAGGGTGATCAAGCGGCTGTCGGTGAACAGCGTGTCGCCGAGCTGCAGCTCCTCGAGATACATCCGGAACGGGTGCCGCTCGCTGGCCTTGGCCAGCGCCTGGGCATTCCAGGACCGGGTGATCCCGACCATCATCTGCGGGGCAGCCGAGATGCTCGTGGCCTGCATCATGTGCTTGACGCTGCGCAGCCCACCCAGCTCCTCGCCGCCGCCGGCGCGACCCGGCCCGCCGTGGATGAGCTGCGGAAGGGCTGCGCCGTGCGGCGGTGCCGTCGCCGCGTTGTCGCGGTCGAGGACGAGCAGTCGGCCGTGGTAGGGAGCGATCCGGATGAGCAGCGAGCGCACCCACTCGGCGTCGTGGCTGGCGACGGACGCGACCAGCGAACCCTCGCCGAGGGCGACCATCGACACGAGGTCGTCGTCGTCGGCATAGGGAAGCACGGTGACGACCGGCCCGAAGGCCTCGACTTCGTGCAACTGGCTGGCGCGGGTGTCGTTGGCCACGAGGACCGTCGGCGGGAAGAAGCCACCGCGCTCGGCGTCACCGGAGGCGATCGCCGGGACGATGTCGGGCCCGCCGACGACCACATCGGCACCCTTCATGAGCAGCCGCACCGCGGCGGCCACGTCGTCGCGCTGCGAGGCGTTGACCAGCGGCCCCATCGTCGTGCCCTCGATCCGGGGGTCGCCGACGACGACTTTGGCCAGCCGGGCCTTGAGCGCCTCGACGGTGGGCTCGACCAAACCCTGGGGCACGAAGACCCGGCGGATGCACGTGCACTTCTGGCCGCTCTTGGAGGTCATCTCGCGGAAGATCGCCTTGACGAAGGCGCTGAACTCCTCGCTGTCGACGCCCGCGTCCGGGCCGAGGATCGTCGCGTTGAGCGAGTCGGCCTCGGCGGTGAACTTGGCGCCGCGCTCGACCATCGCCGGCAGGGTGCGCAGCTTGGCGGCCGTCCCTGCCGAGCCGGTGAACAGGATGTGGTCCTGCCCGCCGAGGTGGTCCAGAGCCTCGGCGACACTGCCGCCGATGAACTGCACCGAGCCCTCCGGCAGGATCCCGGACTCGACGATGTGGCGGAACGAGATCTCGGCCAACTGGGCGGTCGGGGTGGCCGGCTTCACGATGACCGGCACGCCCGCGATGATGCATGTGGCCAGCTTCTCGAGCATTCCCCACACCGGGAAGTTGTAGGCGTTGATGAACAGCGCGATCCCGTCGGGGGAGGTGTACATCACCTGGCCCTGGTGCTTCTCGGCGATGTCCTCGGGGCTGCCCTCGATCAGGACGATGTCGTTGGGCAGTTCCTTGAGAGCCTTGCCGGCGTAGACGAACAGCACCCCGATGCCGCCCTCGACGTCGACGCGGGCGTCGGGGAGTGTCGCCCCCGAGGCGCCGTAGTCGGCATACACCTCGTCGGTGCGGCTCTTGAGATACTTGGCGAGGTTCTTCAGCGCCAGGCCACGCTGCTGGAAGGTCATCGCCCGCAATGCCGGGCCACCGACCTCCCGGGCGTGGCGCACCAACTCGGCGAAGTCGACACCAGAGGAGCTCGCCGTGGCGATGACCGCGCCGGTGGAGGCGTCGAGGATGGGGGTGCCCGCCTCGGAGGGCGTCACCCAGGCGCCGGCAACGTAGCTGCTCACCGTGTGTGTCATGGCGTGTATCTCGATTCTCGTATCGTCGGTCTCGCGCCGCCGAGGCGGCAGGGTGGGGGAGCAGCGCTGGCGTCGCGCCCAATTCCGGTATGCCGGGCCGTCGCCGGCCGGCATACCCCGGGCTAGCTGCCGGGCACCGCCCCCGTGGTGGCCGCCGCACGAGCGGCCGCTTCGATGTCGTCGAGTCCAGCTTGGATCGCATCGAGCAGGACATGCACCTTCGGGAAGCTTGCGTCGTCTGTGACAACGCTCACGGTGACGGTCCCGTCGTAGCTCATGACCGAGATGGCGATCTTCAGCGGGGTCCACAGCGAGATGCAGGCACCCATCCGAACCATCCGTCGACCGTCGAGGTAGAGCGTGGTCTGCGGACCGGGGACATTGGAGATGACGGTGTTGACGAAGACCGGGGCCGAGGAGGCCATCCGGCTGGCCATCATGAGCGTCATCGGGCTGGCCATGCTCGATCCGGGGTTGATCGTGTCGGCCGGCATGGCGTTCTTGAGCGTCTTGAACGTCTCCATCTGCTTGCGGATCCGCTCGTGACGCACCAGCGGGTCCATGGTCCCCAGCGGCAGCTCGACGACCATCGCGCCGATCTCGTTGTGCCCGGTGACTCCCGCCTGGTCGGGGGAGTGCAAGGACACCGGCACCATGGCTCGGATCGAGCGGTTCTCGACCTGTTCGTGCAGGTATTCGTTGATGACCGAGGTGTAGCCGTAGGCACATGCGCTGAGGACGACGTCGTTGATCGTGCCCGTGCCCAGCAGCTTGCGGATCGCCCGCAGCCGGGTGAACGGCACCTCGGTCATCGCGTAGGCGCGGCCGGCGCGGACCGGACCGTTGATGGCCATCGGGTTGAGCGGGATCGACGTCGACATGAAGGCGCTCAGGTCGAGGGTCTCGGGCATCTTGGGGAAGGCCTTGTAGCCCTTGGTCATGATCTGGGTCCAGAGGTTGACCGCATCCTTGACCGCGTCGGTGAAGGCCGAGGCGATGAGGGTGGCATCGGGCACCTCGGGACGAGCCCGCCAGGTGTCCAGGACCGGCGGTTCGGCCTCAGGCTTGTCGCTGAGCAGGTAGCGGATGATCTCGATCGAGTCGACTCCATCGACCATCGCGTGGTGCATCCGCATGACGAGGGCGAACTGGTCCTCGGGCAGGCCGGTGATGAGGTGGGTCTCCCACAACGGGATGGTCAGATCCATCGGCACCGACATGATCTGGCTGACCGCCGCGCCGAGCGGGTCCGGCGCCGGCGGTGCCGGGTTGTGGTGGACGTGCCGGCGCATGGTGAAGGTGGCATCGTCCATCCACACCGGCAGGGCCATGGCGTAGGGGACGTGCTTGATCTTCTGCCGGAACCGGGGGACCAGGGCGATGCGGTCGGCGATCAGCTGCATGACGTCCTCACGGATCGGCGCGGGGCCGTCGAAGACGAGGACGACGCCGACGTCGTTGTGACTCTGCCCGTCCTCGCTATAGAGGAAGGAAGCGTCGATGAGGTTCATGCGATCCAACGGAAGTCACTCTCCAAGGACGTAGCGGCCCGGGGCGGGCGCGATCGGTGGGTGGGTGGCATTTCCGGCCGCAGGGGGCGCCGGTCGAGTCCCGCTGGTGCGGGCGAGCATCCAGTCGACCCAGTGCCCCCACCAGGAGCCCTGATGGCGCGTCGCGGCGGCGTGCCACTCGTCCGGGTTGGGTCCGACGTGGGGGTTGGTCCAGAACGAGGCCCGCGGCTTGTCCGGCGGGTAGATGATCGACTGCACGTGACCAGTCGGGGTGAGCACGAAGGTGTTCTGCCCGGCCAAGGCGCGCGCCCCGGCATAGCAGCCCTTCCACGGCGAGATGTGGTCGGACATGCCGGCGATCTGGTAGGTGTCGATGGTGACCTCGGAGAGCGTGATCGACTCGCCGAGGATGGTCATCCCGCCGGGCTTGACGAGCGCGTTCTCCAGGCTCATCTGGGTGAGCTCGGCGGCCAGCTGAGAGGGCAGGCCCTGGCCGTCGGCGTTCCAGAACATGATGTCGAAGGCCGGCGGCTGCTTGCCCAACAGCCAGTCGTCGACGAGGTAGCGCCAGACCAGGTCGTTGGGCCGCATCCACACGAAGGTGTCCGAGATGCTGTCGGCACTGATGACCTCGCCGCGCTCGGCGCGCTTGCTCACGCCGGCCAGGCCCTCGTCGGAGGCCGCGATCCCGATCCCGCCCGGCTCACCGAAGTCGAAGACGGTCACCCCGAAGGTGCCGGTGGCAGCGGTATGCCGTCCGGTCGCCGCTTGATACCCGAGCAGCATCGCGAGGAACATCCCGCCGGAGCAGTCACCGAAGACGTGGGCTGCCGGCTGGCCGGTGATGTCGCAGACGACATCGAGTGCCTCGACGGCCGAGGCGAGGTAGTTGTCGATGCCCCACGTGCCGTTCTCCGGCCGAGGGTCGCGCCACACCATGGTGAAGACCTGGATGCCGCGCGACACGGCATACTCCACCAGGCTGCGACCGGGAGCGAGATCCCAGAAGTAGTACTTGTTGACCGCCGGGGGAAGCAGCATGAGCGGCGTCGCCGCCACGGTGGGAGTGTCGGGCGTGAACTGGATGAGCTCGAACATGGGGGTGCGGTGCACCACCCACCCCGGGCTGGCGGCGACATCGCGGCCCACGACGAAGGCCCGGTCATCGACCTGGGCGGGCAGCCCGCGGTTGGTGACCAGGTCGCGCAGGAAGTTGGCGCCACCGTTCCACAGCGACCGGCCACCCGTGGTGAAGGCGGCCTTGATCGCCGCGGGGTTGCCCGGCAACGAGTTGGTCGGAGCGATCGCCGAGGTGAGCACCCCCATGACCAGACGGCTGCGCTCGCGGGTGCGCCAGTCGACCTGATCGTTGTCGACCAGGTCCATCATTTCCTTCTCCCAGGCCAGGTAGGCCAGCGCCCAGCGCTTGTAGACCGGGTTGTCGGTCCACGTCGAGTCGGAGAAGCGCCAGTCCTTGGGGGGCAGCGGCTGGTCGTCGAGCCCCTGCAGTAGGCCGGGTGCCTTTTGGGCGAGGTTGGTGACGGCACGCATCAACCCGCCGGGGGTGATCGTCCGACTCAACGACGAGGCCAGGAGCATCGGGTCGAGAGCGGAGAGCAGCTCACCCCCGAAAGCCCCGTCGGCCACGGGGATGTCGTCCGGGTCGACGTCTTCGGCTGTGGGCAGCGGGGCGCTCAGTGGGGCGTTCTGCGGGGCGCTCGGCGACGCGGGATCGGTCACTGCGTCTCCATGGCTGCCACCCGGTCGAGGAAGGCCGCGATGTGCTTGCTCGGCTCCTCGGGCATGTCGAAGAGGAAGAGGTGTCCGGCCTCGTCGTAGACGTGCAACTCCGCACCGGGGACGATCGAGGCGATGAGCTCGGAGTTGGCCGGTGGCGCCAGCGGGTCTTCCTCGGCGCCGAGCACGAGGGTCGGCACGTCGAGGCTGCCCAGCCACGGCATCGAGCTCCAACCCATCATCATCGTGCCGATCTGCGCACCGACACCGAGCATCGTCGTGCGGTGGGCATACCAGCCCTTCAGCTCGGTCTCGAACAGTTGTGGGTTGCGGCCGACCCGGCCCCGGTAGACGAAGGGGGCCATCATCTCGCGGATCGTTGGCACGATGTAGCGCAGCGGGTTGGCCGCAGCCATGATCGTGAACGGGTCAGCCGGGAAGCTGCCGGTGCCTGCGTTGGTGCCGCAGAGGATCAGCGAGCTGACCCGCTCGGGGAAGCTGTGGGCGATCTCCTGGGCGATGGTGCCCCCGAACGAGAAGCCGAGGACGTCGGCCTTCTCGACGCCGACGGCGTCGAGGGCCGCCATGTAGAACTCGGCGTTTTCGTACATCGAGAAGATGTAGTTGGGGGGGCTGGACAAGCCGGTCCCGGGGTGGTCCACCGCGATGATGTCCCGCCCCGGGAGCCGCTTGGTCAAGGGCTCCCAGGCCTCCAGGCACGCGCCGAGTCCGTTGATGAGCAACAGCGGGGTGCCCTGCTCGGGACGACGACGGATGCGGACCTTCAGATCCTTGATCCGGAGGAAGGTGTCCTCCATCGTCGAGTAACGGATCTTCGCGACCTTGGCCATGGGTGTGCAGTCCTTTTCAGTCGAAGACGATGACGCTGCGCGCGATCGAGCCCCGCTGCATCTCCTCGAACGCCGAGTTGACCTCGTCGAGGGAGATGCGGGCGGAGACCAACTCGTCCAGCTTGAGCCGACCCTGCAGGTACAGGTCGGCATACCGAGGCATGTCCGTGCGGAACTGGTTGGAGCCCATGAGCGAGCCCTGGATCCGCTTCTCGTACATGAAGTCCACCCCGGGCAGCTCGATGCTGGTGCCGAGGGGGATCATTCCCACGACGGTGGCTACGCCACCGGGCCGGAGCATCGCGAAGGACTGCTCGGTCGTGGGCTTGAGGCCGATGGCCTCGAAGCTGTAGTCGACCCCGCCACCGGTGAGCTCGGTGACCTGGGCGACTGCATCGCCGGCGCTGCCGTCGACGAAATCGGTGGCGCCGAAGGACTGCGCCAGCTCGCGCTTTGCCTCGGTCTGGTCGACGGCGATGATCCGCCCGGCCCCGGCCAGCAGCGCGCCCTGGATGACGTTGAGCCCGACACCGCCACAGCCGATGACCGCGACCGTCGACCCCGGGCGGATCGCCGCGGTGCGGAAGACCGCACCCAAGCCGGTCGTCACTCCGCAGCCGAGCAGGGCGGCACGGTCGAGCGGGAGGTCCTTGGTGATCTTGGCGACGGCGTTCTCGTGCACGAGCATCCGCTCGGCGAAGGCCGACACGTCGAGGAACTGCGAGATGTCGGCGCCGCCGCGGCGCAGCCGCTGCGGTTCGCCGCGGCCACGTCGGGTGCCGCGCTTGGCGCAGAGCACCATCCGGCCCGACGTGCAGTATTCGCACGTGCCGCAGAACACCGACAGGCAGGTGACGACGTGGTCTCCGGGCTTGACGTAGGTGACGTCAGAGCCGACCTCGAGCACGACGCCGGCCGCCTCGTGGCCGACGACCGTGGGCATCCGGGTGCGGTATTTGCCCTGCATGTAGTGCAGGTCGCTGTGGCAGACACCCGCCGCACCGGTCTGGACGAGGACCTCTCGGGGCCCGACGGCGTCGTGTTCGACGTCGTCGACGAGGACGAGATCGCCCGGGGCCGATTCGAGTACCGCAGCCTTCACATTGACTCCTTCTGGAGATAGCCCGGCACCGCGCCGGGAGAGGGGTCGGTGTCTCAGTCGGTCATGACGTCCTGCGACGAGGCTGAGGTCCCGGACAGATCGGTGACCTCGGCTTCCTCCAAGACGAACATCGTGGCCAACTCCACGCCCCCGATCTCGGCGAGGTTGCGTCCAGCGGCGGCCCATTCCGGTGATCCCATGGCGGCCTTGAAGGCCGCTCCGTCAGCAAAATGCATGACGGCCATGAGGTGCACCGCGGGCTCGCCCAGGACGGTGCGCCGCACCCGGGAGACTTCGACACGGACCAGGCCAGGCGTGGCGGCCACCAACGGAAGGTGGGTATGCCGGTAGTCACGGTCGAAGCCCTCGACGTCGGCGGGCATGCGGTAGAGCGCCACAAACCTGGTCATGGTGCCTCCTGCCATCGGCGTTGATGGGATCACGTCCAGACAACTCACCGGCACCCGCGACTGCACGCTTGCGCCGACTCCAAACTAGATGCCCAGGGGGTGACCCGGGTAGTCCCGGAGCGGCACGCAGTGACTCTCCGTGGGTGGAAGAGCCCAGCAGCCGATTATGTGACTGAACGTTCGGGATGTTACACGGCATACCCGGCCGGGGATAGGGACTTTGGATACCCCTCCCATGTGCCACACGGCATATGTCCGGAGGGCCGGCAAACCCTTCCCGTATGCCGGGTGGCTCGGCCTATGCTCGGCCCAGGGGGCGGTGCGCCGCGGCACCGTCCAGGTCGCCAGGAGGTCAGTGTGGACGCCAGTGCCAGCAGTGTGAACGCGAGTGCCGGCAATGTGGTCGCGAGTGCCGGCAGTGTGGACGGACCGGTCGCCCGGTATGCCGAGCGCTTTCCGGCGCTGAGCTTCACCAGCACCGAGGCGGGGCTGCTGGAGATCATCCTCAGCAAGCCCGGGCGGCTCAACGCGGCCGATCGCCGGATGCACCGGCAACTGGCCGACGTCTGGCTGACCATCGACCAGGACCCGGAAGTCGACGTCGTCATCGTCCGCGGGGAGGGCGGCGCGTTCTCCGCCGGCGGCGATTTCGACATGATCGACGACATCATCGGCGGGTTCGAGGACCGGGCCACGGTCTGGCGTGAGGCCCGCGACCTGGTCTACAACACGATCAACTGTTCCAAGCCGGTCGTGTCCGCGATGGAGGGCCCGGCAGTCGGCGCCGGCCTGGTCGTCGGATTGCTCGCCGACATCTCGATCGCCGGGCGGAGCGCCCGGATCATCGACGGCCACACCCGCATCGGCGTCGTCGCCGGCGACCATGCCGCGATCGTCTGGCCGCTGCTGTGCGGCCTGGCCAAATCCAAGTACTACCTCATGCTCTGCGAGCCCATGTCGGGCGAGGAGGCCGAGCGGATCGGGCTGGTCTCGCTGGTCGTCGACGACGGTCAGACCTATGCCAAGGCGCTCGAGATCGCGCGTCGACTCAAGGCCGGGTCGCGCACCGCCCTGCAGTGGACGAAGTACTCCCTCAACAATTGGCTGCGACTGGCCGGTCCGACCTTCGACACCTCGCTGGCCCTGGAGTTCCTCGCCTTCACCGGGCCCGACGCGAAGGAAGGCGTGGACGCGGCGCGGGCCAAGCGCCGGGCCAGCTTCGGCGGGGCGCCGCAGGGTCAGGCATGACGGGATCCGCGAGCGCTCGCGCCGGCACCACGGGTATGCCGTGCAACACGGCATACCGGACACCTATAGACAGCGAACGTTCGGTCAGTAATACTGGCGCCGCGGACGCTGGTCGCCCGTACTTTCTCCACCCCAAGGAAATCCCGTCGTCGGACGCGTGCACTCAGGCAACGCGCCTGCGCACGATCCTGCACTCGCGCGGCATACCGGCTGGTAGTTCCGGGACGGCAGCGCTCCTGCTCGACCACGCACCGACGAGAACGACACGAAACGAAGACTGACGATGAGCGAAGCATTCCTGATCACCGGAACCCGTAGCCCGATCGGCCGGTATGCCGGTGTCCTGGCGCCCGTGCGCCCGGACGACCTGGCCGCCCACCTGATCTCGACGCTGGCCGCCCGGCTGCCCTCGGTCGACTGGGCCGCGGTCGACGACGTGATCCTCGGCAACGCCAACCAGGCGGGCGAGGACAACCGCAACGTGGCCCGGATGGCCGCGCTGCTCGCCGGCCTGCCCCAGGACGTGCCCGGCACGACGATGAACCGGCTGTGCGCCTCGGGTGCCGACGCCATCGCCTACGGAGCACGGGCTATCAAGGCAGGTGAGGCCGACCTCATCATCGCCGGTGGCGTCGAGAGCATGAGCCGCGCGCCGTTCGTCATGCCCAAGGCCGAGTCGGCCTACAGCCGCTCCAGCGCCGTCTACGACACGACGATCGGCTGGCGCTTCGTCAACCCGAAGATGAAGGCGCAGTTCGGCATCGACTCGATGCCCGAAACGGCCGAAAATGTCGCCGCCGACTTCAACGTCTCGCGGGCCGACCAGGACGCCTTCGCCGTGCGCTCGCAGCAGCGCGCCGCTGCCGCCATCGCCTCGGGCCGGTTCGCCCAGGAGATCACCCCGGTGACCATCCCGCAGCGCAAGGGCGACCCGATCGTCATCGACACCGACGAGCACCCCCGAGCCACGACGATCGAAGCGTTGGCCAAGCTCCCGACGCCGTTCCGCCAGGGCGGCAGCGTCACCGCGGGCAACTCCTCGGGTGTCAACGACGGTGGAGCCGTCGTCGTGCTCGCCTCAGAGCGCGCGGTCGCGAAGTACGGGCTGGAGCCGATGGCCCGCATCATCGGTTCGGCTGCCGCCGGTGTCGAGCCCCGGATCATGGGCATCGGGCCGATCCCGGCCGTGCGCAAGGTCCTCGCGCGACACGAGTTGACGATCGCCGATCTCGACATCGTCGAGCTCAACGAGGCGTTCGCCGCCCAGGCGCTGGCCGTGCTGCGCGACCTCGGCCTCCCGGACGACGCCGAGTTCGTCAACCCCAACGGTGGGGCCATCGCCCTCGGGCACCCGCTCGGCGCCAGTGGCGCCCGGCTCGTGCTCACCTCCGCCATCGAACTGCAGAATCGCCAGGCCAAGCGGGCCATCGCGACGATGTGTGTCGGTGTCGGCCAAGGCGTCGCCGTCCTCATCGAACGCACCTGATCCGCCTGCTTCACCCGCATCACCTGCCAGACCCGCACCTGCCAGACAAGTTCGCTGCACTCGTCCTGATCCATCACTCCGCAACGACCCTTTAGGAAGGATCTACCCGATGCTCGACCTCACCCCGAAGCCCGAAGACCTCGAGCCGATCGAGCGGGCCTCTCGCAAGGAGATCGCCGAGCTGCAGCTCGAGCGCATGAAGTGGACGCTTGGCCACGTCTACCAGAATGTCCCGCTCTACCAGGAGAAGTTCGACAAGGCCGGCGTCCACCCGACCGACCTCAAGACCCTGGCCGACCTGGCCCGCTTCCCGTTCACGGTGAAGAACGACCTGCGCGACACCTACCCCTTCGGGATGTTCGCAGTCCCGATGAACCAGGTGCGCCGCATCCACGGGTCCTCGGGCACGACCGGCAAGCCGATCGTCGTGGGCTACACCCGCAATGACCTGGACATGTGGACCGACATGGTCGCCCGGTCGTTGCGGGCCGCCGGTGTCAAGCCGGGCATGATCGTCCACAACGCCTACGGCTATGGCCTGTTCACCGGTGGCCTGGGCCTGCACCAGGGCGCCGAGCGGCTCGGCTGTGCCGTCGTGCCGATGTCCGGTGGGCAGACCGAGAAGCAGGTCCAGCTCATCAACGACTTCAAGCCCGACGTCATCGTCGTCACCCCGTCCTACATGCTCTCGATCCTCGACGAGATGGACCGCCACGGCATCGACCCCGCGGCCACCAGCCTCAAGGTCGGCGTCTTCGGTGCCGAGCCGTGGACCAACGACATGCGCGAGGAGATGGAGCGGCGCCTGGACATGCACGCCGTCGACATCTACGGCCTGTCCGAGGTGGTCGGCCCCGGTGTCGCCTGCGAGACCGTCGAGACCAAGGACGGCCTGCACGTCTGGGAGGACCACTTCTACCCGGAGATCATCGACCCGGAGACCGGAGAGGTTCTGCCCGACGGCGAGCAGGGTGAGCTCGTCTTCACCTCGCTCACCAAGGAAGCCTTCCCGATCATCCGCTACCGCACCCGCGACCTCACCCGGCTGCTGCCGGGCACGGCCCGCTCGATGCGGCGGATCGAGAAGATCACCGGCCGCAGCGACGACATGATCATCCTGCGCGGGGTCAACCTCTTCCCGAGCCAGATCGAAGAGATCCTCCTGGCCATCCCCGGCCTCACCGCCTTCTTCCAGCTGCACCTGAAGAAGAAGGGTCGGATGGACGCTATGGACGTCTACGTCGAGGCGCGCTCGCAGGCTGCCGGCGAGGCCGACCGCGAGGTGCTGGCCAAGCAGGTCGTCGGCCGGATCAAGGACGTCATCGGCGTATCCGTCGGCGTGCACGTCCTGCCCCCGAACGGCATCGAGCGCTCGCAGGGTAAGGCCAAGCGGATCATCGACGAGCGCAACGCCTGATCCACGCCGGGCCCGGTGTCCGGGAGGGCCGCTCCTCCCGGACACCGAGCGCCACGGCATACCCGCCGGTATGCCGTGCCCGCCGCGGATATGGGTATGCCGTATGCCGTGTGACATGAGTCCGATCCGACAGAGAGGCTGGAGCGAGATGACCGATGTGCAGCAGAGCGTCGGCCGCGTGGGCGACAAGCTTGCGGGCCGGGTGGCCTTGGTCACCGGTGGCATCCGCGGGATCGGTGAGGCCATCTGCGTGAGTCTGGCCTCGCAAGGGGCGAGCGTCGCGGCCGGCTTCAGCGGCAACACTGAGCGGGCGCAGGCCTTCCTCGCCGAGTTCCGGGAGCGCTTCCCGGGACAGGCGGTGAGCGTCCACCAGGGCAATGTCGGCGTCGGCGACGATGCCCGGCGGATCGTCGCCGAGGTCATCCAGGAGCACGGCCGGCTCGACATCCTGGTCAACAACGCGGGCATCACCAGCGATGCGACGGTCCTGAAGATGACCGACGACGCCTGGGACAAGGTCATCTCGGTCAACCTGTCGGGGGCGTTCTACACCTCGCAGGCCGCGCTCAAGCACATGATCGAGCGGGGCTCCGGGAGGGTCATCAACGTCAGTTCGATCATCGGTGACACCGGCAACATCGGACAGACCAACTACGCGGCCTCCAAGTCCGGGCTGCTGGGCATGACCAAGAGCCTGGCCTTGGAGACCGCGTTCCTGCTGCGTCGAGCGGGCAAGCTCGACGTCCACCCCGGCCTCACGGTCAACGTCGTGAGCCCGGGTGTGATCGCCACCGAGATGGTCAACGCCATCCCCGACAAGATTCGGGACGCCCTCTACGAGGACATCCCGATGCACCGCTTCGGCGACCCGGCGGAGGTCGCGCGGGTGGTGCATTTCCTGGCTGCGGACGCCTCGGCGTTCATCACCGGCCAGTGCTGGTCAGTCAACGGAGGCATGGACATGTGAGATCCGCCAGCGGTGGCCACCCCCTGGATCACCGATGCGGCACTCACTGTGCTCACCTCTCGTCGCCCGACGGCTCGGGCCAGCCTTCCGGCCGAGCCACCACCCCCCAGAAAGGACCGGCAGATGCCGCCCTCCACCCCGCCCGGCGAGTTCAACGCCGAGCAGTACCGGGCCCTCGAATCGGCCCGGAAGAAGGTTGTGACCCCGCTCGTCATCCTCGTCGTGGTCGCGTTCTGGTTCCAGCAGATCGTCACCAACTTCACCAGCTGGATGGACGGCGCGGTCGTCTCCGGTCTGTCGTGGGCCTACCTCTATGCGTTCGCGCTGTTCTTCCTCGTCGTCGCGGTGACCACCTACTACCGCCGCCAGATGGCTGCCATTGAGGCCAAGTACAAGCCGAGCGGAACGGGAGCCGACCAGTGAACATCAGCCCCACCGCAGCAGTCATCTTCCTGCTCCTCGTCGGCGTCACCCTTGGCATCACCTATTGGGCCGGCAAGCGCAACAAGTCGGTCTCCAGCCACCTGGTCGCCTCCGGCCACATCTCGGGTCGCCAGAACGGCGTCGCCATTGCCGGTGACTTCATCTCCGCGGCGACCTTCCTGGGCACCACTGGCGCTATCGCGCTCGGTGGCTTCAACGGCTTCTACTACGCGGTCTACATCCCGATCGCCTATGTGCTCGCCATGCTCCTGGTCGCCGAGCCGCTGCGAAACCTGGGCCAGTTCACCCTCGGTGACGTCTTGGCCACCCGGTTCGGCGGGCTCAACGTCCGCGGTGCGATCGCGACCTCCTCGATTGTGCTGTCGCTGATCTACATCGTCGCCCAGTTCGTCGGCGCCGCGTTGCTCATCAAGCTGCTCTTCGGCATCGAGTACTGGGTCGCCGCCCTCATCATCGGCGTCCTCACGACGATCTACACGCTCTTCGGTGGCATGCTCGCGACGACCTACATCCAGATCGTCAAGACCGCCATCCTGCTCTTCTGTGGCGTCGTGCTCGTCGTCATGGTGCTGGCCAAGTTCGGCTGGAACCCGTTGACGCTGTTCCAGAAGGCCGAGGCCGCGACCAATGCGTCCAACGCTGCCGCGAAGGCTGCCGGCAAGCCGATGGGGCCGGAGGCGCTCGAGCCCTTCCGGGGCGGCGCGCTCAAGCAGTGGGACCAGTTCTCGCTCATCCTCGGGGTCACCCTCGGTGTGCTCGGCCTGCCGCACGTGATGATCCGCTTCCTCACCGTGCGCGACTCCAACGCCGCCCGCACCTCCGCGGTCACGGCGATCTGGATCTTCGCCGGCTTCCTCATCTTCATGCCGGTGCTCGGCTACGGCGGCATGCTGCTCATCGAGAAGGGCCGCGCCGGCATCCCCCCCGGCGGCAACATGACCGTCCCGATGCTGTCCAACGTGCTCGGTGGCGACTTGTTGTTGTCGTTTGTCTCGGCGGTCGCCTTCGCGACGATCCTCGCGGCGCTCTCGGGCCTGGTCATCGCGACCAGTGGCGCGGTCGCGCACGACATCTACGGCAAGCTGATGAAGCAGGGTCACGTCGACCCGCAGAAGCAGCTGTTCGTCGCGCGGGCGGCCACCCTCGGTGCGGTCGTCGTGTCGCTGCTCATCGCCCTGCTCGTCGAGAAGCAGAACGTCGCCTTCCTCGCGACCCTCGCCATCACGATCTCCGCCAGCGCCAACCTCCCGGCGCTGCTCGGCACGATCTACTGGCGCAAGGCCACCGCCAAGGGCGTGTTCTGGGGCATGATCGCGGGCCTGGGTGTGGCCGTGCTCATGATCCTGTTCAGCACGACGTTCATGGGTGCCTCGGCTCCCGTCCAACTCACCGCCCCGGGCATCATCTCGATCCCGGCCGGGTTCCTGGTCATGTGGCTGGTGTCGATGCTGACCCAGCCCAAGGGCGCCGAACTCGACGCGGCCAACTCGCTGTTCGACCGGATCCGCATCCAGGCGGTCACGGGGATGGACCCGGGCAACCCCGACCACCTCACGCCGGCTCAGCGGGTCGCCGGCCACTGAGCGGCGCACGGCATACCTGTAGGACGGACGGCCCCCGGGAGACCTCCCGGGGGCCGTTCCGGCTCGTGCGGCGCCCCACATAGGCTGACCGGTATGCCGTCCGGTATGCCGTCCCCGCGCCTGAACCTGTCCGTCGACGTCGTCGAGCTGGTGGCTGCGATCTGCGACATCCCATCGGTGAGCGGTCAGGAGGGGCCGCTCGCCGATGCCGTGGAGGCCGCCCTGCGGGCGCTGCCTCATCTTCAGGTCACCCGCGACGGGCACACCGTCATCGCCCGCACCGACCTGGGCCGGCGTGAGCGGGTCGTCATCGCCGGCCACCTCGACACCGTGCCGTTGACCAGTCCGCAGCCGAACCTGCCCACCCAGCGCATCGGGGACCGCCTGGTAGGCAGGGGCACGGTCGACATGAAGGGCGGGGTCGGGGTCATGCTCCGGCTCGCGGCGACGGTGCCCGACCCGTCCTGCGATGTCACCTATCTCTTCTACGACTGCGAAGAGGTCGACAGCGCCCGCAACGGCCTGCGCCGGGTCGCAGCCAACACCCCGGAGGCGTTGACCGCAGACTTCGCCGTCCTCATGGAGCCCACCGACGGTGCAGTTGAAGGGGGCTGCAAAGGCACCCTGCGAGTCCGCGTATCCACCAAGGGAATCGCTGCCCACTCGGCACGTCCATGGATGGGACACAACGCAATTCACGACGCGGGCGAGATCTTGGCGCGGCTGACGGCATACCAGCCTCGGGTGGTCGACGTCGACGGACTGACCTACCACGAGGCGCTGCAGGCGGTGCTCATCAGCGGCGGCCAGGCGACCAATGTCATCCCCGACCACTGTGTGGTGACGGTCAACTACCGCTATGCCCCCGACCGCAGCGAGAACGAGGCGCTGGCCCACGTTCAGGGGGTCTTCACGGGTTTTCAGGTGGAGGTCGTCGACAACGCGGGCGGCGCCCGGCCTGGTCTGGATCGTCCGGCCGCGCAGGCGTTCGTCGCCGCGCTCGGGGTGCCGGTGCGCGCCAAGGAGGGCTGGACCGACGTGGCGCGGTTCGCGTCCCTCGGCATCCCGGCGGTCAACTACGGCCCGGGCGACCCGCTGCTCGCGCACATGGACGACGAGTCGGCGCCCCTGGCGCACTACCGCGACGCGGAAGCCGCGATGCGCCGCTGGCTGGAAACCCCAGCCACCTGACGTAGCGTTGTCGCCCGTGAGCAGCCAGTCGACACCGCCGCAGCGGCGCGAGCACCGCAAGGGCCCGGTGACCCTGCGCGGGGCCCGGGTGCCGGTCCGCACCACCGACCAATGGTTGCTCGACACCCGCAGTACGCCCGACTGGTTGCACACCGATCCCTGGCGGGTGATGCGGATCCAGGCCGAGTTCGTCGAAGGCTTCGGCGCGCTGGCCGAGCTCGGTCCGGCGGTGAGCATCTTCGGTTCGGCCCGGCTGGGAGCCGACGACCCGGCATACGGCCTGGCTGAACAGGTCGGTCGCGCGGTCGCAACTGCCGGGTATGCCGTCATCACCGGCGGCGGTCCGGGCCTCATGGAGGCAGCCAACAAGGGCGCGCTGGAGGCCGGGGGAGTGTCGGTCGGGCTCGGCATCGAGCTGCCTTTCGAGACCGGCCTCAACCAATTCGTCGACCTCGGCGTCAATTTCCGCTACTTCTTCGCCCGCAAGACGATGTTCGTCAAGTACGCGCGTGGCTTCATCGTGCTGCCCGGCGGGCTCGGCACCCTCGACGAGCTGTTCGAGGCGCTCACCTTGGTGCAGACCGGCAAGATCACCAGTTTCCCGATCGTGCTCATGGGCGTCGACCACTGGTCCGGGCTGCTGGACTGGCTCCGGGCCACCTTGGTCGCCCGCGGCACGATGAACGAGCAGGATCTGGCCGGGGTGCTCGTCACCGACGACGTCGCAGCTGCAGTGGAGTTCGTCGTGCGGGCCGACAATGGCTTGTTCGGCGAGCAGGAGGTGTCGTCATGATCTGGGTAGCTCTGCTCATCGCGGTCGTCCTCGTCGGGCTCACGGTCGCCGCGATCCTGGGCCGCATCGACGGATCGCTCGCCGAGCCCACGTCCACCGTCTCGTTCTTACCGTTGCCGCAGGACCGGCTCACCGAGCAGGACATCGACGCGGTGCGCTTCGACACCGCCTTCCGCGGATACCGGATGGACCAGGTCGACGAGGTCCTCGGTCGGCTCACCGCCGAGATCGGCATCCTGCGTGCTGGCCTGCCCACCAGCACCGCCCTCGTGCCCGACGATCCCGATCCTGACCCGGCTGAGGCCGCGGCGCATCCGTCATGAGTGTCGTCGTCGAACGCACCATCGCGCGCCCACTCGCCGAGGTCTGGGCGTCGGTCTCCGACGTCGCCGGGCACCGCCTGCCCCTGACGACCGTGCACACCGATCCCGGCCCGCCCGGCGTGGGCTGGTGGTTCAGCGGGGTCACGGCGCTCGGGCCGCTGCGTTTCAGCGACGACATGATCGTCACTCGGTGGCATCCACCCGGATCGCCCGGGTGGCCGGACGGCGCACAGTATGCCGTGGTGAAGGTCGGGCGGGTGCTCGGCGGTTGGGCCGAGGTCACCCTGTCCGAACCCCGCCCCGGCTGGACCCAGGTCCAGTGGCGCGAGGAGATCGTGCCGCACCCCCATGCGCTCGGCCGGCTTGCTCGGCCGCTCGTCGACGCCGCTGTGCGCGCGATGTTCTCGCGGGCCGTCGACAGCATGCTCGCGCCGCCGGCCCGACCGTGACCGCGCGTCCTGACCTGGCGCACGGCCCCGACGGTCTGGCCCGGTGCGCCTGGGTCGGTGCCGACCCGCTCCAGCTGGCCTACCACGACGCCGAATGGGGCCGGCCGGTGCACGGCGAGGCGGCCTGGTTCGAGCGGCTGAGTCTGGAGGCATTCCAGTCCGGACTCTCCTGGTCGACCGTGTTGCGCAAGCGCGAGTCGTTCCGGTCGGCGTTCGCAGGCTTCGATCCCGACCTGGTCGCAGCGTTCACGCCCACCGACCGAGAGCGGCTGCTGGCCGACGCCGGCATCATCCGTAACGCCGCCAAGATCGATGCGACGATCCGCAACGCTCGCGCCGTGCTCGACCTGCGCGAGGTGGGTGGGCTGGAAGCCCTGGTGCGCGCGCACCGGCCGGAACGGCATACCCGTCCTGCGTCGCTGGCCCAGGTGCCGGCTACCAGCCCCGAATCGCGGGCGCTGGCCACGGCTCTCAAGGGACACGGTTTCGCGTTCGTCGGTCCCACGACGATGTATGCCGCGATGCAGGCGTGCGGCATCGTCGATGACCACGTCGCGGGCTGTCATCGCGCCGACGCTGGATAGCATCCACCGCATGCCTGCAGCCACCGCGTCGGTCCTGCGTGGCCTCGATCGCCAGCTCGATCGAGTCCTCGGGGGGCGCTTCGTCGTGCAGGTCGTCGTGGTCTATGCGATAACCCGGATCGTCACCGCAGTGATGCTCGCGGTCGTCGCACCGACCCAGGCCCCGGCGGGGATGACCGGGGGCACGACGGTCGGCTATTTCGGCTTCACCCGGCTGTGGGACGGCGAGTGGTACGACCGAGTCGCGACCGATGGCTATCCCGCCACCTTGCCGCGCGATGCCGGCGGCTCGGTGCAGCAGAACCCGTGGGCCTTCTACCCGCTCTTCCCGATGCTCTGCCGCCTCGTCATGGCGGTGACCGGGGTGTCGTTCACGGCAGTCGGTGGAATCGTCGCGCTGCTGCTGGGGTTCGGAGCCGCGGTGCTGCTGGCGCAGCTGCTCCGTGAGGTCCTCGGGCGCGGCGCGGCGTTGCTGGTCCTGGTCCTGTATGCCGTGTTCCCCTCCGCTCCGGCGTTGCAGCTGGCCTACACCGAATCGCTGGCGATGCTCCTGCTGTGCGGCTACCTGCTGACCCTGCGCAGGGAACGTTGGCTGGTCGCCACCGCACTGGCCGTCCTCATCGGACTCTCCCGCCCGATCGCCGTTCCGCTCGGTCTGGTCACCCTCGTGGCCGTGTGGCTGCGGTGGCGGCGACGGCATACCGACGCGGTGAGCGCCGGCGAGGCGGGCTCGATGCTGGCCGCCCTGCTCGGGTGTGCGGTGGCCGGGCTGCTGTGGCCGGCGATCGCGTGGTGGGGCACCGGCGAGCCCGGCGCCTACTTCTCCACCATGGGGGCGTGGTCCTCGGGCGGTCGGGTGCGGTTCTTCCTGCCGTGGATCGACATGTCGACATGGCTCTACGGCGACCTCGGGATCGTCGTGCTCGCCGCGCTCTTGGTCGCCCTCGTGGCAGGCATGGCCGGGCCGTGGGCCGGACGGCTCGACCCGGTGCTGCGGGTCTGGCCGGTGGCGTATGCCCTCTACGTCATGGCGGCCCAAGGGCCCGGCACGAGCACCCCGCGCTACCTGCTGCCGATGTTCCCCTACCTCGTGGTCATGCTCGGCCTGGGCTGGGCCGACGGGCGCCGGCCGCGGTGGCTGCCCAGCTGGCTGCGCCTGGAAGTGTTGGCCCTGGTCTTCCTGTGGTGGCAGTGGAAGTGGATCACCGTGTTGTGGCACTTCACCCCTCCCAGCGACTGGGCCCCCTGACCCGTGCAGTCGCGTGCGCGAGGCGTGCGCGCGGCTGTGGGGCGGGCCGTCAGCTGCCGGTGAACACCATCGGCTGCTTGGCGACGAACGCGTTGACAGCAGCCAGGTGGTCGGCCGTGCGCCCGGTGCGGTCCATGAGAGCCCGCTCGTTGGCCAGTGACTCCGCCAGGGTGTGGGTTGCGCTGTAGGCCAGCGCGCGACGCATCGCGCCGTAGGCCAGCGTCGGCCCGGCAGCCAGCGTGGCGGCCAATTGTGCGACGGCGCCGTCGAACTCGGCCGCAGACACCACCGAGGTGACCAGGCCCAAGGCGGCGCACTCGGCCGCCGGCAGGGTGCGGGGCAGGAGCAGTATCTCCTTGGCCTTGGCCATGCCGACGATGCGCGGCAACCAGAACGACGCGCCCGAGTCACACGACAGGGCGATGCCGGCGAAGGCGAGGTTCATGCCGCCCTCCGCGACCATGATCCGGAAGTCGGCGGCGAGGGCGAAGGCCACCCCAGCGCCGGCCGCGATGCCGTTGATCGCCGCGACGACCGGCTTGTCCATGGTGGCCAGCACGGTGGCGATGGGGTTGTAGTGCGCGTCGATCGTGTCGGCCAGGGTCTGGGCGCCGGAGAGCAGTGCCGTCGCGTGGGAGCGCAGGTCCTCACCCGCGCAGAACGATCGTCCGGTGCCGGTGAGGACCACCACCCGCACCTGCGGGTCTTCGGCGACCTGGGTCAGGGCCGCAAGCAAGGCGTTCTTGGTCACCGTGTCGAGGGCGTTGAACGCCTCGGGACGATCGATACGCACCGTGCCGACCCCACCGACGATGGTGGTACGCACGGTGGCCGTTGCGGCGTCGTCGCGAGGGTCAGGGGCCATGGGCGCAGTGGCGGACATGGGGCCATGGTGTCAAACCCAGGATTTCCCCTCGTCAGCCAGGCACGTGATAATGGTCTCTGGCTATTGATACGTGTGCGGCTCAGCCCCGGGTACGGACAGCGCAAAGTAGCCCAGTTTCCGAGGAAGGGGAAACACATGGCGGCGATGAAGCCGAGGACTGGAGACGGCCCGCTCGAGGTCACCAAGGAAGGCCGCGGCATCGTGCTGCGCATGCCTCTGGAAGGCGGCGGCAGACTGGTCGTCGAGATGACCCCAGACGAGGCAGCCGCCCTGCGCGATGCAATCCAAGGCTGTGACGGCGTCCCCCGATCCTGACCCAGATCCGCGAAGGGCCCCGATGCCACTGGCATCGGGGCCTATCGCGTTCGGCGCTGGCGCCGCTGCTTCAGAGCTTTCCGATCCTTCAGAGCTTCACTGCGACGAGCACCCCGTCACCCACCGGCAGCAGACTCACGAGGTAGTCCTCGCCATCACGCAACGCCTTTCCGACATCGCGCAGCGTGCGGGTGGTCGCATCGCGCACCGCGGGGTCGGCGACCCGGTCGTGCCAGAGCATGTTGTCCATGACGAGCACTCCCCCCGAACGCAGCAGGCGGGTCGCAGCCGCGACGTAGTCGGGATACTCCGGCTTGGCCCCGTCAACGAACACCAGGTCGTAGGCCCCGTCGGTCATCCGCGACAGCACATCCTGGGCCCGGCCGGTGATAACCCGGGTGCGCTGGTGGACGATCCCCGCCGCGGCAAAGGCTTCCTTGGCGGCGAAGTACCGTGCCCAGGCGGTACGCACCTGGCGGTCTAAGGCCGCATCCTCCGGGGCGTCATCCAGCGCCTTGCGCAGCTTGGCGGCCCGGTTGCGCAGAATCGCCAGATGCCTGCGGGCCTCGGTGTG
>JBGAQV010000043.1:0-22119 GCA_044220505.1 Dermatophilaceae bacterium
GGCGCGACCTCGATGCCCGGGAGCTCCGCGCGCTGCGCGAGCCGGTAGACGGTCGCCGTGTCCACGGAGAGGAACGCCGCGACTGTCGCGGCGTCGACGAGCGGCTCGCCGAGCGGCGTGTCGGGAGCGGCCGGGGCCGGGGCGGCCGGGGCCGCCTCGCCCGGGGCGTCCGGCGGCGCCTCGGCCGGCCGCGCGTCGGGCGGCGGCACCGCGATCGACGCCGCGCGCACGGCCAAGCGCCTGGGCGCGGAGGAGGCGATCATCGTCTACCGCCGCACCCGCGACAAGATGCCTGCCCATGACTTCGAGGTCGAGGAGGCCTTGGAGGAAGGCATCCTGCTCAAGTGGCTCTCGACCATCAAGCATGTCGACGACGGCAAGATGCTCGTCGAGAAGATGGCCCTGGACGAGACCGGATTCCCGCAGCCGACCGGCGAGTTCGAGGAGCTGGAGGCCGACTCGCTGGTGCTGGCCCTCGGCCAGGAAGCCGATCTGTCCTTCCTCGAGGACGTCGAGGGCATCGAGATCACCGACGGGGTCGTGACCGTCGACCGGTCGATGATGACCGGCCGCAAGGGTGTCTTCGCCGGTGGCGACATGGTGCCGGCCGAACGCACGGTCACCGTGGCGGTGGGCCATGGCAAGAAGGCCGCTCGGCACATCGACGCGTACTTGCGGGGCACGGCATACCAGCCTGCCGCCAAGCACCCGGTCGCGACCTTCGACAAGCTGACCACCTGGTACTACGCCGACGCTCCCCACCAGCAGCGAGCTCACCTGGAGGGCGCGCGGCGGGCCTCCACCTTCGACGAGGTGGTCAGCGGCCTGGACGAGCGGACGGCCAAGTTCGAGGCGCGGCGGTGCATGTCCTGCGGCAACTGCTTCGCGTGCGACAACTGCTTCGGAGTCTGCCCGGACAATGCCGTGAAGAAGACCGGCATCGGCAAGGGCTACGAGATCGACTACGACTACTGCAAGGGCTGCGGCGTCTGTGTGCAGGAGTGCCCGTGCGGGTCGATCGAGATGGTCCCAGAGACCTGACAGCTCCGGTATGCCGGGGCCACCGCCGAGCGCATCAGCTAGCCGCTGGTGCGCTCGCGCAGTCGGGACAGGTGAGATGACACCGACGGGTCGAGGCCCAGACCGATTGCCAGGTAGGTCGCGGCGAAGTCGACGAGTGAGGTGAGATCGGCGAGCCGCTCCAGGGTGTGGCCCGGGTCGGCGCGGGCCTCACTGACCCGGATGCCGCTCTCGCGTGCCACCGCCACGACGGCATCGGCAAGGTCCTCACGCGACTGGCCCGCCCCGACCGACCCCACTGCCTGGTCCGCCCCCGGGCGGGCGATCTGGGCGTCACCGAGGCCGCTGGGCGGGAGCTCGAGGGACGCGTCGCGCAGCATGAGCACGGCGAGCGAGGCGTCCGGCGGGCCGTCGAGGTAGGGGTCACGGAAGATCCCCGTGAGCAGGTCGCCTCCCTGCCCGGGGAGATGACCGGCGGCTGCCGCCGCGGCCTGAGCTCCGCTCTGGGTATATGGCCCGTCCAGCAGCGCTACCGCTGCGCTCGCCGCACCGGGGAGTTCGCCGGCCAAGGCCGGCACTCGGGCAATCCGGGCCAGTACGCTCACCGCGCGCCGGGCAGCCACCCCGGAGAGCGGGCAATCGCCGATGACGACCGGGACGCCCTCGGCGAGGTCTGCGGCGAGGATCTTGGCGGGGTTGACGAAGGATTCCGAGGTCGGCCGGAAGCTCGCGGCCGCTCGGTCGAGCCGGTCGGCCGTGGCTTCTAACACCTCGGGTCCGACCCGAGCTAGGCCGAGCGCCTCGGCCGCCAGGAGCACCGGGGTGAGCATCGACCACAGGGCCGTGCGGCTGGATGTGCGGGTGGTGGGCACGTCGACGTGGACGCCCCGGGCCTGCGCACACACCGCCGCCAACGGCGAGTCCGGTGCCCCGACGGTCAGCAGGAAGGCTCCCCGACGAGCCGCCTCGGCCGCCAGGCCGACCGGTCCGGCCGCCCGGCCGGACTGCGACACGGCGATCACGAGATCCAGCGATCCGACCCATCCCGGCAGCGGTCCGTGCGAGCGGGTGTCGATCGGCACGGGTGAACCTGAACCCGCAAACCACGCCAGCGCGTCACCGACGACCGCCGTTCCTCCGGTGGCCGCGACGAGCACCGAGCGCGGTCGGGACCCACCTGCCACCCGCCCCACACCGGCGTCTGCGCTGTGCCGCACCGCTTCGCGCACCTGAGCGCCGGCTGTCGCCAGTGACCTCAACACCCCTCGGGAGTCGTACCGCGCCAGGGCGTCATCGTCGTCCACCAACGCCGGGTTCAGGGCGGGCATGTCAGCTCGCCTGAGGACGCACGCGGGCCTGGTCAACCAGCAACACCGGGATCCCCTCGACGATGGGGTAATTCCGGGCGCAGTCAACGTTTTGGCACGCCAGCTCCGGCCCTTGCCCACCGACGACATCCTGTAGACCCCCCAGACAGGCGGGACACCGCAGCAGGCCGCGCATCCAGGGCTGCAGTCCGTGGTCGACGCTACTCGCCGCAGCGCTGGGCGCCGTGGTGGCGGCGTCGGTCTCGGGGGACAGGTCGGGCACCGGGGTCTCCTTCAAGGGGTATGCCGTGACGGTGTCGGACAGCGGGCGGTCGCTCGAGTCGAGGCAGACGAGCAGCTGCAGCATGGCGGCGAGCCCGGAGATCCCCCAGGCTTCGGGCCAGCGGTAGTCACCGCCGTCGGTGACCTGGAGGCGCCCGGGTGGCAGTGCCAGCAGTGCCACGACGGCCGCGGGCGACACCAGCGACCCTCGCTCGTCGAGCAGAACGATCTGGTCGCCATCCCCGTCAAAGGCCACCGCGAGATCGGCTCCTTCTCGCGCGATGAACTCCCGCAACAGGCCGAGTTCGGTGTAGCTGTCTGCAGTCTCATCTGCTGTGGGACCTGTGGTGACGAATTGCACCGGCCAGACCGGTGCAGCTCCCCCGCTGTCGGTCAGTGCGTGCAGGACTCGCTCGACCGCAGGCCCAACCGCATCGACCGCGACCTTCCGGACGCTCCGGCTCGGCCCACCGCAGAGCAGGGTGAGGAAGGCGGCAAACTCGCCGGCCAGATCCCGAGAGGTATGCCGTCCGGACACCCCTGTTGGCCCGCCCGTACCCGGGTCGGTTGCCTTCGCACGGACGGCCTTCGCACGGACGACCGAGTCGTCGGCGGTCTCGGCGATGACCTCCACCTCGGCTTGGTCGAGTGCGGTGCCGTCCGGTCCCCAGAACTGCACGCCAAGGTCAACGGCATACCGGCTGCTGGATCCGAGATAGATCGCCGACGAACCGTAGGCACCGGCGCCGAAGCGCAATCCGTCAGCGGTGACGGCACCCAGGTCGACGACATCGCGCCCGGCGGCGAGCACCCCCTGCACCAACGCCGCGGCGAGGTCTGTCGCGTGGGTTCGTCCGTCATAGCCGACGATGAGCGGCCGATCGAGCCCGCCCAACGCGCGGCCGGCAGCCAGGCCGACGGCATACAGGGCCTCGACATCCAGTGGGCGGAGTCCGCGGGCAACCAGGCCCCCGGCACGGACGGACGCGCGCAGCGATGGCGCCGCAGAGTTCACCCGGTCAGCCTAGTGGCGTGCGCTCTCCCCCTCGGGAGCGTGGCCGAGACGGGAGGGGCATCGCCACGGTGCTGGCCCGACGTGGTCCGCACAGCGCGACGGCCGCCGCGACGAGGTCTGGCGGCAGGTCAGAAGATTTCCCGGCATACCGGGTGAGCTCGCCCTGCCCAGGTGACCGCGCGAGTGAGGCGGTTCGTCAGCCGACACCTCCGCTGCCCGGAGATCAGGTCGGGATCAGGGGGAACGCAGCACCCGTAGGTGCCCTCGACGCACGCCTTCGGTGACTCCGGAGGGTTCGCCCGCACCTGCGTGGGCCGGGCCGGTCGTCGCAGCGCTCGGGTTCGGGCGGGGGCGGGCCGCTTCACGGACGGCGTCGGCCAACGCCAGCAGATCGTCCGTCGAGGGCGGTGGCACGGTGAAATCGATGTCCAGGCGGACGGCTTCCCATCCGCGGGGAACGGTGAGGCGTTCGGCGTGACGGGCGCACAAATCGTAGGAATGCGGCTCGGCATAGGTGGCAAGCGGCCCGAGGACTGCAGTCTGGTCCGCATAGACATAGGTGAGCGTCGCCACCGCGCCGCCGCGGCACCCCGTCTTGGAACACTGCCGCATGAGAGCCACCCCGGCACTCTAGATCCCCCGATTGACCAGCGCCGCTCGGCACGCCGCGGGGACGCCTAGAGTTGGCTCGTGACCGCTCCCACCGGCTTGCCGCGCCGCCGACGCCGCCATGGCCGGGGCATTCGCGGCCCGCTGGCCTGGCCACCTGTGCCGGCGATGACCAGCCGAGCAGAGCGATTCGACGATCTCGTGCTCGAGGTCGCCACCAGCCTCGAGCGAGCCTGGAAGAGGCCGTTCCCGGTGTTCGAACTAGCGGTCGAGGAAGTCCCCCCCAGCGACCCCGCGCCGTGGGAGCACGCCGAGATTCCCCTGGGTCGGGTGTTTGCCGCCGAGGGACGCACGCCCGCGCGGGTGGTGATCTATCGACGCCCCATCCACACCCGGGCGATCGACGACCGAGACTTGGCCCTGCTCATCGGGCACGTCGTGACCGAGCAAATCGCGGGATTGCTCGGTGTCGAGCCGCACGATCTCGACCCTCGTTATGAGCACGACTAGCGCGGCGCGGCGGCAGCGCAGCTCCTGCAGTCAGCGGCGAATCTCGCGGACCGCGATCTCGGTGCCCGTGACCACGGCCGGGTGCAGGGACACGACGCTGAACAGCGGGCCACCGGGGTCGGCGAGTTCGAGCACCACACCGGCCCGGACTGCTCCGCGTATCAGCCGCAACCACACCGCCCCAGCGCCGGTGACATCGACCTGGGCGACCGAGTCGGTCGGCACGGTCACCTCGGTGGCCGTCGTGGCACCGTCACTGGCGACCTTGGTGACCTCGACCTGAGCATCGGAGCCTACGGCTGCCAGCACGAGGCCGGCGCGGGTCACTGACGGAATCGGGGTGCCGGCCACGGTCTCAATCGCCTCGGAGGCGGACGCCCAGGCCAGATCGGAGGGACCGTTGCCGTCAGACCGTCGCTCGGTCATCGCGGCGGTCACCACCGCCTGATCGGCCTTGACCTGCACGGCATACGTGCCGGGGGGTAGCGCGCCGACCGCGATGTCACGGACCGCACCGGCCGGAACCCGCACGACGCTGTCCTGCGGCAAGGGGACCGGCCCGTCCGCGGTGAGCGCTCGAGTCTGCACCACCGCCTCGACGCTGCCTGGCACGAGCACCCGCACCATGGCGGGCCCGGATACGGGGACCGCGGCGATGACCTGTTCGGTCGCAGGAGGCGGAGTCGACCCGACGTCGTCGCTGCCGCGGCCGACCGCTCCATCGATCCACGAGTCTTGCAGCACGGCCGCGACCACCCCCCCGGTGGACACGACGTGGATCGCCGGCGACTGTTCGCCGGGCGCGATCGCGTCGAGGAGCACGACCGTGCGGCCGCGTGGGGGGACGGCCAGGCGGGAGTTCGAGGTGGTCGCAACCGGCCCCTGAGCCCCGAAGACGGTGACATCCACGGTCAGGGTGTTTCCCCCGGGGTTGGCTACGACGAGCCGCTCCCTCCGAGTGGTGTCGCCGGCTCCGGCGAGCAGCCAATGCGAGTCGCGCGGCACCTGGCAGGCCGTGGCGATCAAGGCGCGGTCGTCCGAATCAGCACGCAACCAGGTCTGCACCGCGGCAAGGCCCGGTGCCAGCCCCTCGCTGCCACTCACCTCGGCACTGACGTTGCCGGTGAGGCTGCCCGTGATCGACCGACCACGCTCGCTGACCGTTCCGAGCACGGGTCCCTCGGGAAGCGTCCGTGCGAGGAGCTCTCCGCCGGCCGAATTGACCAGATCGCGCAGAACCGCCGTGGGGGCGCTCACGGCCGTCACCGTCGTCGTGCCACCTGGAACAGCGGACACGCCGGCCAGCCCCTCGGTCTCCGGTCCGGGACAGACCAGGGTGGAGGCGCGCACCGGGACGCCCACGGGCGCACTGGTGACCGCGGCGACAACCGGCGCACCGAGGTCCAGCCGACCAGTGGCCATCGACCCCGCGAGGACGATGCCAGACCCCGCCGCGCCGAGAATGGCGGCCCGGAGCGCACGAGCCCAGGGGAATGTCATCGCAGCCTCCGGGATCGGCGGTTGCCGAAGGGTACGGCGAGGAAGGTCGCGATCCCCAGGAGCGCCAACTGAATCTGATACCACCGGCCGTGCCGGGGCGGCAACGACACCGTCAGGGTCCCGGCGCTCGCCGGCAGCAGGTATGCCGGTGGGCCGGTGCCCGCGACCTGCTCCACCGTCCGGCCATCGACGGCAACCTGCGCCCACCCGGCCCAGTCAGGCGACTCGGCCACCACGAGCCGACGCCCCTCCGGACCCGCGGGCAGCGACGTCACGAGTTGGCCGTGCGGGCCGCGCACCGGAACGACAGCGATCGGCTTGCCCTCGGCGGTCGTCAGACGCGCCCGGGACGGGTTGACCGCCTCACCCGCAGCGGTCGCCGACGGCCGGGTGAGCACTCGCCAGAGGATCTGCCCGTCGGTGCTCCCGAGCCGGGTCAGTCCCGCGGTGGCGTCGAGAGTACGGACGATCGGGTCGGTGCCGGCCGCCCGCAGCGAGACGAACCCGATCCCGAGGTCGGCCAGCGCCGGACCTGCACCGGCGACACCGAATGGCTGGCCCGAGGCCAATGCGTGCACGACCTCTGCGACTCCTGGATCGGCAGCCCAAGAGGTCGGCGCGAGGCCGCGGACGACGCTCGTCGGCTCGGCTCCGACCACTTCCACGTCGAGGCGTTCGGCTGTGGGGGTGAGGATCGCCATCCGGTTACCATCCGTGCCCCGACCCTGTTCGACCGCCACGGCGGGGACCGCAGTTGCGGTGGCCACCTCGAGCCCAGCGATCCCAGGACGGAGGGCAACAGCCACGCCTACGACGACAGTGGCCGCAATGGCCACCAGGCCCAGACCCGAGACGATCCGGCGCCACCCCCAGCCGTCGGCCCCGACGACCTCGGAGAGCCCGACCGATCCGGTGAGGGCGATGGTCAGCACCGCGAGCCAGAGCAGTTGTGCTCCGATGCCGGGCCAGAGAGTTGCGGAGGTGATCGTGCTATCGGCCGCCACGGCACCGCCGAGGACGATGCGCCGCGCAAACACCGCCAGCGCCAAGCCGACCAGGCCGAGAGCGGCCATGGTCCACACTCCGACCCTGACCAGCCGTGACCGGGGCCGACGCAGCAGGGCCAGTCCGGCTGCGGCATACAGCCCAATGGCCAGGATTGCCACCCAGGTGGGTATGCCGTCCGGGAAGCCGAGCGCCACCTTGCCCAGGGACACGGCCGGGGCCGGTGCCAGCTCGAGCAATCCCGGCGCCCCGAGCAGGACGGCCGGATCGCGCCATTGGGGCAACCACGGCAGCAGCAGGGCGATGGGGATAGCGAGGATGGCCAGACCGCGCACTCGTCGCGCCAGACCCGGTCCAACCGCGACGATGACGGCCGCCACGACAACGATCACGACCAGGAAGAGCGGCACGAGAGCCGCGAGGATCGCTGCGCCGAGGCCGGTGGCGGCCGCGGCGGTGAAGGTGGCATTCGCCGCCACCGAGCGCACCACCCCCGCCGCCACGAGTGGCAACAGGATCTGGGCCAGCAGGACCGTGACCCGACCGCTGGAGAGCGCGGCGAGGGCGACCCCTCCGGTCCCCCAGGCCAGGGCCACCACTGCGCGCAGCCAGCCTGCTGCCGGGATCACGCGAGAGGCGAGGTATGCCGTGCCGGTCGCCAACGGCATACCGAGCAGGAGTAGCCAGGCGAGCACGACCGATGCGGGCGAGCGACCATCGGCGACGTAGGGCAGCCGTTCGCCGAGCCAGACCAGTGCGGCGAGCACGCCGGTGCCCGGGCCGGTGTCTGCCGGTCCACCCCAACCGGCTCCCGACCACGCGTCGCGGTAGGTGTGCCAGAGCCCAGCGGACCCGGTGACAACTCGCTGGAGCTCGCCGCCGACCAAGCCGTAGCCCTCGGCGTCGAGAACGCCCGCACGCAGCGCCTGGCGCAGACCGTAGGCCGACGCGGCGCCGGCAGCCACGATGGCAAGGAACCCCGGATTCGTCAGCACGCGCTGCGGCAGCGACGCCGGCAGCACCGTCAGGTTGTCGGCCTCTTCGGCGACCGGCCCGGACTCCGCCGCAGCGGCACCCGTCCCGAGCACCGGCTCGTCGGCGTCGCGGTCGGGGGTGAGCGCCTCGTGGACCTTGTCCATGAGGTGACGCACCGACTCACCGGTCGAGACGAACACGGTGGCCAGATCGCGGCGACGGAGTCGGCGCAGCCGGCGAAAGGCCCACCGCGAGCGGATCGAGGAGATCGGGTGGGCGAGTGCTCCGATGTCACCGAGTTCGACCCAGGCGTGCGCAGGTCGCTTGAGCAGCAGCAGGGCCAGGGCAGTCACCACCGAGCTGACGACGACCCAGATCGACAGGAAGGGCAACACCCACGGCGAACACCGCGCCAGGGCGACCCGGCGGGCGGCACTCCGGTGGGCTCGACGGGCCGCCATTCCTTCGGCAGTCGTGCTGCGGGCGAGGTCGTAGCGGGCGTCGACGTGCCGCACCCGAGCCTCGGGGACGACGACGACGCGATGTCCGGCCAGTTGGGTGCGCCATCCGAGGTCGAGCGAGTCCGCGGGGTCGGGGTAGCCGGCGTCGAGACCACCGAGTTCGGTGTAGATGGAGCGACGCACGAGCATGCCGCAGCTGCCGACAGCCAACACGTCGGTGCGCTCGTCGTACTGACCCTGATCTCGCTCTCCCGGTGCCGGTGCGAAGATCCGTCGGCCAGTCGCGGTGAGCTGGTGGCCGACCTCGAGCAGCCGCCGCGGCCGCTCCCACTCCAGGACCTTGGGTCCGGCCATTCCGACCGACGGGGAGCGCCGCACGGCACCGACGAGTTCCGTTAGCGCGTCCGGCTCGGGGGCGCTGTCGTCGTGCAGCAGCCACAACCAGTCCGAGCCCGCATCCGGGCCGAGCCGCGCGATGCCGGCCTGGACCGCACCGGCGAAGCTGGCGTCCGCGTCGACCGAGACGACCTCGACCCGCGGGATCGCCTCCGCGAGTGACTGGTGGGAGCTCACCAGGGCGGCGCTACCGTCGCTCGAGGCGATGTCGACCGCCACGAGCCGCTCGGGTGCCCGGCGCTGCGCTGCGAGCCCGTCGAGGCAGTCGGGCAGCCACGGGGCGCCATTGCGTAGCACGAGAATGGCTGTGACCGCAGGCGTCGCAACGCCGGTCGGTGCCAATGTCGTTGCAACGACCGCAGAGTCCGGCCTCGCACCCGGGTCGCCGACATCACCCGCAGCGCGCGCCGGCGTGCGGGCAAGGTCCTCCGAGGGAGGGTCCTGGGGATGGGTCCGTGAAGTCACCAGCGTCCTAGGTATGCCGCGGCACCAGTCCGCGGGTCAGGCCGTGCAGAGCGCGCGGCGCGCTCACACGGCCCGCTTCTTGAGCTTGCGCCGCTCCCGCTCCGACAGCCCGCCCCAGATGCCGAAGCGTTCGTCATTTGCCAGCGCGTATTCCAGGCACTCGACGCGGACCTCGCAACTCACGCAGACCTTCTTGGCCTCGCGCGTCGACCCGCCCTTCTCGGGGAAGAATGCTTCGGGGTCGGTCTGCGCGCACAATGAACGCTCTTGCCACCCGGCTTCCCCCTCGGCTCCCCCCTGTGCGGGAACCAGCAACAGCTCGTGCATGTCGCCTCCTCGACCCATCGTTGGCATGCACCCCTCCGGACATCCGCTGCCGGTCAGGATTCAGGCCACAGCCGACAGGTCGAACCTTGTGCCCTGGCCACGTGGGCTGTGATGCCCATGTGGACTGTGGCAGCCACCCCGTCGCACGGTCTCCAGCGCGAACGACAACACTGGAATTACACGCGTGTCATACCCCTTTCGTCAAGCCGAGATCTGATATTCGCGGCGTTTTGGCCAACTCCGGGCGTGTCGGGGGCCTCGATAGCCCCGCGGACGCGCTCTCCCGACCCGGGGGACGAGGGGAAACGCCTGTGCAGCAAAGCGTCCCGGGCGCCTGACAGACTGCAGCCATGCATGTGACCGCACTGTCTGGTGGCGTCGGAGGGGCCCGCTTCCTGCGCGGCCTGGCCACCTACCTGGCCCGGACACCCGATCTCGCCGACGCCACCGTGACGATCATCGGCAACACCGGTGACGACATCACCCTGTTCGGATTACGGGTGTGTCCCGACCTGGACACCCTGCTGTACACCCTCGGCGACGGCGTGCACGAGGGACAGGGGTGGGGGCGAGCTGCGGACACGACGGCCGTCCAGACCGAACTCGCGGCCCTCGGCGTGCAGCCGCAGTGGTTCGGTCTCGGCGACCTGGACCTCGGCACGCACATCGCCCGCTCGATGTGGCTGGGCCAAGGGCAGAGTCTGAGCCAGGTCACCGCGCGACTGGCCACGCGCTGGGGACTGCCCGAGCGCGGCGTCACGCTGCTCCCGATGACCGATACACCGGTCGAGACCCATGTCGTCATCGACGAGGGCGAAGGGCCGCGAGCAGTCCACTTCCAGGAATGGTGGGTGCGCCTGCGAGCAGCGGTGCCGGCCCAGCGCTTCGTCGTCGTCGGGATGGAACGAGCCACCGCTGCACCTGGAGTCCTGGACGCCATCCGCCGGGCCGACGTCGTCCTGCTCCCTCCGAGCAACCCGGTCGTCTCGGTGGGGATCATCCTCGGCGTTCCCGGGGTGCGCGACGCGCTCCGCGGCACCCAGGCACCTGTCGTCGGGGTGTCGCCCCTGGTCGCCGGCCGCCCGGTCCGGGGTCACGCGGACGCGTGCCTGCAGGCCATCGGTGTGGAGACGACGAGCGCGGCCGTCGCCGGCCTGTATGCCGATTTCCTGGCCGGGTGGCTCGTCGACGAGGGGGATGCCCACACCCAGGTCCCGGCGGGGGTGACCCTGCGGCACCGTCCGCTACTCATGCGCGACCTTGATTCGGCCGCCGAGATCGCCGGAGAAGCCCTGCGGCTGGGCCTGGACCTGCGCCGACGATGAGTGCTCGCGTGGAGATCATCGGCCTGCCCGGCATACCCGAGGTGCGGGCCGGCGACGATCTGGCCGGCCTGCTCCTCGATGCCGTGACCAC
This sequence comes from Dermatophilaceae bacterium, assembly GCA_044220505.1. Taxonomy (GTDB): domain Bacteria; phylum Actinomycetota; class Actinomycetes; order Actinomycetales; family Dermatophilaceae; genus Phosphoribacter. The sequence continues at coordinate 11,289 of JBGAQV010000043.1, forward strand.
TGCCGGAGAAGCCCTCCGCGAGGGAGATCTACTCGTCGTCTCGAGCAAGGTGGTCTCCAAGGCGGCCGGCCTGGAAGCCGACTCCGACGACAAGGCGGCCGTCGTCGCCGCCCAGACGGTGTCGGTCGTCGCCGAGCGGGCCACCGCCGATGGCGTGACCCGCGTGGTCCGCTCGGTGGCTGGACCGGTCATGGCCGCCGCGGGCGTCGACGCCTCCAACACCGGCGGCCGCGACGTCCTGCTCCTGCTCCCCCACGACCCCGACGCCGTATGCCGTGCGCTGCGGTCGGCGCTGCAATCCCATTCCGGCGTGCACCGGCTCGGCGTGGTCCTGTCCGACACCGCCGGCCGGCCGTGGCGCACCGGAGTTGCCGACTTCGCCCTCGGCACGGCCGGTGTCCAGGCCTTGGATGACCTGCGCGGACGCCCGGACGCCGACGGATCCCTGCTCCACGTCACGACTCGGGCCTTGGCTGATGAGATCGCCGCTGCTGCCGACCTGGTCAAGGGCAAGGTCGACCGGACGCCGGCGGCCCTGCTGCGCGGGTTGGCCGAGCTGACGTTCGACCCGGACCCCGACGAGGTTCACCCTGGGGACACCGACGACAGCCCCACCTCGGGCGGCGACGGCGGCGCCGCGCTCGTGCGCCTTGCCGGTCCCGAGGACTGGTTCGCGCTCGGCAGCCAAGAGGCGGTCCGCACTGCCCTCGGGGTGCCCCCAGGCACGCCGCGGGCCGAGCGCGTCGGTATCCGCCCCGTGGGTCCGGATTCCGTGACCGCCCAGGTCCAGCGCGCGGTCGAGGTGGCTCTCGTGGGCCTTGGGCCTGACGAGCCGGATCGTGCGGAACTCGAGGTCGGCGTGGACGTGGGCCAAGCCGACCTCGTGGTCACCGGCCCCGATCCCCTCACGGTCGGCATGATCGGGGCGCGCCTGATGACCGCGCTGGCCGGTGAGGGGGTCCGGCATACCGTGGACTTCGACACCACGACGGTGCGTATCCGACTGGTCGGCGCGTCGGGCGAGGCGCCCTGATTCACACTCCTGGCACCCACGAGGGCGGTCAGTGCACAGCGGGTCGGACCGCCCCTCGACTCAGCCGCGACGAGCCGGCAGATGCGTCCGCGGTGCCATCCGGGCGCCCCGCCGCGGACGGGAATAGCCGCCCAGCTCCAGCAGCCGCTGGACCCGGTAGCGGTGGCCGGCATACGGCTCGAGCAGCTCCTTCAGGCCGTCATCGTCGACCTCAGCACCGGTGAGCGCCCAGCCGATGTTCTTCGCGACGTGGTAGTCGCCGAAGCTCACCGCATCGGCGTCGCCGAGCGCCCGCTGGGCCACCTCGGCGGCCGTCCATCGCCCCACCCCGGGCACGGTCTGCAGTCGTACTCTCGCCTCGGGGCCAGGCACAGCGGCCAGCCGACCGAGCGTGTCGGCCACCCGGCATACCCGCTGGATGGTGTCTGCCCTCGCGAAATCGACTGGCGCACTGAGGAATTCCCACGACGGGATCCGACGCCACCCGTCGGCGTCCGGAGGCACGAGCATCCCTGACTCCCCCGGGGGACCGGGCGCGACCGCACCGAAACGGCGCACCAGAGTCGTATAGCCGCGGAAGGCCTCCTGCCCGGTCACCTTCTGTTCGATGATCGCGGGCAAGAGTGCGTCGAGCACGAGCCTGCTGGCGGGCACGCGCCAGCCGCCGAACCGACGCCACGCCTGGGCCACCGCCGGGTGGCGCGGCTCGAATCCGCTCGCGTCGTCGCCGTCGCCCACCCAGTCCGGCGCATGGTGCAGCGCCCACGCCGCCCCGGGTCCCCAGGCGGTGACGGTTACTTCGGTATGCCGTGGGGTCGCTACCAGCCGCACACTGGCCGGGCCCCCGGGCGTGCGCACGCACCGGATCACCGACCCGTCGGGGCCGGAGCGATAGGAGCGATCCCCGGGCCCGCGCTGGAAAACTGCGAGCACCGCGCCGAGCTGCAGGGGTCGCGGAGTGCGCCAGGTGCGTTGGCTGCCCTCGTCGACGCCGCTCACGCGGCCCACCTTAGGCTGCCGGGGTGACACTTCCGCACCAGCTGCTCGCCTCGCTCCGCCGGGCCGACGCCACCGCCCCGCGCGCCACCTGCTACGACGACGCCACCGGGGAACGCATCGAGCTCTCGGCCCGCGTGCTGGCCACGTGGAACGCCAAGGCGGCCACGCTGCTGGCCGAGGACGCCGACGTGTCACCGGACAGCACGGTCGGGATCGCCCTGCCTGCGCATTGGCGGGCGCTCTACTGGGCCCTGGCGACGTGGTCGACCGGCGCCTGCTTGGTCACCGGACCGGACGCCGCCGCAGCCGACGTCGTGGTCACCGACGATCCGGCCCTGGCCGCGACGGTCGTCCAGGACGGTCGGTATGCCGTGCTCGTCACACTCGCGGCATTGGCACGGTCCAACCCGGACACTCCGGTCGGTGTCGTCGACGAGGCTGCCGAGCTCGCGGGCTACCCGGACGATTTTGTCGCCCTCGCCGAGCCGATGCCCGACGATCCAGGGTGGGCGCGCGGCGGTGACCACACGGCATACCGGGATCTCGTCGACCCGGGCCACGTGTCGACGGGCAGCCGGGTGCGCGTGCCCGACGTCCTGGATGCCTTCCTGTCCGGCACTCTCGCGGCGTGGGCCAGCGGCGGATCGGTGGTGCTGATCCGCAACGCGAACGGCGACCAGGCTCATCGGCTGGCCGCCGAACGCGTTCACCTTGATCTGACCGAATAGCCTTCGTGATCAGTCGAGTTCGACCCGGAATTCGGGCTCAGTCGCCGCCTTGATGTCTTCGACCGTGACTCCAGGTGCGAGCTCGCGCAGCACCAGGCCGTCGTCGGTGACGTCCATGACTGCGAGATCGGTGATGATCCGCTGCACGACGCCCTTGCCGGTGAAGGGCAGCGAGCATTCCTTGACGATCTTGTAGGTGCCGTCCTTGGCGACGTGCTCCATGAGGACGATGACGTGCTTGGCGCCGTGGACGAGGTCCATTGCGCCGCCCATCCCCTTGACCATCTTGCCGGGGATCATCCAGTTGGCGATGTCACCGCGTTCGGAGACCTGCATGGCCCCGAGGATCGCCGCGTCGACCTTGCCACCCCGGATCATCCCGAAGCTCGTCGCCGAGTCGAAGAAGGACGCGCCGCGGCGCACCGTGACGGTCTCCTTGCCGGCGTTGATGAGGTCGGGGTCGACCTCGTCCTCGGTGGGATAGGCGCCGACGCCGAGGATGCCGTTTTCGGACTGCAGGACGATCTCGACGTCGTCGTCGACGTAGTTGGGCACGAGGGTCGGCAGGCCGATGCCGAGGTTGACATAGGCGCCGTCGGACAGTTCCTTCGCGGCGCGCGCGGCCATCTCTTCGCGGGTGAGAGCCATGGCTCAGGCCTCCTTGGTCACGGTGCGGCGCTCGATGCGCTTGGTGGTCGCCTGCTCGGAAGTCAGCGGCAGGACCCGCTGGACGTAGATGCCGGGTAGGTGGACCTGGTCGGGTGGGATGTCGCCAGGCTCGACGAGCTTCTCGACCTCGGCGATGGTGATCCGCCCGGCCATGGCAGCCAGCGGGTTGAAGTTGCGGGCTGACTCGTTGAAGACGAGGTTGCCGTGCCGATCGCCGACAGCCGCACGCACCATGGCGTAGTCCGCGACGATCGCCTGCTCGAGCACGAACTCACGAGGCCGGCCCATCCACGCGAACTCGCGAGTCTCCTTGGGTGGTGACGAAACGTCGACGGTGCCGTCGGCGTGGTATTTCCACGGCATCCCGCCTTCGGCTACCTGGGTGCCGACCCCGGTCATGGTGTAGAACGCGGGGATACCGGCGCCGCCAGCGCGCATCCGCTCGGCCAAGGTGCCTTGCGGGGTGAGTTCGACCTCCAGCTCCCCGTGCAAGTACTGCCGCGCGAACTCCTTGTTCTCACCGACATAGGACGACACCATCCGGCGAATCCGCTTGTCCATCAACAGGATTCCCAAGCCCCAGTCGTCCACTCCACAGTTGTTGGAGATGACTTCGAGCTGGTCCACCCCGGAATCGTGCAACGCCTGGATGAGGACCGAAGGGATGCCGCAGAGGCCGAAGCCTCCCACGGCGAGAGACATGCCCGAAGAGATGCCGGCAATTGCCTCGGCAGCAGAAGAGACGACTTTGTCCATGCCCCGACTCTAGTGCCCCAGGTATGCCGTCCGACTGGGTCTCATGACCCGCCTCACCTCCGCAGCAGATCCGTCCCCGGGTGACCGTGGCTACTCGGTGGTGCTCATCCGTCGGCGCAACGCGAGGTAGGTGAGCCGGCGGGCAACCCCGAGCCCGCGGGCCATCGCGGCGCCGACGGCCAGATCGCGCCGGCTGAGCAGCCCGGGCGCCCGGGCGGCCAGCGCGTCGTGGAACCCGATAACCTGGGCAGCCTGTTCAGTGGCCAGGTCGACACTCCACTGCCCATTGGAGATACGGAAGGCCGCGATGCTGCGGTCCACGGCATACAGGTCCCCGCGGAGCAGCACGAGCGCGTAGGTGGCCTCGTCGATGACATACGGGTAGTCCGACCACCACCCGCCGACCGCCTCCAGGTCGCGACGACGGAAGAGCACGGTCGCGGGCTCACCGAAGATGTTGGTGCCCATCCGCACGGTGCGCCGAATCGCGACGCGCCCATCGTGCAACCCGGAGATGCGCGACATGCCACGCCCACCCATGACGACCGCCCCGGAGGCGTCGACAAGGTCCCGTCGACCGGCGACGAGCACGACCCCAGGATGGGCATCCATCGCGTCGACTTGCTCGCGCAAGCAGGTCGGGTAGACGAGGTCGTCGCCACAGACCAGCTTGACGAACTCGCCCCGAGCCCGTGCGGTGACGGCCTGCCAATTCGCCGGAGCCCCCCCGCCGGGCGGGGTCTGCACGAGGGTGACCCGGTCGTCGTCGGCGAACCGGGCCAGCCGCTCCCAGGTGCCGTCCGTCGATCCGTGGTCGGCGACGACGAGTTCGAAGTCGGTGAACGTCTGCGCTAGCACCGACTCGACCGTCGCCTCGATGAATGCGGCGTTCTGGAACGCGGGGATGACGACCGACACCCGGGGATGACTCACGAGGGGCTCCCATCACCTGGTGGATCTGCAGGCTTGCGCCGGAACGAGAAATGCTTGTGGGCGAACCACGAGAAGAAGGCCTGAAAGACGACGATGAGCGTCTGGGCGACCTTGGGGCTCATCTCCAGCCAGATGACCAGCGGGTTGAGCGCCAGCCAGTTGATGGCGATCGAGGTGAGGTAGACGCTCTCGAAGCGAGCCAGGTCGCGCCACAGGTGACCACGCACCCGGAAGACCACGGTGCGGTAGAGGACGAAGGCACAGACGACCGTGACGACATGAGCGCAGGCCAACACAAGGGTGTTGTGCGCGACCGCGTCGGCGTCCGAACCCACCGGCCCGAACCGGTCGAACACGCCCGGCCGAAACGCGGTGAAGAGGTCGTCGAAACCGAAGAAGGCCACGAACCCGATCGCCGTGTTGACCAGCCCGACAACCAGGAAGGCGACCCGCTGATCGCGGATGACCCGCAGCAACCACCCCGGCGGGCCACTGCCCACGCCGGGTATCGGCGTGCTCACCCCTCACCGCGCAGCCGCGCGACTGCTCCGTCGATGTGACCGTCGAAGACGGTGCGCCCACTGGCCAAGACGATTCCTCGGTCCGCGACGCGACTGACCAGGTTGAGGTCATGGGTGACGATGACGAGCGTCTGGCCGGCCGTGCGCAACTCGGCGATGCGCTCCAAACACTTGCGTTGGAAGGGCTCGTCGCCGACGGCAAGGATCTCGTCGATCAGGAAGACGTCGGGGTGGCTGTGAGCCGCCACGGAGAAGGCCAGCCGCAAGAACATGCCCGACGAGTAGAACTTCACCTCGCTGTCGATGAAGCGGCCCTCGATCTCACTGAAGGCGATGATCTCGTCGAGGCGTGCGTCGATGTCTCGCTCGGTCATTCCGAGGATCGACCCGTTGAGGTAGATGTTCTCGCGACCGGTGAGATCGGGGTGGAACCCCGCCCCGACCTCGATGAGCCCGGCGACACGTCCTCGCACTCCGACCTGACCGCGGTCCGGTCGCAAGACTCCCGAGATGAGCTTGAGCAGCGTCGACTTGCCCGATCCGTTGCGGCCGAGCAGCCCGACCGACTCACCCTGTCGGACGGTGAGGCTCACATCATCGAGGGCAAGGAAGCTCTCCTTGAGTTCGCCGCCGCGTCCGGTGAGGTTCCAGACGACGTATTCCTTGATCGACCAGGTATGCCGCAGGGTGAACTGCTTGACGGCATGGTCGACGACGATGGCGCGGGTCATCTCAGAGCTCCTGGGCGAACCGCGACTCGAGCCGACTGAAGACCGTTTGCCCGACGACTAACCACAGCACCGAGAGCACCAGCGCTGCGCCCGCCCACATCGGCAGCGAGTCGATGAGCGGCCCGGTGCCCTGCGGGTAGCGCTCGGCGACCGCAGCTGTGGGAATCCAGAAACCCACATGGTTGAGTTCGACAGCCGCGGTGATCGGGTAGAGCTTGTACACCCAGTCAAGGCTGTCGGGAATGACGGTCGCGACGTGTGCCCAGGTGTAGAGCACCGGCGACACCCACGCCGCCATCATGAGGATCAACTCGACGAAGTTCTCGGCATCCCGGAAGAGCACGTTGAAGGCCCCGAACATCAACCCAAGCCCCAACGCGAAGACGACGGTCAGCACGAGAGCACCGACGATGGCCGCGATGTTGAGCAGTCCGGGTCGCCAGCCCGAGACGAGGGCGGCGACAATGAGGACCACCAACTGGGGCACGAGGTGAATGAAGGCCACCCACACGCTCGCGACCGGAAAGAGCTCGCGAGGCAGGTAGATCTTCTTCACCAGGTCCGCGTTGACGACGATCGACTTGGTGGTGTTGCCGAACACCTCGCCGAAGAAGTTGACGATCACCATCCCCGAGAACAGGTAGATCACGAAGTTTGGTATGCCGCGTTCCAGCCCAAGGAACTTCCCCATGGCGATATAGAAGACGATCAACTGGACGCCCGGCTTGACGTAGGACCACAGCAGGCCCAAAGCGCTGCCGCGATACCGGACCCGCAGCTCCTTCTTGACCAGCAGGGACAGCAGGAAACGCCACCGCGGCACGTCCAGCAGGCCATGGCTGCGCCCGGGGATGACGAGCCCGGGTTCGAGGGATGTGGGCCGCTTCACGACGCGCTGTCCAGCCCGAAGATCCTCGCCCAGGCACGGGGCGAGGTCAGCTCGGGAAGCGCCTCCCGGTATGCCGTGGCCAGCCTCCCCCACTCCCGATAGAGCCGAGCGTGCAACCGGGCTCCCTCCACGAGTTGGGAGCGGAACAGCTGCCGATCGCGCTGGTAGAAGGCCGCCCCTGTGCCGTCCGCCCTGGACACCACGGCCGAGTCGAACTGCGAGAGGTACCACCACACGGCATACCGGTATGGAATGACGGCCTGCGGGCGCTGCGTGGCCGCGGGATCCGCCGCCCGAAGGTGGGTGATCGCTGTCTTGGCCGCCCACGGCAGCAACCTCGAGCGCTGTGGCATCGTCGGTGCCGGGCCGACGAGCCCGAGGCCGGTCGGTGCCGGGAACGCATCCGGGTCGGGAGAGAACCGCGTGTCGACATAGTCGCCCTGCATGGCGCGCAGGATGGGCAGGCGGTTCGCTAGGGTCGCCGCCAGATGGTCAGGACCGTCGAGCAGGTCGTTCAATCCCAGAATGCGGGCCGCGTTGGCGTAGTAACGCATCGAGAAGCAGTTCTTGGCCAGCCACTGAAAGCTCTCTTGGAGTGCCGTTCCACCGTGCGGGAGCGGTGAGTGCAGCAAGGCCGCGAGCAGCCAGTTGCGCTGGTGGTAATAGGCCTGCCAGTCGATGGTGTCGTCCTTGTCGTTCCACGACACGTGCCAGACCCCGGCGCCGGGCAGACTCACGGTGGGGAATCCGGCGGCCCGAGCGCGGATGCCATACTCCGCGTCGTCCCACTTGATGAAGATCGGCAACGAAAGCCCGATCGTGCGGATCACCTCGAGCGGGATCAGGCACATCCACCACCCGTTGTAGTGGACGTCGGTGCGCCGATGCAGCCAGGGGGTCTCGCGGAGGCCGTCGAAGGCGAGATTCCACTCCGCCTGGACACCACGCACCGGACCCCACCAGAAGCGATCTGTCTCGATGGCCTCACCGAAGGAGTGCAGCGTCGTGGGGTTGTGCAGGTCGAACATGTGCGCACCGACGATCGTGGCGACCCGCGTGTATGCCGCGAACCGCACCGCCCGCAGAATCGCTTCGGGCTCGATCCGGACATCATCATCGAGGACGAGGTGGAAGGTGCTGCGGCCCGCGGTGAGCGATTCGTACATCCCTCGGGAGAAGCCGCCAGACCCACCGAGGTTGTCCTGCCGGATGATCCGCAGCTGGGGACCGAGTTCGTCGACCAGGCGGTCGAGACCTGGCGCCTCATCGAGGTGGTCGGTGCCCTGGTCGACGACGTACACGGTGTCGAGGTGCGCGCGCAGGTCGCTGTCCGCCGCGATGGCCGCGACGGTGGCGCGGCAGAAGTCCACTCGATTGATGGTGGTGATCCCGATGGATAACCGGGGGTCTCGCAGACGGCTCCCCCGGACGTGCCACTCGGCCCGATGCATCCGGCTGTCCGGTCCTCCGCCGACGAGATCGAACCAGTACCACCCGCCGTCGACGAAGGAGCTGAGGTCCAGGTCGACCTCGGTCGTCGCGGCGCCGGGGCCGACGGCCATGCGCCGGACCTGTTGGGCCACCCCGCGGGCGTTGGACTTGTAGACGACGAGGGTGAGTTCCCCCTCGGTCTGCACGACGAGCCGGACTGCGCTGATGGTGGTCCAATGTCGCCAGTAGGAGGCAGGGAAGGCGTTGAAGTAGGTCGCGAAAGAGATCCGCTCGTTGGCAGGCACGCGCACGGCGGTGCGTCCAAGCACATGTCCCGTCAACGATCGGGGTTCGCCCTCGGGAGGCGCCTGGCGGATGCGGTTGCCCCCCCAGCCGCGGACCTGGCGATCGAAACGGTCGTCGACCCCCGGATAGCGGCGACCCGACTCGAGGTAGAGGGGGAGGACGTCCTCGTCGACGGTCAGCGGAAGAACGACCCGGGCGGCCAGCTCCCACCGGGGTTCCCCGTCCCGGGCAGGTTCTGCCAACGAGGCATGCTGTGTGGTCATTGCCCGGATCTCCCAGGCTGGCGGGTCCCCTGCCAGGCCGCACCGTCCCGGATGCGCGGTTCGATGACGTTGTCGACGAGGCTCAGCGCCGAAGCGATCGCCATGTGCATGTCGAGGTACTGATAGGTGCCCAACCGGCCTCCGAACAGGACGTTGGGCACGCCCTTGGCCGCCTCCCGATAGGCGAGCAGGCGCTCACGATCGGTGGGGGTGTTGACGGGGTAGTACGGCTCGTCGTCCACACCGGCGAAGCGGCTGTACTCGCGGGTGATGACGGTGCGGTCGCTCGGGTAGTTGCGCTCCGGATGGAAGTGCCGGAACTCGAGAATGCGAGTGTAGGGGACGTCGGGATCCGGATAGTTCATCACGGACGTGCCCTGGAAATCTCCGACCGGCACCACCTCGTGCTCGAGATCGACGGTGCGCCAACCCAACTCGCCGTGCGCATAGTCGAAGAAGCGGTCCACCGGGCCGGTGTAGACCACCGGGATCCGCCCGACGACGGCATCGCGGTGCCACGGCGTAGCGGTGTCGAAGAAGTCGGTGTCGGTGAGGATCTCGATGGCAGGGTTGTCAGCCATGCGCGTCAGCCACGTGGCATACCCATCGGTGGGGAGACCCTCGTAGGTGTCGCTGAAGTAGCGGTTGTCGTAGGTGTAGCGCACCGGAAGTCGCGAGATGATGTCGGCCGAGAGAAGCTCCGGCGCCGTCTGCCACTGCTTGGCGGTGTAGTGGGCGATGAACGCCTCGTAGAGCGGGCGCCCGATGAGCGAGACGCCCTTCTCCACGAAGTTCGTCGGCTCCTTGCCCTCGAGTTCGGCTGCCTGGGTCGCAATGAGGGCCCTGGCCTCGGACGGGGTATAGGCCGCCCGGAAGAACTGGTTGATCGTGCCGAGGTTGATCGGGAGCGGGAAGACCTCACCGCGGTGAGTGCTGTAAACCCGGTGCACGTAATCGGTGAAGCTGGTGAACCGGTTGACGTACTCCCAGACCCGTTCGTTGGAGGTGTGGAAGAGGTGAGCCCCGTATTGGTGGACCTCGATGCCCGTCTGCGGATCCGGAGCGCTGTAGGCATTCCCCCCGATGTGGCCGCGTCGCTCGAGGATCAGCACCCGCATCCCCAGCCGGGTCGCGCACTGCTCGGCCACCGTCAGGCCGAACAGCCCGGACCCGACGACAAGGAGGTCGGGATCCACACTCGCTCCTTCGACTCGGGATGATCGCCCCGCAATCCTAGCTGCCGGCCCGGGCCGCGCCGCGCGTCCGACGCCCCCTTCATCCCCAGGCGCGACCGGCGGTCACCCGGTCGATCCCAGGCGCCCGGCCGCTGCTGTGTCAGACTTGACGGATGCATCAGCAGGGACGCGGGCCGCGGGAGCGCCCGGGGTGCCAGGACGACGAGCTGCCACGAGCACGACCGGATGGAGCGACCGATGGACGGCCAGGAACTCTCCGGTGACCAGCCCAGGCCGATCCCGGTCCGGCGGCGCAGCTACACCGCCGCCCCGGATTCCGCCCCCCCAAGACCACCCGCCCCGCCCCACGAGCCACCCCACCAGCCTCGGCGGGACC
>JBGAQV010000044.1:0-21982 GCA_044220505.1 Dermatophilaceae bacterium
GGGCGGGACCGCGGTCGACTCCTCGGAGCACCCGGCCGCGCCGGCCAAGGCGACGAGGGCAAGGCCGGACCACAGTCGGTGGGCGCGGCGGGCGCGGCGTGCGGTTGGGCGGGACGGCATACCGGCGACCGTAGTGCACCTCGCCGCGCGATACGCTCGCGAGCATGGGTCGCGTCCTCGTCCTCGGATCACTCAACGTCGATCTGGTCACCCCCGTGGAGCAGATCCCCGGCCCGGGCGAGACGGTCCTCGCGACCGGCCCGGTGCTGCGGTATGCCGGTGGGAAAGGTGGCAACCAGGCCGTCGCCGCCGCGGAGGCCGGGGCGTCGGTCGTCATGATCGGCGCGGTCGGCGACGACGAGCCCGGACGGGCCTATTCGGTGCGCCTGTCCAGCCGGGGGGCCTACCCGCGCCTGGCGGTCAAGCACGGGCACTGGACCGGCATGGCCCAGGTGACCCTCGCCGACAACGGCGACAACACCATCGTCGTGCTGCCCGGTGCCAACGAGCTGGCCCGCGCGGATGTCAACGACATCACCGCTGCCGACGTGCTGCTGTGCTCGCTGGAGATCCCCGTCCCCGTCGTCGTCGAGGCGGTGCGCATCGCTGTGGCCGCGGGTGCTCGGGTGGTCATCAACGCCGCCCCGTATGCCGCCCTGCCGCCCGACGTGCTCGCGGCGGCCGACCCGCTCATCGTCAACGAGCACGAGGCGATGGCGCTGGCCGACTCCGGGCTGCTGCCGGGGTCGCTGGTCGTGACCTTCGGTGCTGCCGGGGCGCAGTGGGACGACCTGCGGGTCGACGGCATACCGGTGGATCCGGAAGCGGTCGTGGACACGACCGGTGCCGGGGATGCCTTCTGTGGGGCGCTCGCCGCCGCGCTGTGCCGGGGCGATTCGCGGGATCTCGCGATGCGCTGGGCGGTGCACGCCGGCGCGGCCGCGGTGCAGCACCGCGGCGCGCAGACCGATCCGCGGTTCTGACCGGCCGTCAGCCGAACCCCACCGCCGAATCCAGGAACGTCAGGACGTCGGTGCCGGGTCCGACATAAGTGACGTTCATGGTCTGGGTCTGCGCGACCGGCTCGGTCTGAGCTAGCCGTTGCGCGGTCTCGGTCAGCCAGGTGCGGATCGACGCTCGACACGCTGAGTACTGCAGCTTCGCGAGCAAGGCGGTGGTGAAGTAGCCCCCGTCGGGGGTTTCCCTGGCCCTTTGGTCGGCGGCTGATGACGCGACGTGCAGCAGCTTGGCCGCCGGGATCTCCCAGCGCTGGGTCGAGGTCGGAAAGCGGGCCGGTGCCGCGTTGGTCATCTGGGCGCGTGGGCGAGCCGACCGAGACCCGGCTGCCGGGGATAGCGTGCCGGGACAAGGGTCGGACAGCGGCAGACCGAGATCGTTCTCGGCCGGCCTGGTGCGATCGGTTGCCAGCCGCACGATGGCATCGGCGGAGTGGCAAGCATCGATGATGGCCAGCACCTCGATGTCGGGCCGCAGGCGCCACATCTGGCCGAACAGCCCGTTGAGGATGGGGCCGTCGTCGACGACGACCGCTTGGTCGTAGCCGATGGTTGCCTCGCCGCGCGCGTCGGTGAGTGGGTAGGCGATCCCGTGACCGGCGAAGGTCACCACCAGGCGACCACAGGGGCGCAGCGATCGGATCGCCGCGGTGAGGTCCCGCTCGACCGTGGCATGGTTCGCGTGCGGCTCAGGGGCGTTGGAGACGACCCCGCCCAGCACCCGGCGCCAGTTCTGTCCGTCCCGTTCCGCACCGGGCAGCCCGGGCAGTGCCTGGCGATCATTGGACCAGCGGGGTTGCGGAACGGCGATGACAACCGCGGCCAGCGCGGCACCGGTGCCGGTCACGACCGGGCGGGGGCTGGAGTTGCGTCGGTCGGGGTCGACGCCGTGCTGCTGGTGGGAGAGCTCGTTGCTGGTGCGGCGGGTGAGGATGAGGTCGGAGCGGCTGCGCCGTGACTGCTGACGGCCACCTGACAACTGGAGGCCAGCGCCATGAGCAAGATCGCGATCCCGGCGCTGATGACGGCGATCGTGCCGCGCATGAGAGTGAGCCGTCCGAGGATCTTGTCGGCGTTCTCGATGGCGGCGTCAGCCGCCTCCCGATCAGCGCTTCGGATGTTGCCGGGCACCGGAATCCTCACGGTCAGTCGCCCCCTGGTCTCGAGAGCGCCCAGCCAGGTCCCCGCGATGAGCAATACCGCCGCGATCGCGACAGCGAGCATGGCGATGAACAGGAAGCCTTGCTCGGCCTTGGTGTCCACCGCCCGGCCGTCGGCGAGGGTGGACGGGCTCAACTCGAACTTGGGCCAGCGGTCCCAGAACGCGTTGAGCACGATGACGCTCAGCAGGAGCAGCGCAAGCCCGCTCAGCAGCGCGAACCCCCCGTCGTACTGCCCCGGCTCGACGTCGATCACGTGGTTCCCGCCCTCGGTCGGGTCGGTCGGGGGTTTGGCAGGTGGTTGGGTACTGACCGAGAGTTCGCTCGTCAGGGGCGGGTGGCCGAGCGCGATAACGGCGGTGTACGTCGTGCCGTGCTCAGCGTCGTAGGTGATCCCGGTGATGGTCGTGCTGTCGGAGTCTTTGGGGATGTCGAAGGATCGCAACTCCCGCTGGGGGGTGCCGGCCTGGATGGACCCCGTGGTGGAGTGCCCGGCCGGCAGATCGGCCCAGGTGACCGTGAAGGTGAGCTCCTCGCCGGGCGACACGACCCACCTGTCTCCCGCGAAGTCCTTGAAGGCCAGATGTAGCGAGGGCTCGGTCATGGCCGGGAGCGGGGGTTCGTGGTCGGGCGCGGGGGGCATCTGGACTCTCCCATCTGGTGACAGCCGATACCGGCAGGATGCCCGAGTCGCCCGGAGTTGTCCGGAGATTCGGAGAAGTTCACCCCAGCGCGATCGCGGTCGCGGCTCCGCTGATGGTGGTCAGCACGAGAGTCGCCGCGCTGTCGCCAGTCACCTTCCCGGTCTCCTGACGGAAGCGATCCGGGTCGAGGGCCACCCCGCGCTTCTTCAGGGTCAGGGTGCCGACGCCCCGCTCGCGCAGCCAGGCGCGCACCACCTTGGGGCGCGCCGGCATCGCGTCGAGCACGGCATACCGGCGAGCCCACGGCAGGGCGGCACCCGCGTCTCCCGAGCTCAGCCCGACCCCTCGGGTCAGTTCCCGCCCCGGCAGCGCCCCGGTCAACCCGGCCCGGACGACGGCCTTGTCGGCCTCCCACAGCCACGGCCCGAGCTCCCCGGCTCCGGACAGGACCGGAGAGGTCGCTGCCGAGCCGACCGCCGCATCTGCCTCGGTGACGACCGCCTCGGTCATCCCACCGCGCCCGTCCGCACGGCATACCGCAGCTGTGCGCCCGGTCGCGAGGGCGAGCGGCCCCCACCACATCGCGCACTCCAGGACCTCGCCCAACCACGAGGTCCATTGCGCCTCGGCTCCGGGTGGGATCCGGCCGTGCGGGAAGGCCGGGGAGAGCTTCGCCCCGGTCGCCGGCACCTGCTCGGCCCACCGGCATACCTGATCCCACGTCGGGTCCATGTCCTCCACCGCGAAGAGCCGCCGCGACCGGCCCCGCGCGTCGGCAACCCCCCGGACGCGCCGCCCCGGGTCGACCCACACCCCGACCGCATCGGTATGCCGTCCGGTCGCCTCGCCCGGCAGCGGCACCTGCTCGGCCCGGCCGGTCACGACGCGGGCGTTCGACCACGGCGCAAGGTTGGCCCGGGCGAAGGCAGCGGTCACCGGGTCGGCCTCGACGGCGAGCACGTCGACGCCGGCCGTCGCGAACGCCAGGGCGTCCGAGCCGATCCCACAGCCCAGGTCGGCGACCGTCGTCACCCCGGCACGGACGAACCGGGCGGTATGCCGTGCGGCGAGTACCGGCCGGGTGGCCTGTTCGAGACCGTCAGGGGTGAAGAACATCCGGTCGGCCGCCGCACCGAACTTCGCGCGGGCTCGTTGCCGCGCCGCGACCACGGCCAGGACCGCCGCGACCTGGGCCGGGTCGTGCCCTTCGCCGCGCAGCCGGGTCTGCAGGGCAAGTTCGCGCGACGGGGCGGTCGCCATCGCCTGCGCCAGCAGGCCGGACGCGGCCGGGGAGGTGACCCAGGTCGCGGTCTCGGGAGTCATCGGCCCCCCACCAACCCGACTGGTCATGGCTCCAGCGTAGGGGCGGCCATGTCCGCGGGTCGGTGCCGAACACACCGCCCGCTGGCACTCGACTTGACCGAGTGCTAACGGCATACCTAGATTGGCGTTAGCACTCTCCCCGTGAGAGTGCTGACGCTCGGTCGGCGTCGACTCCCGCGACGGCGAGGTCGGCCAGGGCGACCACATCGTTGACGACTCCCTGCCCGGCCGTGACGGCCGGCAGGAACCCACGAAGGGAAGGGACACCGAAGTGTCGGTTTCCATCAAGCCGCTCGAAGACCGCATCCTGGTCAAGTCGCTCGAGGCCGAGACCACGACCGCATCCGGCCTGGTCATCCCGGACACCGCGAAGGAGAAGCCCCAGGAGGGCGAGGTCCTCGCCGTCGGACCGGGCCGTATCGACGACAAGGGCAACCGCGTGCCGGTCGACGTCCAGGTCGGCGACCGCGTCATCTACAGCAAGTACGGCGGCACCGAGATCAAGCACCGCGGCCAGGAATACCTCATCCTCTCGGCGCGGGACGTCCTCGCCGTCATCGGCTGAGGTAGGCGATCGTGGCAAAGACGCTGGAGTTCGACGACGCAGCACGCAAGTCCCTGGAGCGAGGTGTCGACGCCCTGGCCAATGCGGTCAAGGTGACCCTCGGCCCCAAGGGCCGCAACGTCGTCATCGACAAGAAGTGGGGCGCTCCGACGATCACCAACGATGGCGTGACCATCGCGCGGGAGATCGAGCTGGAGGACCCCTACGAAAACCTCGGCGCGCAGCTGGCCAAGGAGGTCGCGACCAAGACCAACGACATCGCTGGTGACGGCACGACCACCGCCACGGTGCTCGCCCAGGCCATGGTCAAGGAAGGCCTGCGCAACGTCGCCGCGGGCGCTGCTCCGGCTGCCCTCAAGCGCGGCATGGACCAGGCCGTCGAGGCGCTCAACGACCGGCTGCTGGCCAACGCCCGCGAGGTCGAGGGCACCGACGAGATCGGTCAGGTCGCCTCGCTCTCGGCCCAGGACACGGTGATCGGCCAGACCATCGCCGAGGCCTTCGACAAGGTCGGCAAGGACGGGGTCATCTCGGTCGAGGAGTCCTCGACGACGGCGACCGAGCTGGAGTTCACCGAGGGTATGCAGTTCGATAAGGGCTACATCTCGGCTTACTTCGTCACCGACGCCGAGCGGATGGAGGCCGTCCTCGAGGACGCCTACATCCTGATCAACCAGGGCAAGATCTCCTCGATCCAGGACCTGCTCCCGGTGCTCGAGAAGGTCGTCCAGTCCGGCAAGCCGCTGGTCATCGTCGCCGAGGATGTCGACGGCGAGGCTCTCTCGACGCTCGTCGTCAACAAGATCCGGGGCACCTTCACGGTGGCCGCGGTCAAGGCTCCGGGCTTCGGTGACCGCCGCAAGGCGATGCTCCAGGACCTGGCGATCCTCACGGGCGGTCAGGTCATCACCGAAGAGGTCGGCCTCAAGCTCGACCAGGTCGGTCTCGACTCGATGGGCCAGGCCCGTCGCATCGTCATCACCAAGGACACCACGACCGTCATCGACGGCCAGGGTGACAAGGACGACGTCGACGCCAGGGTCCACCAGATCAAGGCCGAGATCGAGCGCACCGACTCCGATTGGGACCGCGAGAAGCTGCAGGAGCGCCTGGCCAAGCTGGCCGGCGGCGTCTGCGTCATCAAGGTCGGCGCCCACACCGAGGTCGAGCTCAAGGAGAAGAAGCACCGCATCGAGGACGCCATCTCGGCGACCCGCGCGGCCATCGAGGAGGGCATCGTCGCCGGTGGCGGCACAGCCCTCATCCACGCGGCCACGGCCATCGACGAGCTGACCCTCTCCGGTGACGAAGCCACGGGTGCCGCCATCGTGCGCAAGGCCGCGGCGGAGCCGCTGCGGTGGATCGCCGAGAACGCCGGCCACCAGGGCTACGTCGTGACGACCAAGGTCGCCGAGCTCCCGCTCGGGCACGGTCTCGACGCGGCCACCGGCGAATACGTCGACCTGGCCAAGGCCGGCGTCATCGACCCGGTGAAGGTGACGCGGTCAGCCCTGCGCAACGCGGCGTCGATCGCCTCGATGATCCTCACCACCGACACGCTCGTGGTGGAGAAGAAGGAAGAGGAGCCCGCCCCCGCGGCCGGTCACGGCCACGGTCACGGCCACTGAGTCACCCAGCACGACCAGACAGGTATGCCGTGTGTCCCCCGAGGGCACACGGCATACCTGTCTGTGCAGCCGGATCGCGCAGGTCCTAGGCGGACAGCGGGACCCGAGTCGAAGCCGCGGCCACGCGCTCTTCCTCGGTCATCCCGCCCCAGATTCCGTAGGGCTCGCGCGCGGCCAGGGCGTGGCTGCGGCATTGCGCCAGCACCGGGCACCCGCCGCACACCCGCTTGGCAGCGGTCGCGCGTTGGATGCGGGCGGCGCCCCGTTCGCCTTCCGGGTGGAAGAACGCATCGGGACTGAGCCGGCGACAGGCACCGGATTCCTGCCACGACCATTGGTGCGCTATCGGTCCGGGCAGGCGGGAGATCTCTGCCATCTCTTCCCCTCTGAGAAAGCGGAACGCGTGGGTCATCACCACCGATGAGGTAGCTGATGTGAACGCTATGTCGATCGGTGGCGACAGTGGGACTGCCCTCGCCCAAGGCTTGGTAAAGAATGGGTAAGGCGGGCTGTCCACAAACTCCCCCAGCGGTTGGAGTGACGGCCTACACTCGCAGCAGGGATTGGACGCCTCTCAGGTGACGGCCATACGGGGGACCAGCGCAGTGGGCATCTGGCAACACGCATCGCACCCGCCACCGGGTGCCGCGCAGCCTGCGCCGCTGCCCTCGGTAACGAATGAGTCCGCCGCCACGATGGTGCCGTTAGACACGCAGACCTTGCGTGAGCTCGTCATCGCGGCTCGTTCGCCGAACGGACCCGCCATCGACGCGCTGTTGGCCCGAGTCAGGGTTCTCGCCTTGCGCTACGCCCGCGCCCGGTTGGGTCGCTTCGGCGTCGAGGACGTGGCCCAGGATGTTGCGCAGGAGGTGTGCCTGGCCGTGTATTCCGCTCTCGCGACCTATGACGACCGCGGCCTGCCCTTCGAAGCGTTCGTGTACTCGATCACGGCCCGCAAGGTGGCCGATGCACAGCGCGCTCTCATGCGGTCACCGGCTCCGGTCGCCGAGATCCCCGAGAGCGCCGACCCCGGCCGCACGCCTGAAGAGCTGGCAATGCTCAGTGACGATGTATCACGCACTTTCGCACTGCTCGATCGGCTCCCGACCAACCAACGCGAGATCCTTCTGCTTCGGGTGGCCATGGGCTTGGGGACCGAGGAGACGGCCGCTGCGCTGGAGAAGACTCCGGGTGCGGTGCGGGTGGCGCAGCATCGCGCTCTCACGAGCCTGCGCGCCCTGCTGTCCGGCTCAGACGGGGGGCACTCGTGAGCATCCCCGTGCGCGTCGACCTGCTGGGCTCTGACGACGAGATGCTGTCCCTGGTGGGAATGCGCGCCTATACCGGTGACGATGCCGTGGGCGCGCTGCTCGCCGCGGTCGCGGCTGCGGTGGATCGGCCGCTCCAGCCGGTGCTGCCCGTCCGGCGGCGTCGGCGGAGAATCGGCTTCGGGGTCTTTGCGACCGCGGCCTTCCTCGCCTCCGGCAGCGGGATGGCGGCAGCGGTCTCCGACGGCCTGCCCAGCGTCGAGGACTCGATCGTCGCGCTTCGCAGTGACCGCGGGGACGCACCGGGCGCCCCTGCGGCCGGTTCCGAGGTGCAGCGCCAGCCGGGGCTGGAGACCTTCGCCCGGTTGGGCAACCCGGTCGGTGCAGTCACCGTGGTCGACCTGGTCAGCGGTCCAGCCACGGCACCCTGGCTGGACACGACGTCATCGGATGCCCGCGCGGGCGACAGCTCTGGTATGCCGTCCGCCGCGGGAGTCCCCGCCGGGTCGCCCACGGCGCTGGAGTCACTGCGGCTGCCACCCAGCGACCCCACCCTGGCCGACCAGGGCGCTGGTCGTGGGTCCGGGGGCTCCGCCGTCGTCGCGGGCGGCGGGGGCGGCGGGGGAGCCAATCCAGCGACCGGAGGGTCCGGGAGCGGCGCAGCCACCGGGAGCGGCACAGGAACCGGGAGTAACCCTGGGATGGTGAGCGGTGGCGGGACCGTGACCACCAGCGGGAATGGGACCGCCGGGCCCGGCAACGCCGGAAACGGCACCGGGGCCGCGAACCCCGGCACCGGCAATGCGAACGCTGGCGGCGCCAACGCCAACGCCAACGCGAACGCCGGCGGCGCCAACGCCAACGGGAACGCCGGCACCGGCAATGCGAACGCCGGCAACGGCACCGGCAACGCCGGGGGCGGGAACGCCCCAGCGGCAACCAGCGCCCCGGGCTCGGCCAACCGAGCCACTGCCGCACCCGCAGCCACTCCCTCGGCGCCGGTCGGCGCCACCGGGAAGGGCGGATCGCCTCGGTAGAATCCGGGAATGACCCCCGAGAGCATCCGAGAGAGCGGGGACACCCCTTTCGCTCCCCTTGGCCTGACCTATGACGACGTCCTGCTCTTGCCCGGAGAAACCGACGTCATCCCCAGCGAGGTCGACACCACGACCCGGCTGACCCGGGAGATCTCGATTCGCATCCCCCTTGTCTCTGCGGCGATGGACACCGTCACCGAGTCGCGGATGGCCATCAACATGGCCCGCCAGGGCGGCCTGGGCGTGCTGCACCGCAACCTGTCGATCGCCGATCAGGCCTACCAGGTCGACGTCGTCAAGCGCACCCAGACCGGGATGATCAGCAACCCCATCACCATCGGCCCGGATGCCACCCTCGAGGACCTCGACAGCGTCTGCGGGCAATACCGCGTGTCCGGCCTACCTGTCGTCGATCCCGGTCACCACCTGTTGGGCATCATCACCAACCGCGACCTGCGTTTCACCCCGGTCGCCGAGTGGGCGACGACCCTCGTGCGCGAGGTCATGACGCCGATGCCGCTCATCACCGCGCCCGAGGGCATCTCACGCGAGGACGCCACCCTGCTGCTGCGCCAGCACAAGCGCGAACGGCTGCCGCTCGTCGACGGCGAGGGTCGCCTGGCCGGTCTCATCACGGTCAAGGACTTCGTCAAGTCCGAGCAATATCCCCAGGCGAGCAAGGACGCCCAAGGCCGCCTGCTCGTCGCCGCCGCCATCGGCTATTTCGGCGATGCCTGGGAGCGAGCCACGACGCTCGTCGAGGCCGGCGTCGACATCCTCGTGCCCGATGTCGCCAACGGTCACGCCCGGCTCATGCTCGAAATGATCGCCAAGCTCAAGTCCGACCCGGCGACCCGGCACGTCCAGGTCATCGGCGGCAATGTCGCCACGCGAGCGGGTGCTCAGGCGCTCGTCGATGCCGGCGCAGACGCGGTGAAGGTGGGCGTCGGACCCGGCTCGATCTGCACGACGCGGGTCGTCGCGGGGGTCGGCGTGCCCCAGATCACCGCGGTCCACGAGGCGTCTCGGGCGTGCGCCCCGGCCGGAGTCCCGGTCATCGCCGACGGCGGCGTCCAATACTCGGGCGACCTGGCCAAAGCGCTCGTCGCCGGAGCCGACACGATCATGGTCGGCTCGCTGCTGGCCGGCTGCGAAGAGAGTCCCGGCGAGCTCGTCTTCGTCAACGGCAAGCAGTTCAAGACCTACCGCGGCATGGGGTCGATGGGCGCGATGGCCTCCCGCGGCAAGAAGTCCTTCTCCAAGGACCGCTACTTCCAGGCCGACGTCGACACCGACGACAAGATTGTCCCTGAAGGCATCGAGGGGCGGGTGGCCTACCGCGGTCCGCTCAAGGCCGTCGTTCACCAGTTGGTCGGCGGGCTGCACCAGTCGATGTTCTACGTCGGGGCGCGCACGATTCCCGAGCTCAAGGAGCGCGGACGATTCGTCCGCATCACCTCCGCCGGGCTCAAGGAGAGCCACCCGCACGACGTGCAGGGAATCGTCGAGGCACCCAACTACGTCACCCGCTGACAGACGTCGTATGCCGTGCGGCGGGTAGGGTTTCGGACGTGACCGAGATCGAGATCGGCCGCGGCAAACGCGGTCGCCGGGCCTATTCGCTCGAGGAAATCGCCATCGTCCCCTCCCGGCGGACCCGCGACCCCGAGGACGTGTCGGTCTCCTGGCAGATCGACGCCTACCACCTCGACATCCCCGTCATGGGGGCGCCGATGGACTCGGTCATCTCCCCGGCCACGGCGATCGAGCTGGGTCGTCTCGGTGGTCTGCCGGTCCTCGACCTGGAAGGCGTGTGGACGCGCTACGACGACCCGGAGGCCCTCCTCGAGGAGGTTGCGGCCCTCGACCCGGCCCGCGCGACCGCGCGGATGCAGCAGATCTACGCCGAGCCGATCAAGGCCGAGCTCATCGGCGAACGCCTGCGCGAGCTGCGGGCCGCCGGCGTCACGGTCGCCGGAGCGCTCAGCCCCAAGCACACTCAGGCCCACTGGCGCACCGTCGTCGATGCGGGTGTCGACCTGTTCGTCATTCGCGGCACGACCGTCTCCGCCGAGCACGTGTCGAGTCAGGCCGAGCCGCTCAACCTCAAGCGGTTCATCTACGAGCTCGATGTGCCCGTCATCGTCGGGGGCGCCTCCACCTACACCGCGGCCCTGCACCTCATGCGGACCGGCGCGGCGGGCGTCCTCGTGGGCTTCGGTGGGGGAGCAGCCCACACGACTCGGCGCACCCTCGGCATTCACGCCCCGATGGCGACGGCGATCGCCGATGTGGCGGCCGCGCGGCGCGACTACCTCGACGAGTCGGGCGGACGCTACGTCCACGTCATCGCCGACGGCGGGGTCGGCACCTCCGGTGACGTCGTCAAGGCCATCGCGTGTGGTTCCGACGCCGTCATGCTCGGAGCGGCCCTGGCCCGCGCCACCGAGGCGCCCGGCGCCGGTTTCCACTGGGGGTCCGAGGCTCACCACCAGTCGCTGCCCCGCGGCGAACGGGTGCAGGTCGGTCGGCGGGCCAGCATGGCAGAGATCCTCTTCGGCCCGGGCCGTGCTGCCGACGGCACGACCAACATCATCGGCGCGTTGCGCCGGGCGATGGCGACGACCGGCTACTCCGATGTCAAGGAGTTCCAGCGCGTGGAAGTCGTCCTCGCCCCGACGAGCCACGGCTGAGCCGGCCATGAGTCTCGCGCCCAGCCCCACCCCCAGCTCAATCGCCAGCCGGTATGCCGTGGATCAGGTTCTCCTGCAACGGCTTTCCCGCCTGGTCGTCGCTGGGCCGCGAGCCGAACGGCATACCTCGCACACCCCGATGACCGGGGAGGCGCTCGCGACCCTGCCGCAATCCACCCCGGCTGATGTCCGCTCGGCGGTGGAGCAAGGGCGGGCCGCCCAGCGACCCTGGTCCCGGCTGCCCCTGGCGCACCGGGCGCAGGTCCTGCTGCGGCTGCACGACCTCGTGCTGGCCAACCAACGCACCCTCATGGACCTCATCCAGCTGGAGTCGGGCAAGGCGCGCGTCGACGCGTTCGAGGAGGTCGCGAGCATCGCGATCTCGGCGCGGCACTACGCCCGGCGAGCCGCCGACTATCTCGGTGACCGTCGGCTCTCCGGAGCCATCCCGATGCTCTCGCGCACCCAGGTGGTGCGCCGGCCGATCGGCGTGGTGGGGATCGTCAGTCCGTGGAACTTCCCGCTCACCCTCCCGATCGGCGACACCCTGCCCGCGTTGATGGCCGGCAACGCCGTGGTGTTGCGCCCGGACCGCGAGACCTCGCTCACGGCCCTCTACGCCGCGTGGCTGCTGCATGAGGCCGGGCTGCCCGACGGCGTGCTGCAGGTCGTCGTGGGCGACGGGGCGACGGTGGGACAGGCGGTCGTCGACAGCGCCGACTATGTCGCCTACACCGGGTCGACCCCCACCGGTCGGCGGGTCGGGGCGGCCGCAGCGGCCCGGCTGGTCGGCTTCTCGCTGGAGCTCGGCGGCAAGAACTCGCTTTACGTGCGACCCGATGCCAACCTGCCCAAGGCCATCGAGGGCGTGCGCCGGGCGTCGTTCGGCTCGGCCGGGCAACTGTGCATGCACGGTGAGCGGCTCATCCTGCACGAGCAGGTCGCCGACGAGTTCCTCGCCGGCTTCCTGCCGCGGGTGCGCGCGATGCGGCTCGGGCCGGGATTGGACTTCGGCATCGACATGGGGTCGCTGCTCTCGCAGGCCCAGCTCGACCGGGTCGATGGCCACGTCCAGGACGCCGTGGCCCACGGCGCGCGGGTGCTCGTCGGCGGCCGGGCCCGGCCCGATCTCGGCCCGTTCTTCTACGAGCCGACCGTCCTGGAGGGCGTCACGCCAGCAATGGCCTGTCGCGACGAAGAGACCTTCGGGCCGGTGCTGTCGGTCTATCGGGTCGCCTCCGACACGGAGGCGGTCGCGCTCGCCAACGACACGGCATACGGGCTGCATGCCGGCATCTGGACCCGCGACATCGCGGCCGGGCGCCGGGTGGCTCGGCAGATCTCCACCGGCACCGTCTCCATCAACGACAGCCACGCCGCGTCCTGGGGCTCGATGGGGTCGCCGCTGGGTGGCATGAAGCAGTCCGGGCTGGGCCGTCGCCATGGGCCGGAGGGCATGACCAAATACACCGAGGTGCAGAGCATCACCGCCCAACACCTCATCACGCTCGGGCCGCAGCTCGGCCTGCGCGATCGGCAGTTCGCCGGCGTCTTCAGCGCCGGTCTCAAAGCGCTCAAGGCGTTGGGAATCCGATGACCGCACACCAGGCCGTCCGCTCGTCCACCACCGACACCGACGTCCTGGTCGTGGGATCAGGATTCGGCGGCTCGGTCGCCGCACTGCGGCTGGCCGAGAAGGGGTACGCCGTCACGGTCCTGGAAGCGGGGCGGCGGTTCGAGGACGCCGACTTCGCCAAGACCTCGTGGGACGTCCGGCGCTATCTCTGGGCACCGAAACTCGGCTGTTACGGCGTCCAGCGCATCCACCGGCTGCGCGACGTCATGATCCTCGCCGGTGCCGGAGTCGGGGGCGGGTCGCTCAACTACGCCAACACCCTCTATCGCCCCCCGGCCGCGTTCTACGCCGACCAGCAGTGGGCCCACATCACCGACTGGGAGGCCGAGCTCGCGCCGCATTACGACACCGCGACCAGGATGCTCGGGGTCGTCACCAACCCGTGCCAGGGCCCAGTCGAGACGATGATGCGCGACGCGGCGGCGAGCCTCGGGGTGGAGTCGACCTTCCGGCATACCCCGGTCGGGGTCTATTTCGGCCGCCCGGGCGAGCGGGTCGCCGACCCCTACTTCGGCGGCCAGGGGCCCGAGCGCACCGGCTGCACGTTGTGCGGCAACTGTATGGTCGGCTGCCGCGACGGTGCCAAGAACACCCTGGTCAAGAACTACCTCCGGCTGGCCGAGCGACTCGGCGTACAGATTGTGCCGCTGCGCACGGTCGTCGACATCCGCCCGCTCGACCCGGCCCACCCCGAGGCCGGGTATGCCGTGACCCACGAGCGCACCGGCGCGTGGGTCCGCCACGATCGGCAGACCATCACTGCTGAGCAGGTCGTCGTGGCCGGCGGCGCCTGGGGGACCGGGTCGCTGCTGCAGCAACTGCGGCTCACCGGCTCGCTGCCGGCGCTCTCGCCGGCTCTGGGTGACCTCACCCGCACCAACTCCGAAGCTCTCGGGGGTGCGATGGCGATGAAGGCACCGAAGGACATCGACATCACCCGCGGCATCGCGATCACGACCTCGTTCCACGTCGATGAGGTCACGCATGTCGAGAACTGCCGTTACGGCAAGGGCTCCAACCTCATGGGTGCGCTCGCGACCCTCATGGTCGAGGACGACCCCACGCTGCCACCCCCCGGCCCAGGCCGGGCCCGCTGGCGACGTCCCGTGCAGTTCGCCCGCGAAGTGGCCAAGCAACCCCTGGCCTTCGGCCGGACCCTGGTGCTGCGCAAATGGTCCGAACGCACCGTCATCGCCCTGGTCATGCAGAGCCTGGACAACTCCCTCGTCGTGCGCGGGAAGCTGCGCACTGGGCTCGCGGCTCGGGTACTGGGGAAGGTGCGGCTCACCTCGACACAGGGGCACGGGCAGCCCAACCCGACCTGGTTCCCTCAGGCCAGCGCTGGGGTGCGCGCGATGTCTGCGGCCCTGTCGAAGCAGGTCGGCGGCCGGGTCGTCGCCGGCGGCAATGTCTCGGCGGTGGCGGACATGCCGCTCACGGCCCACTTCCTCGGCGGCTGCCCGATCTCGGACGACCCGCGGCGGGGCGTCGTCGACCCCTACCACCGGGTCTGGGGATACCCCGGCATTCACGTCGTCGACGGTTCGGTGATCTCGGCCAACCTCGGGGTCAACCCGTCGTTGACCATCACCGCGCAGGCCGAGCGTGCCATGGCGCTGTGGCCGCGCCGCGGCACCCCCGACGAGCGGCCGGCCCAGGGCCGTCCCTACCAGCGTGTGGGCACCGTGGACCGGCCCGCGCAACCGGTGGCCTAGGAGGCCTGTGGGGCAGCGTCGGGGCAGTTCTGTCCCTGGCCCGCGTTCGACCCCATCCCGGCGTTCTTGCCGGCGCCACCCTTGCCCAGCCCCAGCCCCTGGCCCTGGCCCTGGCGCTGGCCGTTGCCGGCGCCTGAGGCAGCCTGGGTGTAGACGGCGAGGTGTCGTTTCGAGGCGCTGAGCAGCCGGTTGAGCACGCGCACCACCTCGGTGTCGGTTGTGGTGGCGATCGCCTTCTCCAGATCGGCGATGTCGCGCTTCTCCAGCTCCACAGCGGCCTGGTAGGCCGCGGTCTTCGAGCCCGCGCCCGCACTCTTCCACCCGTCGTAGGCGGATTGGAGGGCCGCGTCGGCGTAGCTGCCCGCGGCCCGTCCGGTTGCGGGGTCGGTGATCCCGTATGCCGTGAGCAGCCTCCCGACCGCGGCGTAGTGGCGTTGTTCGGCCAAGACGATCCGGCTGAACGGCCGGGAGTCGGGGTAGGCGGCGAGGAACCCGGCATACAGGTCGCGGGCCATCCGCTCCTCCTCCCGCATCGCGACGAGGACCGCCGTGAGCTCGGGGGATGCGGTGCCGGTGGGCTGGACGGTGTCGAGCACGGCATACCGGGCGGTCGCAGGCAGCGGGCGCGCACCCGCGCTGGCGCCGAACGCGGAGGCGGCCGGGGGCAGCAGCAGGACCCCTGCGGTGCCGACGGCAAGGACGGTGGTGAGGTGTCGACGCATGGTGCGCTCCTTCGGGTCGATCTAGCTCGAACGGTCGCGGGGATCCCGCGGGGTTGGCTCCGAGTCAAACGCGCGGCTGTGAAGGGTCGCTGCGGGGACGATGAAGCTTGCGCGAAAGTTGCCGACCGGGTGCGACGAATCGGGGGTGGGGCTGGTTCGATGGGCGTGATCGATCCGCGCCAGGGGAGAAGGAGCCAGGGATGGGGGCACGCGTGCTCGTCGTCGACGACGAGCCACAGATCCGCGCCATCCTGCGCGCCTACCTCGAGCGCGACGGCTACACCGTCCAGGAGTCGGCCACCGGCGCGGCCGCCCTGAGTGCGCTGGCTGCCCCGGCGCCCGGACAGCCCGGCGCCGACCTGGTGCTGCTGGACATCGGGCTGCCGGATATCGACGGTCTGGAAGTGCTGCGCCGGGTGCGGACCACCTCGGCGGTCCCGGTCATCCTCGTGACCGCACGGGCCGAAGAGGTCGACACCCTCGTGGGCCTGTCGGTGGGCGCGGACGACTACATCACCAAGCCGTTCAGCCCGCGTGAGGTCGTGGCTCGGGTCAAGACGGTGCTGCGCCGTGTGGTCGCGACCGACACCGACGACGGCGTGCTGGCCTTTGCCGGGCTGACCATCTATCCGTCCCGGCGTGAGGTCACCGCGCACGGCGAGCCGGTCCATCTGTCCGCGCTGGAGTTCGACGTCCTCACCGTGCTCGCCGGCTCGCCGGGGCGGGTCTTCTCGCGGGCCCAACTGCTCGAGCGGGTCTGGGGCTATGACTACTTCGGCGACGAGCGGGTCGTCGACGTGCACATCCGCAGCATCCGCAAGGCCCTGGGCGACGACGTCGACGCGCCGCGCTTCATCGGCACCGTGCGGGGGGTGGGCTACAAGTGCGTGGCCTCACCCGAGCCGGGCCGGCCATGAAACTGGTCACCCGGTTGGTGGTCTCCCACGCGGCGGTCGCGGTCATCGCCGGGGGCGCCACCCTGCTGGTCGTGCGCCAACTGGCCCCGCTGCTGTTCGACGAACGAGTGCGCCGGCTGGGTCAGGGCGCGGGCGGGGCGATGGGGACGCTGCGCCAACAGATGGCCTCCGCGGTCGACCAGTCCCTGCTCATCGGGGTCCTCATCGGGGTCGCCGGCGCGACCGTGACCGGCGCCGTCGCGGCATACCGGCTGGTGCGGCCGCTGCGGCAGGTGCGCGAGGCGGCCCGACGGCTGGCCGACGGCGACTACTCGCATCGGGTGCCGCTGCCGCACGATCGCGAGTTGGCCGACCTCGCTCACGACGTCAACGAACTCGGGAAATCGTTGTCCGACACCGAAACTCGGCGCACCGCACTGATCTCCGATGTCGCCCATGAAATGCGCACCCCGTTGACGGTTATCGACGGCTATCTGGAGGGGATGATCGACGAGGTCATCCCGACGACGCCGGCACAGCTGGACCTCGTGCGGGCCGAGACCCGGCGGTTGCGGCGGCTGGCGACGGACCTGTCCACGCTCTCCCGGGCCGACGAGGGCCGCCTGGCGATCCATCCCGTGGCGATGGAACTCGGTGCTGTCGTCACCGGGGCTGCTCGCCGGCTGATCCCCCAAGCCGGCGAGGGGGGTGTTCAGCTCGAGGTGCAGCCGGGGACGACCCCGGTCTGGGTGCAGGCCGACCCGGACCGGATCGCCCAGATCGTCACCAACCTCGTCGGCAATGCCCTACATGCCACGCCATCCGGAGGCGCGGTCACTGTGCGGCTGGAGCTGACCCCGCAGGCGGCGCTCGTCCATGTCGCCGACACCGGGGTCGGGCTGGCGCCGGAGGACCTCGCCCGCGTCTTCGAGCGCTTCTTCCGAGCGCCCGGCGGCGCCTACCCCGGCACCGGGGTCGGACTGACCATCGCGCGCACCTTGGCCCGTGGTCACGGCGGCGACCTGTATGCCGTCTCCGACGGTCCCGGGCACGGGTGCACGTTCAGCTTCTGGTTGCCGCTGGCGACTGCGGTGGACGGAATACCCAGGGGGGTATAGTTCGTTCCCTGACCGTGCCGACCCGCGCCTGTGCGCGCCGATAGGAGAGACCCATGGCCACCCGTGCCCTCGCTGCTGCCGACTTCACCCAGACCGTCCTGGACAACGACATCGTCCTGGTCGACTTCTGGGCCGCCTGGTGTGGTCCGTGTCGCCAGTTCGCTCCGGTCTTCGAGTCCGCGTCGGAGAAGCACCCTGAGATCGTCTTCGGGAAGGTCGACACCGAGGCCGAGCGTGACCTGGCGGGTGCCGCGGGGATCACCTCGATCCCCACCCTGATGGCCTTCCGCGAGGGTGTTCTCGTCTTCTCCCAGCCCGGGGCCCTGCCCGCAGCCGCGCTCGAGCAGGTCATCGACGGAGTGCGGAGCCTGGACATGGCTGCTATCCACGCCGAGATCGCCGCTCAGTCCGGCGCCGGCGCCGGCACCGCTGCTGCCGAGGGCTGATGGCCCGGTCGGCCCGATCGGCCCGTCCGTCCGGTCAGCCGGAGGACCCTCGCCTCGCGGAGGTCCGGGCTCTCGTGCGGGCGACCCCGCCTGAGCTGCTCGATCGGATCAGCGGCCGGGCGCCCTGGCGACGGGCGGTGAGCGCTGCCTGGTCACCGCCCGTGCTGCTCGTCGCGGCGGTGATCTTCACCCCGCTCTACCTCGCCTACGGCACCATGTGGTCGTTGCTGCTAATCGCGATGACGGCCGGTGCGGCGCTGACCTTCGCGGGCTACCTACGCGTCGTCGACGGTCGCCCGCGCCTCGGCCTCGGCGGATCGCCGTGCGCGGCCGTCTCGGGCTTCTTCCCGGTCGTGGCCGCGCTGGCGCTGGCGACGACGACGCCTCCCAGTGCGACCGGTATGCCGGCCACAGCAGCTGGTGGGTGGATGGCCCTGGGCCTGGTGCTCCTCGGACTGAGCAACCGGGTGACCGGTGCGATCATGTGCCCGCCCCGCTCCTAGCTCACGGGCCTGGCACCGAGGCCCAACCGGGCTCCGGCGTCGGGCCTCAGGGCTCAGCCCTTCGGCGCGAGGTCGAGGCGGGCCTGCACCGCGGTCCGGAAGGTCGCGAGCGAGAACCCCGGCACGATCGCCTCGATGTCCTTGAACGCGGTCGCGCCGGTGACGGCACCGGGTGGGGCTCCCACCAGGCCGATGAGGTCGGCAACCGGCATACCGAGCCCAGCAGCCGCCTGGTCGAGGGTCATCCATCCTTTGAGGTCGGCCACGCCGAGGGGAGTGCCGGCTGCCACCACCTGGCGACCACTGGTGACCCACGATCCCGTGGCCTGGGACACCCCGATGGTGCCGAAGAAGAGCACGAGGGCCAAGGTCGGCATGACGAACCGGTTGAGGACCTTCATCGGGCGTCCCTCTCATGGCGCGGCCGGATGGTGACCGGCACCGGCCCCGCCGGTGCCGACGGGGTGCGACGCCTGACGCCGGGGACTGCCGCCGACACGACGAGCGCCCCACCGGTAGGACACGAGGCGACACATTCCAGACACCCGATGCAGTCGGTGCTCACGGCCGGCACGGGCTTGGCGACGTCGATGCCGACCGGGCACGGCTTGACGCAGAGGTTGCAGCCGGTGCACGCGGTGGGGCTGCGGCGCACCCGCAGGATCGACAGGTGCCCCAGCACACTGAGCACGCCACCCAGCGGGCACAGATAGCGGCACCAGGCCCGCTCCACCAGCAGCGACGCGCCCAGCACCAGGACAAGCACGAGCAGGGCCGGCCACATCGTCGCGAGGTCGGGTTCGAAGAGCCAGTGCAGCGAGAAGAGCGTGAGGTAGGGGTCGAAGCCGGCGAACCACAGCGTCACGGTGCCGGCGCTCAGCAGCAGAATCGTTGCCAGAGAGACGAATCGCAGCCACCGCAGCGCCCGATCGAGGCGCGGCGGCACGCGCAGCTCGGGCAGGTGCAGCCCCCGCTTGGCCCGGTGCAACAGGTCCTGCACCGTCCCGAAGGGACAGATCCACCCGCAGAAGGCGTTGCCCGCGACGATCACCGAGATGAGCAGCCCGAGGCCCACGATGAGTGTCGAAGGATGGATCTTCGGCAGCAGACGGTCGGTCGTCACCCAGGTCCACAGCGACTCGACGGCCCCGAAGGGGCATAGCGCGTCGACCGACGGAGCGCCCGAGGACGACTCGCGCTGATGACGCACGGCGGCGATGACGACCAGCGCTGCGACGGTGAGTTGCACGGCATACCGGCGGTGGTGCAGCGCGCCGATGGCGCGCATTCGACGCTGGTATGCCGTGAGACGACCGGTGCCGCCCGAGGGTCGGGTGGGGGTTGTGGGGGACATGGCCGCACCTTCCTGGCTTGACCTCACCAGGGTGGCCGGCGTTCGTGAAGGCACGATGAAGCCGCCTGGAAGAGATGACCAAGCCCGGCAGCGTCCAATGCGGGGATGCTGCCGGGCTTGGCGGCTTGGGGGCTCGGGGCGCGGCGATGTCGGTCGGGGGTCAGCCCGCCAACGGGTGGGTTGTTGCCCAGGCGGTGTACCCGCCGAGGATGTCGGACACGTCGGAGAAGCCCCGCGCGCGCAACAGGCTGGCGCCGACGCTGGAGCGCCAGCCGCCGGCGCAATAGAGCACGACCGGGCGATCTGCGTCGAGCTCACCGACGCGGCCGGCCAGCTGGGGCAGCGGGATGTGCACCGCACCCGGGACCATGCCGGCGGCCAGCTCACCCACGCCACGGATGTCGACCACCTGGACGTCATCGGTCAGCCAGGCCTGGTCCTGGCCGGCGTTGAGCCGGCTGGCCCGGGTGACCTGGTCCTCGTGGCGGACCAGATAGTCCTCGACGTCGGGGACAAACCCGAGGACGGTGTCGTAGCCGATCCGCGCCAGGCGCATCGCCACCGCCTGTTCCTCGCCGGCGGGAGCCATGACGATGACCGGCCGGTCGGGGGCGATGACCATGCCCACCGTCTCGGACATCCGGCCGTCGTGGGGGACGCTGATCGCGCCGGTGAGATGTCCGGCGGCGAACTCCAGGGCCGGCCGGGCGTCGTGGACCACCGCGCCGGCAGTCAGCGCCTCGGCCACCTGTGCATCGGTCAACGCGGCGATCTCGGCACCGGGCTCGCGGACGCTGCGCTCCTGCTTGTTGAGGGTCGCGTTGTAGAGGAAGTAGGCGGGCGCCGGAGGCTGGCCCTCGGTGACCACCGCGAGGAACTCGTCCTCACTCATCGGCTGGCAGGCGTAGTTGACCCGCCGTTGCTCGCCGATCGTCGACTGCTTCTCGGTGGAGAGGCTTTTGCCGCACGCCGACCCCGCCCCGTGCGCCGGGAAGACCCGCACGGCGTCGGGCAGGCCCATGAGCACGGTGTGGATCGAGTGGTAGAGCTGGCGGCCCAACTCGTCGGCGGAGGTGCCGACGGAGGCGAGCAGGTCGGGGCGGCCGACGTCGCCGATGAACAGCGCGTCGCCGGTGAGCACCCCGTATGCCGTGTCGTCCTGCGGGTGCTCGAAGACCAGCACCGAGATCGACTCGGGAGTGTGCCCGGGGGTGTGCAGGATCTGCAGGGTGACCTCGCCGAGCGAGATTCGCTCGCCGTCGGCCAAGGCGCGGAACGCGAATTCCGGGTTGGCCCGGGAGCCGTAGCCGATCCATGCGCCGGTGGTGGCGGCCAGTTCCAGGTGGCCCGACACGAAGTCGGCGTGGAAGTGGGTGTTGATGACGCCGACGATCTGCAGGCCGTGGGCGGCTGCGTCGGCGAGGTAGTCCTCGACGTCACGGCGGGGGTCGATCACGACCGCCTGCCCGGAGTCGGTGTCGCCGACGAGGTAGGAGGCCTGGGAGAGGCAGTCGAGGTAGTACTGGGTGAAGTGCAGCATCGGTGCTCCTGAGGGTCTGCGCCACGGGTGAGGCCCGGCGCCGGTGTGCGTCGGTAACAACATACCCCAGGGGGTATGTTCCTGTCATTCCTATCAGCCCGACCCGCCCAGGAGTCACCGCCATGCGCGAGATCGACCGCCCCGCCTTCGCCGCAGCCCACGCCGACGGCGCCCTCGTCATCGACGTCCGCGAACCCATGGAGTATCTCGCCGGCCACGTGCCGGGTGCGCGGCTCATCCCCATGGGTCAATTAGCCTCGCGGACCAGCGAACTGCCCAAGGATCAGCGCATCTTCGTGATCTGTGCCAGTGGCAATCGGAGCCTGGCGATGACCGACCTGCTGCAGCGGTTGGGCTTCGATGCCGTGTCGGTCGCGGGCGGCACGTCGGGATGGGCGGCCGACGGCCGACCGATCGCTACCGGCTCGACTGGCTGAGGCCGGACCTCAACGCTCGGGACGGCGCGTCGACGGCGACGCCCATTCCGGTACGCCAACTCGGGTCGAAAGCGGCGCGGCGTTGCCATGCCGAGCGAGGCAGGCGATTCCCCCGTGGGTGCCTCAAGCATCTCTCTCCCGCAGGGTCTTCACCCACCCTCGGATGAGAACTATTCTCATCCACGCGAAACTCTTCAGGCGCTGCTAGCCTCGAGATTTCACCGTGCTGGTGTGGTGGGGGTGTGCCGGTGATGTGAAAAGTGCTCCTGAGCTGGGACGAT
>JBGAQV010000045.1:0-238 GCA_044220505.1 Dermatophilaceae bacterium
AGCTTCCTCGGTGACGACGACTTCTGTTGGGGACCGGAGGGACTGCGCGAGTCGGAGGCACAGCTGCTCGGCCAGCTGTCCGGTCGAGATGTCCTGGAAATCGGAGCCGGGGCCGCACAGTGCAGCCGCTGGGTGCGGGACCAGGGTGCCCGGGTCGTCGCGACGGACCTGTCGCTGGGAATGCTGCTGCAGGGCGCCGGCATCGACGCGGCCCGCGCTAGCCCCCCCCCCCACCCCC
>JBGAQV010000045.1:248-21101 GCA_044220505.1 Dermatophilaceae bacterium
GTCCAGTGCGACGGCCGTAAGCTCCCGTTCCCTGACGAGTGCTTCGATGCGGTGTTCACGGCATACGGAGTGGTGCCCTTTGTCGCCGACCCCGAGCGAGTGATGACCGAGGTATGCCGGGTGCTCCGGGCCGGGGGCCGGTTCGCCTTCTCGACGACGCACCCCTTCCGGTGGGCCTTTCCCGACGAGCCCGATGCCACGGGGTTGACGGTGCGTCTCTCGTACTTCGACCGCACCCCGTACGTCGAGCAGGACGCTCACGGCCAGGCGACCTATGCCGAGCACCACCGCACGATCGGCGATCGGATCCGGGACGTCGTGGCCGCCGGGCTGCACGTCGTCGATGTCGTCGAGCCGGAGTGGCCGGAGACCAACGAACAGGAGTGGGGCGGGTGGTCGCCGCTGCGCGGACGGCTCATCCCCGGCACCCTCATCATCGTGGCGGAGAAGCCTCGCAGGGCCTGAGTGCGACCGGCGGCCGACGCACCCGAGGTCAATGCGCTGCGTCGTGCCAGGATCGTCCGACACCGACCGAGACGTCCAGTGGCACATCCAGGGCGACCGCCGCGCCCATCTCGCGGCGCACCAACTCCTCGACGTCGGCCCGCTCCCCCGGCGCGATCTCCAGGACGAGTTCGTCGTGCACCTGCAGCAGGATGCGCGAGCGCAACCCGGCCCCGGTGAGGGCCTCGTCGACCCGGAGCATGGCGACCTTCATGATGTCGGCAGCAGACCCCTGGATCGGGGCATTGAGGGCCATCCGTTCGGCCATCTCGCGGCGCTGCCGGTTGTCGCTGGTGAGGTCGGGGAGGTATCGCCGTCGGCCCAGCATGGTGGCGGTATAGCCGGTGTGCCGGGCATCGTCGACGAGCCGGTGCAGATAGTCGCGGACCTCGCCGAACCGCAGGAAGTATTCGTCCATGAGGGTCTTGGCCTCACCGGTGGAGATCGCGAGTTGGCGAGACAGGCCGAACGCCGACAGCCCGTAGGCCAGGCCGTAGGACATCGCCTTGATCTTGGAGCGCATGGCGGGGGTGACCTCGTCGGTCGACACCCCGAAGACGCGCGCGGCGACGAAGGAATGCAGGTCCTCGCCTGATCGGAAGGCTTCGATCAGCCCGTCGTCACCGGACAGGTGGGCCATGACCCGCATCTCGATCTGGCTGTAGTCGGCCGACATGAGCGACTCGAAGCCTTCACCGACGATGAACATCTCGCGGATCCGCCGGCCCTCCTCGGTGCGGATCGGCACGTTCTGGAGGTTGGGGTCGGTCGAGGAGAGCCGTCCGGTGGCCGCGATGGTCTGCAGATAGGTGGTGTGAATGCGGCCGTCGTCGGCCACCGACTTGAGCAGGCCCTCGACGGTCACCCGCAACCGCGACACGTCGCGGTGGCGCAGCAAGGCCTCGAGGAACGGATGCGGTTCCTTGGCATACAGCTCGGTCAGCGCGTCGGCATCGGTGGTGTAGCCGGTCTTGGTCCGCTTGGTCTTGGGCAGCCCGAGCTGGTCGAAGAGCACCTCCTGGAGCTGCTTGGGAGAGCCGAGGTTGACGTCGCGTCGGTCGATCGCGGCCCAGGCATCCTCCTGAGCCTCTCGCACCCCGGCTGCGAACTCGGCCTCCAGGCCGGTCAGCTCCGGCACGTCGACGGCGATACCGGCCCGCTCCATCCGCGCCAGCACGCCGACCAGCGGCAATTCGACCTCACTGAGCAGCCGCGTGCCGTCGGTGCGCTCCAGCTCGGCGTCGAGTGCGTCGGCGACCTCCGCGACGGCATTCGCCGTGAGCATGGCCTCCCTCGCCTCCGAGTCACCGTCGCCGAAGTCGAGCAGCCCCTGCCCGGTGTCGGTGACGTCGGTGCGCAGCTCACGCCGCAGCAGCCGCAACGCGAGATCGGCCAGGTCGTAGCCCCGCTGGTCGGGTTTGACGAGATACGCCGCCAGCGCCGTGTCGCTGGTGAGCCCGGCTACGGCATACCCGCGGGCCGTGAGCGCCTGGATCGGACCTTTCGCATCGTGCATCGCCTTGGGACGCAGCGGGTCGGCGAGCCAGCCGGCCAGCGCGGCGTCGGCGGTCGGGTCGAGGTCTTCCAAGGACAGGTATGCCGCCTCGCCGCGATCGGTGGCGACGGCCAGACCGCGCGCATCGCCGGTGCCTCGAGCCCACCGGCCGACCACGTGGACACCCACCCGCTGGCCGGGCACGGCATACCGCTGCAACCACCCCACGAACTCGGGCCCGGAGAGCGCCGAGCCGAGGACCTCGAACCCCGCGTCGGCCTCTTCGGGAGCCGCCTGGAAGGTGCTGAACAGGCGCTCGCGCAGCACCCGGAACTCGAGGGCGTCGAAGACCGCGTGTACCCTCTCGCGGTCCCAGGGGCGACGCTCGAGGTCGTCGAGCTCGACCTCCAGCGGCACGTCGGTGACGAGCTGATTGAGGCTGCGGTTGCGCAACACCTGGTCGAGGTGGTCGCGCAGCGCCTGGCCGACCTTGCCGCCGATCTGGTCGACGTTGGCGACGACTCCGGTGAGCCCGCCGAACTGGTGCAGCCACTTGGCCGCCGTCTTGGGTCCGACACCCGGAATGCCGGGAAGGTTGTCGGAGGACTCGCCCACGAGCGCGGCGAGGTCGCTGTAGCGCTCCGGTGGGACGCCGTACTTCGCCTCGACCGCCGACGGCGTCATGCGCCAGACCTCGGACACCCCTCGTACGGGGTAGATCAGGGTGACTCTGTCGGTGACGAGCTGGAAACAGTCGCGGTCGCCTGAGCTGATCAGGACGTCCATGCCCGCTGCCGTCGCGCGCGTGGTGAGTGTCGCGATGAGGTCGTCGGCTTCGTAACCCTCGACCTGGACGAACGGGATGGCCAGGGCGTCGAGGATCTCCTGTACGAGCGAGATCTGTCCCTCGAACTCGCTCGGGGTGGCCGAGCGAGTGGCTTTGTAGTCGGCGTACGTCTCGGAGCGGAAGGTGCGCCGCGAGACGTCGAAGGCGACGGCCAGGTGGGTGGGATCCTCGTCGCGCAGCAGGTTGATGAGCATCGAGGTGAAGCCATAGACGGCATTGGTGTGTTGGCCGGTCTGCGTGGAGAAGTTCTCGGCCGGCAACGCGTAGAACGCGCGGTAGGCGAGCGAATGGCCGTCGAGCAACAGGAGCCTGGACACGTATGGCAGCCTAGGGCCCATGTCCGACAGCGTGTCTCCCGATCGCCCCAGCACCCCCGCCTCGCCTACCGTTCCGGCGATGTCCGGCCCGGTCGACTGGTCGGATGTCGACTCGATCAATGCGGTCGGTATGGGTGCCCTGCACAACCGGATGGGGATCAGGCTCACCGAGGCCGGGCCTGCTCGGGTCGTGGGCACCATGCCGGTCGAAGGCAACACCCAGCCCTACGGCTTGTTGCACGGCGGTGCCTCCGTGGTGCTCGCCGAGGGCCTCGGGTCGATCCTCGCGGTCATCACGGCCGGCCCGGGCCGCGCGGCGGTCGGGGTCGAGATCAACGCCACCCATCACCGGCCCGCGACCTCGGGCATCGTCACCGGCGTGGCCACTCCGATCTCGGTCGGTCGGAGCATGGGCAGCTACGAGATCGCCATCTCCGACGACCAGGGCCGGCGCACCTGCACCTGCCGCCTCACCTGCTCGCTGCGAGACGCTCCCCCGGTGCAGCGGGGCTGACCGGAAAGTGGGGCCGAAACCGCCCCGCAGGTCGTTCGTCCCTCGCCGATCGGGCGCCACGCTGTTAACGTGACGCCAGTCGCAGCCGAGATGGGGTGATCTCCCCCTGGAACCCAGCCAACTCACCGCGTTCGACGCATCCTTCCTGGCCTTGGACGGCCCGGTCAGCGCCGGTCATGTCTGCCTGCTCGCCCGGCTCGACGACGATGTGGCACCCGAGGAGCTGTTCCACCAGATCTCCGCCCGGCTGCATCTGGCGCCGATCCTGCGTCGGCGGCTGCGGATGCCGACGTTGCCGATGGGGCGGCCGTGGTGGATCGACGACATCTCCTTCGACCTCGATCGTCACCTCAGCGCTGTCGACCTCGGTGGCTCGGCCGACGACGCGGCCCTGCACGACGAAGTGGCTCGGTATGCCGCCGAGCAGCTACCGAGGGATCGTCCGCTGTGGCACCTGCGTCTGGTGCGCGGGCTGGCGGGTCGCCGCGGCGCGATGGTCACCAAGATGCACCATTGCGCGGTCGACGGGGTGGGCGGGCGCGATCTGCTGGCGCTGCTCTTCGGCACCGATATCCCCCCGGACTCCCCCGCTCCGTCGTGGACTCCTGGCGACGGCCCGGGCCGCACCGAACGCTTCGCCCACCGGGTCACCGATGTCAGCAGTTGGGTGGCTTCGGCCTGGCGCCTCGAGGGCAAGGCCCTCGGCGTCACCCCCAGCACCCTGCTGCGGGTGACCCGACAGACCGCCGCATCGTTCGCCGACGGTCTCGAGCGGCTCATCGAACACGATGACCGGCCGACTCCGATCCCAGAGGCAACCCGGACCGGGCCTGCTCCCCAGACGCCCTTCAACGCGGCGATCAGCGCCGATCGCGCCTTCGCCACGGTGACCTTCCCCCTGGCAGCTAGCCGACGCCTGCGCCGCTCCACCGGGGTCACCGCGAATGATGTCCTGCTGGCGTCCTGTGCTGGCGCGTTGCGCTCGTGGCTGGCGGCCCGGGACGCCTTGCCCCAGACTCCGCTCATCGCGCTGGTGCCGATCGCTATCAGTGGGGACCTGGCTGCGGGAGAGTTCAACCGCTTCACCCTCACCCTGTGCCCACTGCCCACCCACGTCGGCACAGCACGGGGTCGATTGGCCTTCAGCCACGCAGCGATGCAGCACGCCAAACGGGAACCCACCATCCCGTCGACGACACTCACGGACATCGCCGCGGTGACCGGGCCCGGACTGGCCTCGCTGCTCACCCAGGCGGCTGCCCAGCTACACCTGGCCGATCGAGTGCACCTGCCGTTCAACCTGATGATCTCGAACGTGCCTGCGCCCGCCCAACGACTCAGTGTGGGCCGGCGGGCAGCGGTCTTGGGCACCCACCCGTTCCCTCCGTTGGTCGACGGGCTCGGGCTGACGATCTGCGCTCAAGGGTATGCCGGTGGGTTGGATGTCGGAGTGGCCAGTTGCGCGACCCTCGTGCCCGACCCGGGCGAGCTGCGCGCCCTGCTCGCGGCAGCCCACGACGAACTCATCGAGCTGGAATAGGAGCCTGGCGCCGAGGGCGAAAGCAGCGAGTCGGAAGGTTTCCCGGCATACAGGGCCCTGAGTTGTCGGCTTTGCCGGCGAGTCGGAACGTTTCCCGGCATACCCCGCCTGAGCTCGACGAGGAAACCGCGCTCAGTGGGCAGTGAGGCCACCGCCGGTGGCGCGCATGCGAGCGATCCTGCGACGCAACAGCACCTGATCGAGGGCATGGCGAGGGCCGACCTGGTCTCCAGCGAGCTTGCGGCGCAAGGCAGCCGTCGAAGCCACCCGGCGGACCGTCAGCGGCGTGAAGCCCAACCGTGCATAGAACCGGTGGGCATCACGAACGTTGGAAGGAACCATGCAGGCCACCTCGGTGGCTCCCTGCAAATCCGCGAATGTCGCAACGGCCTGCATGAGGGCTCGAGCGACACCGACCCCCCGGTCGTCCTTGCGCACGTAGATCTGCTCGATGCACAGGCACGAGCTCTCGCTGAACGGGTTGAGCGAGCAGTCGTCCACGACGACGTATCCGGCGGGCCGCCCGTCACAGAACGCGACGAAGGCCAGCATCTGCGGCCGGGAAAGTGCGCTGCGGATCGATTCAGACGTGGTCTTGCGGACCCCTGAGTCGGATTGCACCGCCCCCTCGTCGCTGCGCGACTCCTCCCACAGCTGGCACACGGTGTCGACCAGCGCGGTATCCGCTTTGCGGACCATGACGGTCGGTCGTGACACGGTTCCTCCAAAGCACAGTTCGGCACCGTCGCCCCGTGTGACGGACGGGCTTGCGCCCGTTGTTGACTCACGACCTTACGACCTCTGGGCGGGGGCGCGAAACCCCTCGTGGACCGGCCCGCGTGGCACAGTTGCTTATGGTTAAGGTGAGCGCCGTGACTGGTGGATTTCCGGGTCTGGGAACAGTGATCAACGTCGCGACGGTCGTGGTCGGAGCCCTGCTCGGGATGTGGGTCGGCCATCGGTTGCCCGAGCGGGTCCGTGCCGTCGTCACCGACTGCTTGGGGCTCACGACGATCCTCGTCGCCGGCCTGTCCTGCGTGTCCGTGACCGATCCTGCCCTGTCGGCCGCGGTCGGCGCCGGAGTCCCGGTGCTCATCGTCCTGGGCTCGTTGCTCATCGGCGCGATTCCCGGATCGCTGCTGCGGATCGGCGATCGGCTGGAAGGGCTGGCCGGGGTGATCCAGGCCAAGGTCTCCGGCCGGAGCGCGACCACGCCCGGTGCTGCCCACGCCGCCCGGGAACGCTTCATCGAGGGGTGGCTCACGGCCTCGCTGCTGTTCTGTGTCGGGCCGCTGACCATCCTCGGATCCCTGTCCGACGGTCTTGGCCATGGCATCGAGCAACTGACCCTCAAGGCCGTCCTCGACGGCTTCGCAGCGCTGGCCTTCGCGTCCTCGTTCGGACTGGGGGTGCTCCTGTCCGCTGTGTCGGTCGCAGTGGTCCAGGGGGCCCTCACCGTGCTGGGCATCGTCCTCGGATCACTGCTGCCCGCCGCCCACATCGCGGCGCTCACTGCGACCGGCGGGCTGCTGCTCGTCGGGATCGGGCTGCGGCTGCTGCGGTTCCGCGAGATCCCGGTGGCCGACATGCTTCCCGCCCTGCTTGTCGCGCCGATCCTCACTCAGGTCGTCGTCGCGCTGCGCTGACCGCCACTGTCCCGGCTGCCCGTCGGCGGCCCTCCGCTCGGCCTCCTGGCGTCAGCTGGCAGGCAGTCCGGTAATGACGAGATCGGCAACCTCGCGCATCGAGAGTCGGCGGTCCATCGCGGTCTTCTGGATCCACCGGAACGCGTCTGGTTCGGAGATCTTCAGCTGGGTCATGAGCAGGCCCTTGGCCCGGTCGACGAGCTTGCGGGTCTC
Source organism: Dermatophilaceae bacterium (assembly GCA_044220505.1). Taxonomy (GTDB): domain Bacteria; phylum Actinomycetota; class Actinomycetes; order Actinomycetales; family Dermatophilaceae; genus Phosphoribacter. The sequence goes on from JBGAQV010000045.1 coordinate 7,325, forward strand.
CAGCCGGTCGCCAAGATCCGCGATCTCGCTCTCGAGCGACTTGAGCTCGCTCCAGCGGCTGTTCGCCACCTCGATCGCGGGGGTGAGGTCGGCCAGCGTGAACGGCTTGACGACATAGGCCATGACACCAGCGTCACGCGCTCGCTCGACGAGCTCCCGCTGGCTGAAGGCGGTCAGCATGACGACGGGCGCCAATCCCTCGGCGCCGATGATCTCCGCGGCGGTGATGCCGTCCATGACCGGCATCTTGACGTCCATGAGGACGAGGTCGGGTCGCAGGCTTCGAGTGAGATCGACGGCCTGCTGCCCGTCGCCCCCCTGGCCGACGACCTCGTAGCCCGCTTCGGCGAGCATTTCGCACAGGTCCAACCGAATGATGGCTTCGTCTTCGGCGACGACGATGCGCAATGGCGCAGCAGTGGTCCCGCCAGGGGTCTGCGTGGTCATGGGCGAAGCCTAGTCGCGCACCCTGGGTCAGCGCCGACCGCGCCACGATCCAGACATGCGTGCCGGGAGCGGGACTTGAACCCGCACGACCTTTCGATCAGAGCATTTTGAGTGCCCCGTGTCTGCCATTCCACCACCCCGGCAGGGTGCGCTGCACAGCATACCCAAGCTGGTGGCTGCTGCCGCCCACTGGTTATGCCGTCCCCGCTCACCACACGCTGGGGGCGTCAATCCGAGTGGTAGAGAGCCGGATTGGCATTGTCGCCCGGCCCGCCCACGCGCAGCACCCGCATCATGTTCGTCGATCCGGGGATGCCAGGCGGTGACCCGGCGACCATGACGATGAGGTCACCTTCGACACACCGGCCCTCGGCGACCAGGCTGGCTTCCACCTGGGCGGCCATTTCGTCGGTGTGAGCAACCGCGGGGCCAAGGTAGGTCTCGATCCCCCAGACCAACGCGAGTTGGCTACGCGTGGCGGGATTGGAGGTGAAGGCCAGCATGGGGATCTTCGAGCGGAACCGGGCCAACCGCTTGGCCGAGTCACCCGACGCGGTGAACGTCACGAGGTACTTCGCGTTGATGAGGTCACCGACCTCGTATGCCGCCAGGGTCACCGCCCCCCCGATCGTCCGAGGCGAGCCGGTGAGGCTGCCGAGACGCTCCAGACCGTGCTCCTCGGTGTTCTCGATGATGCGAGCCAGGGTGCGAACGGCGTCGATCGGCCAGGCGCCGACACTCGTCTCGCCCGAGAGCATCACCGCGTCGGCCCCGTCGAGGACAGCATTGGCGGCGTCGCTGGCTTCGGCCCGGGTCGGCCGAGAGTTCTCGACCATCGACTCGAGCACCTGGGTGGCGACGATGACCGGCTTGGCCCGGTTGCGCGCGAGTTCGACAGCCCGCTTCTGGACCAGGGGCACCTGCTCCAGCGGCAGTTCGACTCCGAGGTCACCCCGGGCCACCATGAGGCCGTCGAACACGTCGAGGATCTCGGAGAGATTGTCGACAGCCTGGGGCTTTTCGATCTTGGCGATGACCGGCAGGCGCACGCCGACCTCGTCCATGATCGCGTGCACATCCTCGATGTCGGAGGCCGAGCGCACGAAGGACAGCGCGATCATGTCGGCGCGCAGGCGCAGTGCCCAGCGCAGGTCCTCTTTGTCCTTCTCCGACAGCGCGGGCACGCTCACTGCGACCCCGGGCAGGTTGATGCCCTTGTTGTTGGAGATGACCCCACCCTCGACGACCTCAGTGACGATGTCGGTGTCCGTCACCTCGACGGCCCGCAAGGTGACCTTGCCGTCGTCGACGAGGAGCAGATCACCGGTGCGCACGTCGCCGGGCATCCCCTTGAAAGTCGTCGAGACCCGGTGCTGGTCGCCGAGGACGTCATCGGTCGTGATGGTGAAACGGTCGCCCACGTGAAGGGTCACCGGCCCGTCGGCGAAACGGCCGGTGCGGATTTTGGGGCCTTGCAGATCCACGAGGATGCCGACGGCGTGCCCCGTGGCATCGCTGGCCTGGCGCACCGCCCGATAGACCTTCTCGTGCGCGGAGTATTCGCCGTGCGAGAGGTTGAGTCGCGCGATGTCCATCCCCGCGACGATGAGGTCGCGGATCCGCGTCGGGGTCGACGTGGCAGGGCCCAGGGTGCAAACGATTTTAGCGCGGCGCATGAGCGACAACCCTAGGTGGCGACGGTGGCCCGACCCAAAACGCCAGGCGGGCCACCGCCTGGGTCAGATGGTGAGCGGTCGATCGGTCGGGTTGATCGGTCGAGGCAGCTGACTCGAGCCCATCAGCCAGCTGTCAACGCCGTGAGCGGCAGCCCGCCCTTCGGCGATCGCCCAGACGATGAGCGACTGGCCGCGGCCGGCATCGCCGGCGACGAAGACACCGGGCACGGAGGTCATGTAGGAGGAGTCCCGCGCCACGTTGGTACGGGCGTCCCGCTCGACCTCGAGCTGCTCGAGCAAGCCGACCTGCTGCGGCCCGAGGAAGCCCATGGCCAGCAGGATGAGCTGGGCCGGAAGTTCCCGCTCACTGCCGGGCACGGGTTCGAAGCGTCCGTTCTCGAAGGCCACGTCCACCAGGCGCAGCGCACGCACCCGGCCCTCGGCATCGCCGAGCACCTCGGTCGTCGACACGGCATACACGCGTTCGCCGCCCTCTTCGTGGGCGCTGGCGACGCGATAGATCATCGGATAGGTGGGCCAGGGCTGGTTGTTCGGGCGCTCGTCCGAGGGCCGCGGCATGATCTCCAGCGAGGTGACCGAGCGCGCGCCCTGGCGCAGTGCGGTGCCGATGCAGTCGGCCCCGGTGTCGCCACCACCGATGACGATGACGTCCTTGCCGGTGGCGAGGATCTGGCCGTCGACGGTCTCCCCCAGCGCGGCGCGGTTGCCCTGTGGAAGGTATTCCATGGCTTGGTGGACGCCGGAGAACTCCCGACCCGGCACCGGCAGGTCACGTGGCACCGTGGCACCCATGGCGAGCACGACGGCGTCGAAGCGGCTGCGTAGCTGCTGACCGGTGAGTTCGCCTCCCACGTCGACGCCACAGCGGAACCGGGTGCCTTCGGCCTCCATTTGGGCGATGCGGCGGTCGAGAACTGCTTTCTCCATCTTGAACTCCGGTATGCCGTAGCGCAGCAGACCGCCGGGCTTGTCGGCCCGCTCGTAGACCGCGACGGTGTGACCGGCCCGGGTCAGCTGCTGGGCGGCCGCCAGCCCGGCCGGCCCGGAGCCGACGACGGCGACGGTCTTTCCGGAGAGCCGTTCGGGAGGCTGCGGGGCCACGAAGCCGTGGGCGAATCCCTCCTCGACGATCGTCACCTCGACCTGCTTGATCGTCACGGCCGGTTGGTTGATCCCCAACACGCAGGCGGTCTCGCATGGGGCGGGACACAGCCGGCCGGTGAACTCTGGGAAGTTGTTGGTCGCGTGCAGCCGCTCCATGGCCGACGACCACTGACCCTTCCAGGTGAGGTCGTTCCACTCAGGGATGAGGTTGCCGAGTGGACAACCGTTGTGACAGAACGGAATTCCGCAGTCCATGCACCGCCCGGCCTGACGTTGGAGCTGGCCCAGCACCTGGGCCTCGTAGACCTCGCGCCAGTCCCGCAATCGGACCGGCACCGGTCGACGCGCGGGAAGCTCGCGCTGGCGGACGGTGAGAAAGCCTTGGGGGTCAGCCACGGGAAGCCTCCATGATCCGGTTCCAGACCTCGGTGCCGTCGACGTCCAGGCCCTCGGCCTGGGCTTGGGCGCGGACGTCAAGCACGCGCTGGTAGTCACGCGGGAGCACCAGCGTGAAGCGGTCGAATGCGGCGTCACCGTCGGACAGCAGCCGTTGCGCAACGGCCGAGTCGGTCCAGCGGTGGTGCGTCTCGAGCAACTCGTGCACCACGGCACGGTCGGCCTCCCGCAGCGGCATCAGGTCGACCAGTTCGGGATTGACCAGCTCCGGCACGAGATCCAGGACATAGGCCACGCCCCCGGACATGCCGGCCGCGAAGTTGCGGCCGGTCGTGCCCAGGACCATGACGGTGCCACCGGTCATGTACTCACAGCCATGGTCACCCACACCCTCGACAACCGCGGTCGCGCCCGAGTTTCGCACGCAGAAGCGCTCGCCGGCGCGTCCGCGCAGGAACAGCTCGCCGCTCGTGGCGCCATAGCCGACGACATTGCCGGCGATGACGTTCTCCTCAGCGATGAGTGGAGCGTTGCGGTCCGGCCGCACGACGACCCGACCCCCGGACAGTCCCTTGCCGACGTAGTCGTTGCTGTCGCCCCACAGGGTGAGCGTGACGCCCGCGGGCAGGAATGCCCCGAACGACTGCCCACCCGAGCCGGTGAAGTCGATGGCGACGGTGCCATCGGGCAGACCCCGCGGGTGTCGCTTGGTCACCTCGTGACCGAGCATGGTGCCGACCGTGCGGTTGACATTGCGCACGGCGAACTGGCTGCGCACCGACTCGGCTCCGTTGAGAGCCGGCGCCGCGGCCGCGATGAGTTGGTGGTCCAGGGCCTTTTCGAGCCCATGGTCTTGTCCGACGGACTGGTATGCCGTTCCGCCCGTCGGGTCGGTCACCTCGGCGAGGATCGGGGACAGGTCCAGTCCGGAGGCCTTCCAATGCTCGATCGCGTCGTCAGTGAGCAACGAGCGGGTGTGACCGATGGCCTCCTGCAGGCTTCGGAAGCCGAGTTCCGCGAGCAGCTCGCGCACCTCCTGGGCGATGTACTTGAAGAAGGTCTCGACGAACTCCGGCTTGCCCGAGAAGCGCGCGCGCAACTCGGGGTTCTGCGTGGCGACGCCGACCGGGCAGGTGTCCAGGTGGCAGACCCGCATCATGATGCAACCGCTGACGACGAGCGGAGCGGTCGCGAAGCCGAACTCCTCGGCACCGAGCAGCGCCGCGATGACGACGTCTCGACCGGTCTTGAGCTGCCCGTCGGTCTGCACGACGATCCGGTCGCGCAGACCGTTGATCCGCAAGGTCTGCTGGGTCTCGGCCAGCCCGAGCTCCCACGGCGCTCCGGCGTGCTTGAGCGAGGTGAGCGGCGAGGCGCCGGTGCCGCCGTCGTGACCCGACACCAGGACGACGTCGGCGTGCGCCTTCGCCACGCCTGCGGCGACCGTGCCCACGCCGATCTCGGAGACGAGCTTGACGTGGATCCGCGCCTGCGGGTTGGCGTTCTTCAGGTCGTGGATGAGCTGGGCCAGGTCTTCGATGGAGTAGATGTCGTGGTGCGGCGGCGGGCTGATCAAGCCGACGCCCGGTGTCGAGTGCCGGGTCTTGGCCACCCACGGGTAGACCTTGTTGCCGGGCAGCTGACCGCCTTCACCGGGCTTGGCGCCCTGGGCCATCTTGATCTGGATGTCGTCGGACTCGGTGAGGTAGAGACTGGTCACACCGAAGCGTCCGGAAGCCACCTGCTTGATCGACGAGCGTCGCGCCGGGTCGAGTAGCCGCTCCTCGTCCTCGCCACCCTCGCCGGTGTTGGACTTGCCGCCGAGGCGGTTCATCGCGATCGCGAGGGTCTCGTGAGCTTCCTTGCTGATCGACCCGTAGCTCATCGCGCCGGTCTGGAAGCGCTTGACGATCTCTTCGATGGGCTCGACGTCGTCGATCGAGATCGGTTCGCGGCCGGTCACCTCGGGCCCGGCGAACCGGAACAGCCCTCGCAGCGTCATCAGGCGCTGAGATTGCTCGTCGACCCGCGCGGTGTATTCCTTGAAGATGTCGTAGCGCCGCTGACGGGTCGAGTGCTGCAGCCGGAAAACCGTGTCCGGATCGAACAGGTGCGGCTCGCCCTCGCGTCGCCACTGGTACTCACCGCCGACCCACAACGTGCGGTGGGCCGGGTGGACACCTTCGAGCGGGTAAGCCACCGCATGGCGGGCGGCCACCTCGTCGGCGATGACGTCGAGACCGACGCCTCCGAGCTGACTGATCGTCCCGGTGAAGTAGCTGTCGACGACCTCCTGGGCCAGCCCGATCGCCTCGAAGACCTGAGCCCCCGTGTAGGACGCGACCGTCGAGATGCCCATCTTGGACATCACCTTGAGCACACCCTTGCCGAGCGCCTTGATGAGGTTGGCCACGCCCTTCTCCGCAGTGACCCCCAGCAGCGCACCCGAGCGCACCAACTCTTCGACCGATTCCATCGCGAGGTAGGGGTTGACGGCTGCTGCGCCATAGCCCACCAGGAGGGCCACGTGGTGAACCTCGCGCACGTCACCCGCCTCGACGATGAGACCGACCTGGGTGCGGGTCTTCTCACGGATGAGGTGGTGGTGCACGGCGGCTGTCATGAGCAGCGACGGGATGGGGGCCAGGTCCCGACCCGAATCCCGGTCGGACAACACGACGAATTTCACCCCGCGCGCGATGGCCGCCGAGACCTCGGCGCACAGCACCTGGATCCGAGCCTCCAAAGCCGCTGCACCACCGGACACGTCGTAGAGCCCCCGGACGACGAGGGTGGCATAACCGGGCAGGTCACCTTCGGCTTTGATGTGGACGATCTTGGCCAACTCGTCGGAGTGTCCTCGAGCAGGTTGCCCTCGGGACCGATGACGGTGCCCAAGGAGGTGACGAGTTCCTCGCGGATGGCGTCCAGTGGCGGGTTGGTCACCTGGGCGAAGAGCTGGGTGAAGTAGTCGAACAGCAAGCGCGGCTTGGCCGAAAGCACGGCGATCGGGCTGTCGGTGCCCATCGAGCCGAGCGGCTCCCCGCCGGTGCGCGCCATCGGCGAGAGCACGACCCGCAGCTCTTCCTGGGTGTAGCCGAAGGTCTGCTGACGCCGGGCGACCGATTTGGCGGTGTGGACGATGTGCTCGCGGTCGGGCAGGTCGGCCAGACGGATCCGGCCGGCGTGCATCCATTCTTCATAGGGCTGCGCCGCAGCGAGCTCGGCCTTGATCTCGTCGTCACGGACGATGCGGCCGGCCTCGGTGTCCACGAGGAACATCCGGCCCGGTTGCAGTCGCCCCTTGCGCACGACCCGCGCGGGGTCCAGTTCCAGGACGCCGGTCTCCGAGGCGAGCACGACCAGACCATCGTCGGTCACCGAGTAGCGTCCCGGCCGCAGCCCGTTGCGGTCGAGCACGGCCCCGATGAGGGTGCCATCGGTGAAGGTGACACACGCCGGGCCATCCCAGGGCTCCATGAGCGTCGAGTGGTATTCGTAGAAGGCCCGCCGGGCTGGGTCCATCTCGGCGTGGTTCTCCCACGCTTCGGGAATCATCATGAGCACCGCGTGCGGCAGCGACCGGCCACCCAGGTGCAGCAGCTCGAGCACCTCGTCGAAGGAGGCCGAGTCGGAGGCGCCGGGTGTGCAGACCGGGAAGAGACGCTGTAGGTCGCCGGAGATGAGGTCGGAGGAGAGCATCGACTCGCGGGCCCGCATCCAGTTGCGGTTGCCCTTGACCGTGTTGATCTCGCCGTTGTGCGCGATGAGCCGGTAAGGGTGGGCCAGCGGCCACGATGGGAAGGTGTTGGTCGAGAAGCGCGAATGGACCAGCGCCAACTCGGTCTCGAAGGCCTCGTGCGACAGGTCGGGGAAGAACGGCTCGAGTTGCGTGGTCGTCAGCATCCCCTTGTAGACCAGAGTCCGCGCCGACAGCGAGGGGAAGTAGACCTCGACCTCACGCTCGGCACGCTTGCGCACGCAGAAGGCCAGCCGCTCCAGGTCCATGCCGGTCTGACCCCGATCGGCGGTGAGGAAGACCTGGGCGAAGTGCGGCATACATGCTCGGGCGCTCTCCCCCACGAGGTCGGCGGTCACCGGGACGTCGCGCCAGCCGATGACGGTCATGCCTTCTTGGGCCGCGATCGCCTCGATGCGCGCAATCGCGACCGAGCGGGCCGGCAAGGGCACCGGCAGGTATGCCGCGCCGACGGCATACGTGCCGGCCGGCGGGAGGGGGAAGTCGAGGACCTCACGGAAGAAGCGGTCCGGGACCTGGGTGAGGATGCCGGCGCCGTCGCCCACGAGAGGGTCGGAGCCGGTCGCACCGCGGTGATCGAGGTTCTTCAGTGCGGTGAGCCCGAGCTGGACGATGTCGTGTCCGGCGCTCCCGCGCAGCGTCGCGACCATGGCGACACCGCAGGCGTCCCGCTCCAACTCCCGGTGGTAGAGACCGGTGCTGTCGGGCTGGGCCGAGAAGGGGATGCGCGCAGGCGACATGCAGCCTCACCGTCCTGACGAGTAGGTGCCCAGATGGGCAGAGGTCGACACAAACTGGACGGCGGTGGCCAGCCGACCCAGGATAGCGGCGACCCTCCTCGTCCTAAAGTGTGATACGCGTCATTCCGTATGCCGAGACGCACCCGTCTCGACAGGCGTCAACTCCCGCGGCGCATTCCGACGTCCGCAGCGCATGTACATGACCAGGCTGACGGCGATGATGAAGGCAGACATCCAGGTGTTCACCCGCAGTCCGAGGATGCGGTTGGCCTCGTCGGTGCGGATCAACTCGATGAAGAAGCGGCCCAGAGAGTATCCGCCGATGACACCCGCGAAGACCTGCCCGAGCGCGGGACGTGAGCGTCGATCCCACCACACGAGCACCGCCGCCAGTGCGAGGCACCACAGCGCCTCGTAGAGAAAGGTCGGGTGGAAGATCCCCTTGACGATGGGCTCACCTGCCGTATCGCGGGCCGCGTGGCCGGCCGCTTGGTCCCACTGGTAGATCCGCAAACCCCAGGGCAGGTCCGTCGGCGGTCCGTAGATCTCGTTGTTGAACCAGTTGCCGATGCGACCGAGAGCCTGCGCCACGGCATACCCCGGGGCGGCTGCATCGAGGAACATCAGCAGCGGGATTCCGGCCCGCCGGGCCCCGATCCAGGCACCGACGACGCCGAGCGCGACGGCTCCCCAGATGCCCAGACCGCCTTCCCAGATCTTGAAGGCCGCCCAGGGGTTGCCACCCTCGCCGAAGTAGGGCTGCGGGGTGGTGATCACGTGGTAGATCCGGCCGCCGACGATCCCGAACGGCACGGCCCACGCGGCGATGTCGAGCACGACCCCGCGGGTGTCGCCCCGTGCCGTCAGACGCCGCTGAGTGATCCAGATCGCGACGACGATGCCGAGCAGGATCGACATAGCATACCCGCGGACGGGGAAGGGGCCGAGATACCACACGCCCGTCGACGGGCTGGGGATCTCCGAGGGCCAGACCAGGGCGAGCGCCCCGGCGACGGCCTGCGTCACTTGGTGGCTGCCTTGACGGCGTCCGTGATATCGGCAGGGTTACCGGTGAGCTTCAGGGTCTGGCCGGCGACCTTGACGGTCGGGGTGCCGTTGACGCCGCTCTTCTCCGTGTTGGTCTCCAGGGCGAGAGTGTGCGCCTGGTAGGTGAGGCCGGCCTGGCAGCTGGCCCAAGCCTGCTGGTCGGCGACTCCCGCTTTGACGGCGAAGGACGTCAGCTGCTCGGCGGGATAGCCGGTGCCCTCCTTGGCGGGCTGGTTGGCGTAGACCTGTGCCATGTAGTCGTAGAACTTGCCCTGGTCGGCCGCGCAGAACGCGCCGTTGGCGGCACGGACCGAGGAGTCGTTCTTGAGGTTGGTGTCCAGGAAGGTCATGGTGTGGACGACGAGCTTGGCGGCGTTGGCCTGCACCAAACCCTTGACGGTCGGCCCGTAGATCTGCTCGAACTGCGCGCAGACCGGGCACTGCGGGTCCTCATAGATGTCCAGGACAGGGACATTGCCCGGGGCACCCGGGTTGACGACCATCGGCCCACCGAACTCGGTGGCTCCCTTCGGGGTCGCCTTCGCGGCCGTCGCGGCACTCTGGCCCCCGGATGCGGCCGGCGTGCTGGTGTTCTTGGAGGTGTTGTTGATCCCGAGGAAGATCGCCGCGAAGATCGCCCCGAGGGTGAGGATCGCGACGAGACCGCCGACAATGAGGCGGTTGGTCTGCGCAGGTGCGGTGGCGGCAAGCTTGTCGGTGGCGTCAGGGCGCGGCATACCGGCCATTCTCCACCATGTCGACTGGCCTCAGAGGCGGGAGTCCAGCGCGTAGGCCGTCGCGGGCCGCCGGACCAACCAGCCGGCCGCGACCAGCAGGGCTACATCACGGGTGAGTTCCAAGGGGTATGCCGTGCGCGCCGAGGCGATCTCGCCACCGCCGCCGAAGCACCCGCAGTCGATCGACAGGCCTTTGGCCCACGCCCAGCTGATGCCGATGACGAAGGCGAGCATGAGCAGGCCGGCGACGAGAGAGGCTGCCCGAGTGAAAAGCCCGACGATGAGCAAAAGCCCGATGATGATCTCGAGCACGGGCAGCCCGTAGCCGACGTATCCGGCCAGGTCGTAGGGCAGCAGTTGGTAGGCCCGCACCGCCAGCGCGGAGGCCCCCAGGTTGGTCACCTTGAGCGCCCCGGCGACCAGGAGCACGCCGCCCACGACCAGCCGCAGCACCGTACCGAGCAGGTCGAGGCCGCGTCGGCGAGTCACCGTCGGCCTTCTCGGACGCCGGCGGCGAGTTCCTGGGTGAGCGTCCGCACGGCGGCTGGGCCACCCTCGCCCAGGGCCCGGACCAGCGCGGATCCGACGATGACACCGTCGGCATAGCCCGCGACCTCGGCGGCCTGGGCTCGAGTGGACACGCCGAGGCCGACGCACAGCGGAAGGTCGGTGACTTCACGGGCTCGCTCGACGACTTGGGCTGCGGCCGAACCGACCGAATCACGGGTGCCCGTCACACCCATGGTCGAGGCGGCATAGACGAACCCCCGGCAGGCGGCTGTCGCGACGGTGAGCCGCTCGCGGGTCGAGGACGGGGCGACGAGGAAGACGCGGTCGAGCTCGTGGCGGTCCGCTGCCTCGATCCACTCGCCAGCCTCGTCGGGGATGAGATCGGGGGTGATGAGGCCGCTGGCTCCGGCGGTGGCCAGGTCGGCTGCGAAACGATCCACGCCGCGGCGCAGGACGAGGTTCCAATACGTCATGACGTATGCCGTGCTCCCACCGTCGGCGACAGCGCGCACTGCGGTGAAGACGTCGTCGACCTGACATCCCTGGTCGAGCGCGAGTTCGGTGGCCCGCTGGATGAGCGGGCCGTCCATCAGGGGATCGCTGTAGGGCACCCCCACCTCAACGATGTCGATGCCACCCTCGATGAGCGCCTCCATCGCTGCGATGCTCTCCCGGACGCTTGGGTAGCCGACCGGCAGATAGCCGATGAGCGCCGCCCGACCCTCCTGCCGACAACGCGCGAGGATCTGCGACCCCAGGGTCTGGGCGGGGGCAGGGGCGGAGGTCACGGCATACCTGCCTCGTCGTCGAGCAGCCCGAACCAGCGAGCCGCGGTGTGGACGTCCTTGTCGCCCCGGCCGGACAGCGACACGAGGAGCACGGACTCTGGCCCGATCTCGCGCCCGAGGGCGATGGCTCCGGCGAGCGCGTGCGCCGATTCGATGGCCGGGAGGATGCCCTCGGTGCGGCTGAGCAGCTGGAATGCCTCCATGGCCTCGGCATCGGTCGCCGAGCGATACTCCGCGCGGCCGGTCTCGAAGAGATGGGCGTGCTCGGGGCCGACGCTCGGATAGTCCAATCCGGCTGACACAGAGTGAGATTCGATGGTCTGGCCGTCGTCGTTCTGGAGCACATAGGTGGCCGCGCCGTGCAGAACCCCGCGACTGCCACCCGAGAACCGGGCCGCATGCCGGCCGGACTCGACCCCGTCTCCCCCGGCCTCGACCCCGACGAGTCGCACGCTCGCGTCGTCGAGGAAGCGGTGGAAGATGCCCATGGCATTGGATCCGCCTCCGACACACGCGATCACCGCGTCGGGCAGGCGCCCGACGAGGTCGAGCACCTGGGCTCGGGCTTCGACCCCGATGATCCGATGGAAGTCGCGCACCATCTCGGGGAAGGGGTGCGGGCCGGTGACCGTGCCGAGGACGTAGTGGGTGTCTTCGACATTGGCCACCCAGTCGCGCAGCGCCTCGTTGACGGCGTCTTTGAGGGTCTGGCTGCCGTTGGTCACCGCGACCACCTCGGCCCCGAGCAAGCGCATCCGGGCGACGTTGAGGGCCTGCCGCTCGGTGTCGACCTTGCCCATGTAGACCACGCACTCCAGGCCCAGCAGCGCAGCTGCCGTCGCCGTGGCCACACCGTGCTGACCGGCACCGGTCTCGGCGATGACCCGGCGCTTGCCCATCCGCTTGGTGAGCAGCGCTTGACCCAGGACGTTGTTGATCTTGTGCGATCCGGTGTGGTTGAGGTCTTCGCGCTTGAGGATCACCCGCGCGCCACCACAGTGCTCGGCGAAGCGGGGCACCTCGGTGATGATCGAGGGTCGGCCGGTATAGGTGCGGTGCAGCCGGTCGAGCTCGCCGGCGAACTCCGGATCGACCAACGCCTTGCGGCGCACCTCGTCGAGTTGTTCCAGCGCCGGGATGAGAGCCTCAGGGACATAGCGGCCCCCGAAGTCACCGAACCGACCGATCCCCGGCTGCGCCGTCATCGGGTGCCTTCCTTCTCATCTACAGCATCAGGTACGTCCGCCCAGACCGTCTCGTCTGCCCTGACCTCGCCCGGTATGCCGCCCGGGTGGCCCTGCCGATCCGCTCGAGCCCGCACCGCCGCGAACCGTCCGACTGCTCCGGCCGGGTCGCCATCGGTGACGAGGGCTTCACCGACCAGGACGGCGTCGGCCCCGGCGTCGGCGTAGTCCTGCACGTCGAGCACCCCGCGGATTCCGGACTCGGCGACGGCGACTGCGCCGGCGGGGATGAGGGGTCGCAGGCGCGCGAAGACGCCGCGGTCCACTTCGAGAGTCTTGAGATTGCGGGCATTGACCCCGATGACGCGAGCCCCGGAGTCCACGGCTCGACGGGCCTCGTCGGCGTCGTGTACTTCGACCAGGGCCGTCATCCCGAGGCCCTCCGCCTGCTCGCGCATAGCGACGAGTTCGGTGTCGGTGAGTGCCGCGACGATGAGCAGGATGAGGTCGGCACCGAAGGCTCGCGCCTCGAGGATCTGGTAGGGGTCGACCATGAAGTCCTTGCGCAGCACGGGGATCGACACCGCGGCACGCACGGCGGCCAGGTCGGCCAGGCTCCCCCCGAACCGCCGTGGTTCGGTGAGAACGCTCACGGCGGTGGCGCCTCCCACGGCATACGAGCACGCGAGAGCGGCCGGGTCGGGGATGTCGGCGAGCGCTCCCTTGCTGGGGCTCGAACGCTTGACTTCGGCGATGACCGCCGTGCCACGAGCGTGGCGCAGAGCCGTCTCGGCGTCCAGCGCCGGCCGTTGGTCGGCTGCCCGGGCCTCGAGCGCCTCCCACGACAGGGTGGCCTGACGCGCGGTCAGATCGAGGCGCACGCCGGCGATAATGCCGTCCAGGACGGTGGCGGGAGGGGGCACCCGCCCAATCTACGTGGTGAGGCTCAGACCGGGGAAAGCCAGTCCCAGCCCGGGAGATTACGCAGCACCCAGAATGCCGCCACCAGGCCGAGGAGCAGCCGCATGGCCCACCCCGAGGGGTCGACCCGCAGCCGCGGCCGACCGCGGACCCACCAGAGCAGCACGGCGAGGACGAGGCACAGCGCGCCGGGCGCCACAAAGGGGTGCCGCGCCAGGGACTCGACCAGGTCGCCGTGCAGGAGCGCGTGAAGTGATCGCAACCCGCCGCACCCTGGGCAGTAGGCCCCGGTGAGAGTGAGGAAGGGACACGGCAGATAGCGGCCCGGCTGACCGGGGTCGACCCACCACAGGTATGCCGTGCCGGCCGCGAGTCCCGCGGCGGCGATGGCCCCGCGGGCCGACAATCGGCCCCGACGCGCCAGCGAGCCGACCTCCGCCGGGAGG
>JBGAQV010000046.1:0-21050 GCA_044220505.1 Dermatophilaceae bacterium
CTCGACGCGACCGTGATCGAAGCCTTCGAGGATGTGGTCGCTCGATTGCCGGGGCCCGTGCTCGCGCACGGCCCGACCGGGCGCCGCGCCGTGGTGCTCTGGGCCGCGGCAGCCGCACGCTGGCAACCGCTCGATGCGGTGCTCGCGGCCACCGCGCGTGCCGGTTTCGATCTGGCGGGCCACGCCGATCGCCCGCTCCGGGTCGGATGACCAGACACCGCCGGCGAGGCCGTAGCTGGAGTCGTTGGCGATCTCGATCGCCTCCTCCTCGGAGTCGTAGGGAAGGATCGAAAGGACCGGGCCGAAGATCTCCTCCTGGAAGATGCGCATCGAGTTGGTGCCCTCGAAGACCGTCGGCTGCACGTAGTAGCCCCCGGCGAGGTCGCCCTCAAGCTCGGCGCGAGCGCCGCCGGCGAGCACCTTGGCGCCCTCCTGGGTGCCGATGTCGATGTAGGACAGGATCTTCTCGAGCTGGTCGTTGCTCGCCTGGGCGCCGATCATCGTGTCGGTGTCCAGCGGGTTGCCCTGCTTGATCTGGCCGACCCGCACGAGGGCGTCGCCGAGGAACTGGTCATAGATCGAGTCCTGGATGAGCGCGCGGGAGGGGCAGGTGCACACCTCGCCCTGGTTGAGCGCGAACATCGTGAAGCCCTCGAGGGCCTTGTTGTAGAAGGCGTCCTTCTCGGCGGCGACATTGGCGAAGAAGATGTTGGGGCTCTTGCCGCCCAGCTCCAGGGTGACCGGGATGAGGTTGGCGCTGGCGTACTGCATGATGAGCCGGCCGGTCGTCGTCTCGCCGGTGAAGGCGATCTTGGCGATCCGGGGGCTGGACGCCAGCGGCTTGCCGGCCTCGACGCCGAACCCGTTGACGATGTTGAGCACGCCGGCCGGGAGCAGGTCGCCGATGACTTCGACGAGCTTGAGGATCGACCAGGGGGTCTGCTCGGCGGGCTTCATGACGACGCAGTTTCCGGCCGCGAGTGCGGGAGCGAGCTTCCAGGTGGCCATGAGCAGCGGGAAGTTCCAGGGGATGATCTGCCCGACCACGCCGAGCGGCTCCTGGATGTGGTAGGCCACGGTGGTCGCGTCGATCTCGGAGATGCCGCCCTCCTGGGCGCGGATGACGCCGGCGAAGTAGCGGAAGTGGTCGACCGCCAGCGGCAGGTCGGCGGCCATGGTCTCGCGGACCGGCTTGCCGTTCTCCCAGGTCTCGGCGATGGCCAGGTCTTGCAGGTTGGCCTCGATGCGGTCGGCGATCTGGTTGAGGATCACCGAGCGGGCGGCCGCCGACGTCTTGCCCCAGGCGTCCTTGGCGGCGTGGGCCGCGTCGAGGGCCTTGTCGACGTCTTCGGCAGTGGAGCGGGCGATCTCGGTGAACGGCTTGCCGGTCACCGGGGTGATGTTCTCGAAGTACTGACCCTTGACCGGGGCGACCCACTCGCCGCCGATGTAGTTGTCGTAGCGACTCTTGACCTGGACAGTGCTGTCCGCGGAACCGGGCTGGGGGAAAACGGCCATGCGACCCTCCGTGCGCTCAGTGTGACCCCCGTCACGGTGACGGGTTTGGCGCGACGGTAGTTGGGGCAACGTTGCAACGACGCTGCAAGGTGTGAGGGCTGTCACAGCTGGCCCGTAGGGTGACCACACCTGTATCGATCTCTGGAGGGAGACCCCGATGGCCATGCGCCTCAACCCCTATCTCAACTTCCGCGACTCCTCGCGCGCGGCGATGGAGTTCTACCGGGACGTGTTCGGGGGCGAGCTCACCATCTCGACCTTCGGCGAGTTCGGTATGCCGGACAGCCCGGTCGCCGACAACGTCATGCACGCGATGCTCGTGACCCCAGCCGGGTTCGCGCTGATGGCCTCGGACGCCCCGCCGGAGATGTCGATCTCCGAGAACTCCACGAGCCTGAGCCTGTCCGGCGACGACGCGCCGGCGCTGCGCGGCTATTGGGACGCGCTCGCCGAGGGCGGCCAGATCGTCATGCCGCTCGAGCGCCAGATGTGGGGCGACGACTACGGCATGCTCATCGACAAGTTCGGCACGCCGTGGATGGTCAACATCGCCGGTTCTGGTGCCGGCGCTGACGCTGCCGACGCTGGCCAACCGGCCTGAGAGGGGACGACACATGTCACGTCCAGTGCATTTCGAGATCCAGTGCGACGACTGTGAGCGCGCGAAGGAGTTCTATGCCGCCGTGTTCGGCTGGAGGTTTGAGGACTACAGCGCTTTCGTCAACGCCCCCTATTGGGGTGTGGTGACCGGCGAGGAGGGTATGCCGGGCATCAACGGCGGTCTGCAACCTCGCCCCGCGCCCGCGCCGGGTGCCGGACAGGGCACCAATGCGGCGGTGCTGACCATGGGCGTCGAGGACTACGACGCGACCGAGGCCAAGATCCTGGCCGCCGGTGGCCAGGTCGCCTTGCCCAAGTTCGCGCTGCCGGGGATGGCCTGGCAGGGCTACTACCTCGACACCGAGGGCAACACCTTCGGCATCCACGAGCCCGACGAGTCGGCAGCCTGACCGCACGGATCACGGTCGGGCAGTATGCCGTGCGGTCGGCAGGGCAGCCTGCCGCACGCCAGGCGATCGGGAAGCGGGGATCAAGGTTCGCCGAGGTTGACCGCACTTCACTGAGGGTCCAACCTCAGTGAAGTGCGGCTTCCCTCAGCGAAGCCCCCAGATGAGCGGCTTCGCTAGGCGAGCTCGCGTTCGAGGCGGGCCGATTCGGCGCGCGCGACCGGGCGCAGCGGCGATGAGGTCGGCAGCGCGCTCTCCTGGCGCTGCCACATCTGCAGGTCTTCGGCACCCCAGCGCGAGCGCGTCCAGGCGACCATGAGGTCGGGCTTGCCGGAGGCCAGCACCGCGGCGCGCAGTTGCGACTGCACCGACTCGCGGCGGGAGACGACGCCGGGGGATTCGGACTGCGGCAACAGCGGGCCGCGGTAGCTCTGCAACGCCTCGCGCACTCGGCCGGCCGCGACATGCGCGGCGACGTCCTTCCAGTCGCACCGGGCGTCGACGACCAGTCGGTAGGGCCGCGACTGCACGACCTGGTCACCGAGCAGTGAGCGCAGCCGGGTCATCTCGGCGCGCATCGTCGAGGAGTGCACGTCGGCGGCATACACCTCGATCTCGAGCTGTTCGGCGGTGAGCCCCGCCGGGTGGTCGACGAGCACGGCGAGGATGTCGCTGTGTCGCCGCGACAGCCGCAGGGTCCGCGAACCGCTCGTGGCGATGAGGTCAGGCAGGCCGAGCCCCTGCAGCCGCAGCACGTCGGCCGGGCGAGAATCGCTGGACTCGGGCACCCAGAGGCGCTTGGGTCCGCCGCCGGATGCGGCGATGCGCGCCAACTCGGACTCGGCCATCCGCGCCGCCGCTCGCACCATGGCCAGCGTTTGCGGGGTGGCGACGTCCGGGCCGCCGGTGATGTCGACCAGCCCGAGGATCGCACCGGTCGTCGGGTCGTGGATCGGCGCCGCGGCACAACTCCACGACGAGATGAGCCGGTTGAAGTGCTCGGCCGAGTGCACCTGGCTGGGCGCGTCGAGGTGCAGCGCCATGCCCGGCGCGTTGGTACCGGCGCTGCCTTCGTCCCACACCGACCCCTCGACGAAATGAATCCGCTCGGCCCGCCGCATGACATCACGCGGGCCGCTCACCCACAGCAACTTGCCCTCGGCATCACCCACGGCCATGACGCAGTCACAGTCGACGGCCGCCCGCCCGAGCACGTCGTAGAGCAGCGGGAACACCGCCGACAACGGGTGCGCCGAGCGGTAGTCGAGCAGGCTCGATCCGTCGAGCACCACCGGTGCCAGGTGTTGGTCGGGGTCGACTCCCGCCGCCGACGAGCGCACCCACGATTCGGCGACGACCGACCGCACCCCCGTCGATGCCCCGGTCTCCAGGAAGCGCGCGCGAGCCCCCGGCCGGTCCACGTCGCCGGATCCGTTACGCCCCGAAACCATGGCTCAGTAGACCCCGGCTCCCGCTCGTCGGCAAGGGCGCTCCACCTCAACGGCGCCCAGCCCGCGCCCAACGGCTCGGTATGCCGTCTGCTCGCCTGTCTCCGGCTCGCCGCGCCGCTCGCGCCTGGCTGCGCTGCTCCGCCGTGCGCCCCGCTCCGCTGCGCGAGTTCGATTCTCGCCGCCCGCTCGTCTGCTCGCCCGTCAACAGGTTCAACCCACCGCGCTCGCCAAACACGGCGAGTCGGAACGTTTCCCGGCAGATCCAGCCCGCCCAGCCACGGCAATCACGGCGAGTCGGAAGGTTCCCCGGCAGTTCCGGCCCGCCCAGCCCGTCAAACACGGCGAGTCGGAAGGTTCCCCGGCAGTTCCGGCTCACCCAGCCCGTCAAACACGGCGGGTCGGAGAGTTTCCCGACAGATCCAGCCCGCCAACCCCGTCAAACACGGCGAGTCGGAAGGTTTCCCGGCAGTTCCGGCTCACCCAGCCCGTCAAACACGGCGGGTCGGAAGGTTTCCCGGCAGTTCCGGCTCACCCAGCCCGTCAAACACGTCGGGTCGGAAGGTTTCACGCCCGCCAGCCCGCCCCGCCCAGCATCACGCCCGGTCAGATCGAGACGGCGACTTCGGTGCCCTGCTTGATGGCCCGCTTCGCGTCGAGCTCGGCTGCGACATCGGCACCGCCGATGAGCCGCACGTCGGCACCCGACTCGTCGAGCACGGCATACAGGTCGCGCATCGGTTCTTGCCCGGTGGCGAGCACGACTGTGTCGACCGGCAGCACCGTCGAGCGCTCCCCGACCCGCACGTGCAGCCCGGCATCGTCGATCCGCTCATAGACCGCACCGGCGATGAAGACCACACCGCGGTTCTTGAGCACGGTGCGGTGGATCCAGCCGGTGGTGCGACCCAAACCCGCTCCGACTTTGGAGTCCTTGCGCTGCAGCAGAAAGACCTTGCGCGCCGGCGGCTCCTCCTGCGGCTCGGTGAGTCCACCCGCCTGCCGGTATGCCGTGTCGACGCCCCATTCGGCGGCCCAGGCCTGCGGGTCGAGCGAGGTCGACGGGCCGGCCTGGGTGAGGTACTCGGCCACATCGAAACCGATGCCGCCAGCACCCATGATCGCGACCGTGGCCCCGACCGGAGCCTTGTCGCGCAGCACGTCGAGGTAGGACACCACCTTGGGGTGATCGACCCCTTCGACCTCGGGCACGCGCGGGACGACACCTGTGGCGAGCACGACGACATCGAAGCCCTCCGGGCTGACCCCGCCGGGCAGCAGGTCGGCGGCGCCCACCCGGACCCCGAGCCGCACGTCGACGCCGGTGGCCTCGAGCTCACCGCGGAAGTAGCGCAGCGTCTCCTCGAACTCCTCCTTGCCGGGGATCTGCTTGGCCAGATTGAACTGCCCGCCGATCTGATCGGCAGCTTCGAAGAGCACGACCTGGTGACCACGGCGCGCCGCTGTCGTCGCGCACGCCAGCCCCGCCGGGCCGCCACCGACGACCGCCACCCGGCGAGGGGTCACAGCCGGAGCGATGACGAGTTCGGTCTCGTGACAGGCCCGCGGGTTGACCAGGCACGAGGTCATCTTGGCTGCGAAGGTGTGGTCGAGACAGGCCTGATTGCAGGCGATGCACGTGTTGATCCGATCCGCTTGTCCTGCAGCGGCTTTCACGATGAAGTCCGGGTCGGCCAGGAACGGGCGGGCCATCGACACGAGGTCGGCGTCGCCGCGGGCGAGCACCTGCTCGGCGACCTCGGGCGTGTTGATCCGGTTGGTCGTCACCAGCGGCAACGACACCTCGCCCTTGAGCTTGCGGGTGACCCAGGTGAAGGCGGCCCGCGGCACACTCGTGGCGATCGTCGGGATGCGTGCCTCGTGCCAGCCGATGCCGGTGTTGATGATCGTGGCGCCGGCCGCCTCGACGGCCTTGGCCAACTGGACCACCTCGTCGAAGGTCGAGCCGTCCTCGACCAGGTCGAGCATCGAGAGCCGATAGATGACGATGAAGTCCGGCCCGACGGCCTCGCGCACCGCCCGGACCACCTCGACCGGGAAACGCATCCGCGCGGCATACTCGCCGCCCCACTCGTCGGTGCGCCGGTTGGTGCGCGTCACGAGGAATTGATTGAGCAGATAGCCCTCCGAGCCCATGATCTCGACACCGTCGTAGCCGGCCGATTGGGCCAGCGCCGCGCAGCGCGCGAAGTCCGCGATGGTCTGGCGGACCTCGTCGCCGCTCAGCTCGCGCGGGGTGATCGGCGAGATCGGCGCCTGGACCGGGCTCGGACCGACCGCCTTGGGGTGGGCGGCATACCGGCCGGCGTGCAGGATCTGCAGCGCAATCTTGCCGCCCGCATCGTGAACCGCCTTCGTGACGACCCGATGCTGTTGCGCCTCCTCGGGGGTGCTCACCATGGCCGCGCCATAGAGGACCCGCCCGGCGTCGTTGGGTGCGAACCCGCCGGTGACGATGAGCCCGACCCCGCCGCGCGCGCGCTCGGCGTAGAAAGCCGCCATCCGGTCGAAGCCGCCCGGCACCTCCTCGAGGCCGACGTGCATCGAGCCCATGACGGCGCGGTTGCGCAGCGTCGTGAAGCCCAAGTCCAAGGGTGCAAGCAGATGTGGGTATGCCGTCATGGCGCGCCTCCGGGTCGTGCGGGGTCATCGTCGGCCCCCGCTTGCGAGCCTGCCCTATCCAGAGCGTCCAGAGCAAAGTAGCGGGGCAGGAGTTCGCTTAGGGTGGCGTCGATGTCAGAGAACTCACCGCCCCAGCGGCCCCCGCAGCCTGCTCAGCCCGCGCAGCCACGTCGCCGGCGCCGGGTGCTGCGCTGGGCGCTGGCCTTGCTCGCGGTCGGTGGGCTCACGGCATACCTGCCGTGGTTGTGGGTCGCGCGGCAGGCGGACGGGCACGTGCATCCCGTGGCCGACGCGCCGTCAGCGGATGTGACCCTCGTGCTGGGGGCGGGGCTGACGCCCAACGGGCGGCCCTCGCCGTATCTCGCGGCGCGGCTCGACGTCGCCAAGGCGCTGCTCGATGCGGGCAAGACCCAGGTGCTGCTCGTGTCCGGCGACAACCGCACCGAGGACTACGACGAGCCGACGGCGATGCGCGACTACCTCGTCGAGCAGGGTGTGCCGGCGTGGCGAGTCGTGCTCGACTTCGCCGGGCGCGACACCTATGACTCGTGCGCGCGGGCCCAGCGGATATTTGGCGTCGACCGGTTGCTCGTCGTGTCGCAGGGCTATCACGTGCCGCGGGCCGTGGCGACCTGCCGCGCGCTCGGGTTGGATGCCGAGGCGGTGGGAGATTGGTCGGTGCAGCCGTTGAGCAACGGGGCGACCTGGCGGTGGGGCGAGTTCCGCGAGCGCGGCGCGGCCTGGAAGACCGCGTGGGACCTTCTCTCGCAGCGAGATCCGGTGCTGGGCGCGCCGGAGTCAGGGGTGAGCGACGCGCTCAGTCGCGCTCGACCGTGACGCCCTTCCAGAAGGCGATCCGGCCTCTGATCGAGTCAGCCGCCGGCAGGGTGTCCGGGTAGTACCACGCGGCGTCGCGGTTGACCTCGCCGTCGACCTCGATCGAGTAGTAGGAGGCGGTGCCCTTCCACGGGCAGATCGTGTGGGTGTCGGAGGGGCGCAGCAGATTCGAGCGGACGGCGTCCGGCGGGAAATAGTGGTTGCCCTCGACGACGACGGTGTCGTCGCTCTCGGCGATGACGGAGCCGTTCCAGATCGCGCGCATGCCTCCACTATGCCGCCGCCTGGACGATGGTGCGACCCCCCGATCGGAGCGGATGCTGGGTAAGGTCCGGCCATGACACGTCGTCGCCGGGTATGGCGAGTGCTGCGCCGGATCTTGATCGGACTGGTCACCTTCGTGCTGGTCGCGCTGGTGGGGGGCTACCTCTACGCCAAACCGCTGCTACTCACCGCCACGGGGTATGCCGCGCACAATGCCTGTGCGGTCGCGGGCATCGCCGGGCGACCGGTCGCAGAGCGCACTGACCTGCCACCGAACCCGCTCGTCCCCTACCTGCGCACGAGTCCGAGTTCCGATGCGAGCGAGGTGAGTTCGACGGTGCTGGGGGTGTTGGCGCGGCAGACGGCCAGCTATCGCTCCGACACCGGATGCACCATCGGGGGCACGGTGAGCGATCGGGTGACGACCAAGGTCGACACCTCCCGCAATCCCCTGGCGTCGGCGCCCGCCGCGGCGTCGAACCCGGCCGTCGAGGCCGCGCTGGCCACGGCATACGGGGATGATCTCGACCCCGCCGCGAAGGAGATCCTCGGCACCCGGGCCATCGTCGTGCTCAAAGACGGCAAGCTCGTGGGTGAGCGTTATGCGCCTGGATTCGACTCCACGACAAGACAATTGGGCTGGTCGATGGCCAAGAGCGTGGCCAATCTCATCGCCGGGCGGCTCGTGGCGCAGGGCGCTGTCACAGTCTCCGACGCCGGCTTGCGGCCGGAGTGGACCGACGACCGCAGGACCATCACCGTCGACCAGCTCATGCGGATGACCAGCGGGTTGAGGTGGGACGAGACCTACGACCTCGGCACACCCATCACCTCGATGCTCTATCTCGAGCCCGACATGGCGAAATTCGTTGCGAGCCAACCGCTTGCACATCCAGTCGGCACCTACCAGCAGTATTCGAGCGGCAGCACCAACCTGCTCTGCGACGTCCTGGCCCGCAAGGCCGGCGCCCGCGCCGACCTCCCAGCCCGGCAGCTGCTCGCTCCGCTCGGGCTCGCCTCCGCGGTGTGGGAGACCGACACGACCGGTATGCCGGTGTGCAGCTCCTACCTCTGGGCCACGCCACGCGACTGGGCGGCGATCGGCCAGTTCGCCCTGCAGGACGGGGTGTGGAACGGCGAACGTCTGCTGCCTGAGGGCTGGATGGCGACCTCGACCACCGCTGCGCCGGTGGCCACGACCGAGGACCCGGGCTATGCCGCGGGCTGGTGGGCCAACAAGCTGCCGGACGGTTCGCTGCTCGACTCGTCCCTGCCGGCGGATGCCTATTGGGCCAGTGGCCACGACGGGCAGCGGCTGTACGTCGTTCCGTCGGAGAAGTTGGTCGTCGTGAGGTTGGGGTTCAGCCCACAGGCGCCCGGTAAGGACATCCGCGCGGTGCCGTTAGTCAAGGCCCTCATCGCCGCGACGTCTCACGATTGACCCCGCCCGACCAGCGGGCCTGAACCGACCCAAGCTGACGCGTTTGGCTGCTTGCCGCGACGCGAAGCAACCAAACGCGTCACTCCGAGCCTCACTACGCTCCCGGGAGAGCTCCTTGGTCGAACCCCGTGACCGCCCGGACCGCACGGACCGCACCGGCGGACTGGTCACCCACGGCGTTGCCCGATCGCTGGCCTCGGCTGATCAGGGAAGATGACACCGTGGCCGCGCCATGGAAACGCCCGAACCAGACCGGGGACACTCCCCCCGGCGAGGCTGGTGTGGGCCACGCGCGCACGGCCCGGGCCGCGAAAGCGCTGGGGCGCGGCATGCGCACCACGGGGCGGGTGACCGCCCGTGGCACGCGGGCCGGTGCGCAGTTCGTCGGGCGTGGCACCAAGGCGGGGACGGCGAAGTTCCGCGCGTTCGCGCAGGCTGACGGCGCCGACCGTAGTGGGCTGGCTCGCCTGGTCGAGCTGCACGCGGTGGGATCGGCCGCCGACGCCGCCTTCACGATCTCGCTGGCCAGCACCGTGCTCGCGCTGCCGACCGGCCAAGCGCGGGGTCAGGTCGCGCTCTTCCTGGCCACGACGATGGCCCCCTTCGTCGTGCTCTCCCCCCTCATCGGACCACTCCTCGACCGCTACCGACACGGCCGGCGCTGGGCCATCGGCGCAACCCTGGCGCTGCGGGCATTCCTCAGTTGGCAACTGGCCGCGCTGCTCGCGGAGGGGTCGGCGTGGGTGCTGCCGGTCGCCTTGGTCTGCCTCGTGGCAGCGCGCGCGTATGCCGTGACGACCGCCGCCGCGATCCCCCGGGTCGTGCCGGAGGGCATCACCTTGGTCAAGGCCAACTCACGATTTTCGATCGCCAGCCTCGTCGGTATGGCCCTGGGCAGTGTGGTCGCCGGGCTGGTCGGGCGCATCGGTCCCGACTGGTCGTTGCGGGTGGCCTTCCTCGCCTATGTGGTGGCGACCGTGCTGGCGATCACGCTCCCGGCGGTCGTCGACTCGCACCGGGAGCCGCCCCGGGAGGCGCTGCCCACGGCATACCTGGACACCGACGAGTTCGACGAGTTCGCCGAGGTCGGCGAGGTCGGCGAGGTCGGCGAGGTCGGCGAGGTCGGCGACGGCGCGGACTCTGCAGACCCGGCATACCCGGGCGTTGTCGACGCCAAGGGAGCCGGGCAGGCGCGGGCGCGGAACGGCGTCTGGGCGTGGCTGCGCCGGCGACTGACGCTGGTCGTCCCCGAGTCGGTGCGGACCGCGATGCTCGCCGGGAGTGCCGCGCGGCTGCTGGCGGGCTTCTTGACGCTGTTTGCCGGGTTCCTCATGAGCGAGGCGCCGCCTGAGGGCGTGCGTGACGTCGTCGCGCTCGGGGCGGTGGCGGTCGCCGCCGGGGTGGGCAATGCGGCGGGCGCGCTCCTGGGCAACCGGCTCGGTCGGCGGGTGCCGCTGCGAGTCGCGACCGGGATGCTGCTGCTGGCGACGGTGAGTGCGGTGGCGACGGCGGCGTTCTATTCGCTGGTGACGCTGATCGTGCTCGGGCTGGTGACGGGTGCGTTCGCGCAGCTGGGGCGGCTGTGTCTGGGCGCGATCGTGCAGTCGGACACGGACGAGGCGATGCACTCGCGCGTGTTCGCGCAGAGCGAGACACGCTTGCAGGGGGCCTGGGTCGTCGGCGGAGCGCTGGGCACGGTGCTGCCGTTGATCCCGTGGCTCGGGTTCGGGGCGGTGAGCGCCGTGCTGGTGGCAGCGTTGGTAGCCGTGCTCCGCGCCGACGTGCGCACCCGCTGACCGAATGCGGTCGGCCGGCCCTCCCCTGGCTCGACTGACGGTCGACCCGAGGAAACGAGAATTGGGAAGCGATCAGGTGGCGCGCAGCAGCTCACCCAGGCGACGGCCCATCGACTCCAGGGCTTGCGCGGCCGCCGGGATCATCGGCCCCAGATCGACGAACCCGTGGATCAGCCCCGGCGCGTTCTGCCACTCGGCGGTGACCCCGGCCGCGCGCAACGCTTCGAGATAGGCCAGGTCCTCATCGATGAGCGGGTCGAAACCGGCCGTGACAACGATCGCCGGCGGAAGATCGCTGTGGTCGGGATAGCGCAGCGGCGACAACCGCGGATCGGTGAGTGAGGCTGGGTCGCTCGTGCCGGCATACAGGCGCATGAAGTAGTCGATCGACTCGGTCTCCAACCCGTAGCCGGACCCGAGCCGCACCCGCGATTCGTACGACCCGGCCGGGTCGGTCGCGGGATAGATGAGCAGTTGCGCGGCCATCGGTGGGCCGATCACGTCCGTCCCCGCGCCGGAGCGACGCTCGTCGCGCAGCACGTGGGTCGCGACCGCCGTCAGGCCACCACCGGCGCTGTCGCCGGCCATCGCCCAGACATGCGAACCGCCGAGCTCGGCCAGGTGCGTGCCCACCCAGCGCGCCGCGGTCAGCGCATCGTCGACCGCCGCCGGGAAGGGGTGCTCCGGCCCCAACCGGTAGTCGATCGACACGACGACGGCCTGCGCGAGGACGGCCAGGCGACGGCATACGGCGTCGTGGGTGTCGATGTCGCAGATGACCCAGCCACCGCCGTGCGCGTAGAGCACGGTCGGCAGCGGCAGATCGGCGACCGGCCGATAGACCCGCGCGGGGATCCCACCCGCGTCGCTCGCGGCCGCGGTCGGGATGATCAGGTCGCGCACCTCGGCCAGCTCCGGCGGCGGGTCGAGTTCACGCATCATCCGGGCCCGGATGTGGAACATGTCGCGCGCCTGCTGGGGGGTCACCTCCCAGACCTTCGGCACCTCGCGGGCGGCAAGATCGGCAAAGTATGCCGTGAGGATCGGATCGAGGGTGGCCTCGGGTCTGGCGGCGGTTTCGGGGCTGGTGGGGGCAGCAGGGGTGTCACGCTCGGCGATGGCTTCGGCGAAGTCGAAACCCACCGCCAGCCGCACCCAGTCGAGCACCTCCAGAGTGCCGATCGTGTCCTCGAACGGCCGCAGCGCAGAACGAGTTTCGCCGGCCGCGAGCAACCGGGCCGCTTCGCACGCCTGCCAGAAGAGCGCCTCGTGACCGATCTCCGGCTCGTCGTAACGCAGCCGCCGCTCACCCGAGCCGCCATAGGCCCGCTCATCGATGACGACCGTGAAGCCACCGGGCCGATAGAACCAGCCGTCGATCTCGATCCGGCCATGGGTGCCCTGGATGACCGCCCCGGTCGGGGTGTCCTCGACGATCGACGAATAGAGCGTCGACACCGCACCCGTGGCCGTCACCAGTGACGCCGAGAGCTGGCCGTTGATCCCGCCCGGGCTGGCCGGCGGTGGCGGTTCGACGGGCGCGCCCACGGCGGTGACGTGCAACGGCATACCGACCGTCCAGGTCGACAGGGTGGCCAGGTAGGTGAACAGGTCTAACAACGGCCCGCCGGCGAGGGCGGAGTTCATGATCCGGTGCGTGGGCGGGAACCATTCGCCCTGGTCGGCCCGCACCGACAGGACCCGACCGATCCCGGCCTCGGCGCCACCGTCGAGCACCTGCCGCAGCACGTCGAACTTCGGCAGGAACGCCGTCCACATCGCCTCCAGGCACAGCACCCCGGCCTCCTGGGCGGCCGCCCACATCTGGCGCCCCTCGTCGGCCGTCATCGCGACCGGCTTCTCGACGAGCACGTGCTTGCCCGCCCGGATCGCGAGCAGCGCGTCGGGCAGGTGGTGGTTGTGCGGCGTGGCGATGTAGACGATGTCGACGTCCGGGTCGGCGACCAGCGCGGCATATGAGCCGTATGCCGTGCCGACGCCCCACCGCGCCGCCGCCGCAGCGGCCCCCGCCTCGGTGCGCGAACCGACCGCCTGGATGACCTGGCGGGTGTGGGTCTGCAGCGCATGGACGAACCGGTCGGCGATCCAGCCGGTGCCGAGGATCCCCCACCGCACCACGGGAGCGGCGAAGGGGTCGGGAGTGCGGGGGCTGGGCAGGGTCAGCAGGGCCATGGCTCACGCTAACGTGCCCGGGTCAGCGCGCGTCGGAGGAGGTCCGCGGGACGAGGTCAGCGGGCGGGCGTCTCGCCGAGCCACGGCGTGTAATCGTCGCCGAGATCGCGCAGGGCATTGCGGGCGAAGATCTGCTGCACCGTCACGGTCCGCTCCGCACGGCCCCGGCCCAGGAAGCTCACCGCCCAGTGCAGCAGCGTCGTCACCCGGTGCTTGAAGCCGATGATGTAGACCAGGTGCACAGCCAGCCAGGCGATCCACGCGATGAACCCGGTGAGCCGGATGCGTCCGATGCTGGCCACCGCGCTGAACCGCGAGATCGTCGCCATACTCCCCTTGTCGCGATAGACAAACGGCTGGTATGCCGTTGCGCGAGAAGCGTTTTCGGCGTCGCGTCCGGGGCTGCCGGGGCTGTCAGGGCTGTCAGGGCTGTCGGAGCTGCCGGGGCTGTCGGCGGTGGCAAGCCGCTCCCGGATGCGGGCCGCGGCATACCGGCCGCCTTGGATCGCGACCTGCGCGACCCCGGGGTAGCCGTTGAGCGAAGCCATGTCACCGACGACGAAGACCTCCGGGTGACCCGGCAGGGTGAGGTCGGGGCGCACCTCGATGCGGCCGGCCCGATCGAGTTCGGCACCGGTCTGCGCGGCGAGCGTCGCGGTGAGGGGCGAGGCCTGCACGCCGGCGGCCCAGACCTTGGTGAGCGCCTCGATGCGGTGCGAACCGGAGGCGTCGGAGACCTGCAGGCCGGTGGCGTCGACGTCGGTGACCCGGGCACCGAGGCGCACCTCGACGCCCATCTGCTCCAGCCGGGCGCGAGCCTTGCCACCGAGTTCGCTGCCGAAGCTGGGCAACACCGCCGACATCGCGTCAAGGAGGATGATCCGCGCCTCGGTCGGGTCGATCCGACGGAAGTCGCGGCGCAGCGTGCGTCGGGACAGCTCGGCGATCTGCCCGGCCATCTCGACGCCGGTCGGGCCCGCGCCGACGACGACGAAGGTCAGCGCCCGTTCGACCTCCTCGGGCGTGGTCGCCAACTCGGCCAGCTCGAACGCGCCGAAGATCCGCCCGCGCAGCTCGAGCGCGTCGTCGATCGACTTCATGCCCGGCGCGAAGGTCGCGAAATGGTCGTTGCCGAAGTAGGACTGCCCCGCCCCCGCGGCGACGATCAACGAGTCGTATGCCGTGACGGTCTCCTGATCGAGGATCCGCGAGGTCACCGTCCTGGCCGTGAGGTCGATGTCGACGACCTCGCCGAGCAGCACTTCGGCATTGCGCTGCCGAGCCAACACCTCCCGGGTGGCCGGTGCGATCTCACCTTCGGAGAGGATGCCGGTCGCCACTTGGTAGAGCAGCGGTTGGAATAGGTGATGAGTGGTCTTGGCGATGAGCGTCACCTCGACGTCGTCGCGTCGCAGGGCCTGCGTCGCGAAGAGCCCCCCAAAGCCGGATCCGATGACGACCACACGGTGTCGTGCCACGTTCGATCAACTCCTTCGCCTGGGGCAACGGCGGCCACCGACGGGGTTATGCCCCGCCGTGAGCAGTGCCACACGCCAAGCTCTGCCGCGCAGCCCACGTTCTATCGCTGCTGCTCTGCTCCTTCTCCGATGCCGAGCACTCGACGGCTGATCGGCCGACCGACTCAGGCTGCGGGTGTCTTTGGGGTCACGGTGAGTTGACCGCCCAGGGCGTCGATGACCTTGGCGATGGTGTGGAAGGACGGGTTGCCTGTTGTGCTCAGCGATTTGTACAGCGATTCGCGGCCCACGCCTGCGGCGCGGGCGATCTCGGTCATTCCCTTGGCCCTGGCGATGTCGCCGAGTGCAGCTTGGAGCAGCGCGGGGTCGCCGCTGCGTGCGGCTTCGTCGAGGTAGGCCAGCATGTCCTCGGTGGTTTCCAGGTAGTCGCTGGCGTCCCAGCGGTTGAGGGTCACTGCCATGACTTGTCCTCTCGAATGCGCGCAGCCAAGACCTTGGCCTTGCTGATGTCTGCCGCCTGGTTGGTCTTGTCTCCTCCGGCCAGGAGCACGACGACGGTCCTCTGATGCTGGAGGTAGTAGATGCGGTAGCCGGGTCCGAAATGGAACCGCATCTCGAAGACCTGGTCACCGACCGGCTGGAGGTCGCCGACAAGGCGACCTTCCATCTGGCAACGTCGCAGCGTCAGGTTGATCCGGGCCCTGGCCTGGGAGTCCTTGAGCTTGCGGATCCACTTGTCGTAGGTCTCCGTCGTGAGGATCTCCACGGGTCAAATGTATCCCATGAGATACGACTCCAATGTCAACTGTGGGTGCGTCTTGACACCGCCGGAGCTCCAGCGATCGCCCGCCGACCTTCTGACCGTTGCCCTTACCCGTCGGTCTTGCTGTCGCTCTTGCGGCCGGTCTTGCGGTCGACGGCGCGCTCCAACTCGGCCTTGGACATCCGCGACCGGCCCTTGATCCCACGGTCCTTGGCCTCGTTGTAGAGCTGGGCCTTGGTGCGGCCACCGGGGCCGCGGTGTGAGCGCAGCCCGCCCCGACGGCCCGACGAGATGTCGTCGATCGACGATCGGCTGGCTGTCCGGGCCTCTCCCGAGCGAGCGCGCTCCTTGTTGACGGTGCGGGCGGCGATCTCCTCGGCTTCGTCGCGATCGCGTCCCTGCTCCAGCAGGCCCTCCTTGATGTGGTCGTACTGCCGTTCTCGCTTGTCGCTCCAGGCATCTTGCGGCATGTCTCACTCCCTCTCGTCAGACCTTGACCTCGACCTTGACCTCGGCCTTGATCTGGGGGCACCTCTCAGCCGGCACCGGTCGACGGTCGGTCGACGGTGTCGCGCGGGTCGACCAGGCCGGCCAGGTCGACTCCATCGACCGCCCACGGCGCGGCAAGCGGCGTGACCGTGGCCCACCCCTGGGCGAGCAGCGCCGCGTCGGTGCCGGCCACCAGGCTCGTTTCCGGGGCGGCGAAGGTCATCGTCACGAAGCCCTCACCCAACCCACCGACGTGGGCCTGCACGGCTCCGAACGCGGCCAGGACGGCCGGCCGGATACCACGAATCTTGTCGGCGGGCAGGTCAGGCAGGTTGACATTGAGCGCGAGCGGGTCGGCCGATGGCGCCGGCGCATCGTCGACGAGCCACGAGAGCACCTGACGGATGACCTCCGCGCCGTCGCCCAGGTGGGCCGGCACGGCCGCGACATTGGAGAAGGCCACACCCGGCAGCCCCTGGTTGGCCCCGGTGAGCACTGCTCCCACCGTGCCGGAGTGCAACACCGCCTGCCCGGTGTTGGGTCCGTGGTTGACCCCCGACAAGACGACGTCCGGCACCGGGCCGAAGGCGCCGGCCACCGCTGCCCAGACGATGAACGCAGGCGTCGACTCGACCGCCACACACCGCAGCGTGTCGATCTCGTCGAGCGTGGTGTCCTGCACCGCCAGCCGCCCGCCCTCGCGCAGAATGGTCAGCGACGCGCTCGCCCCGCTGTTCTCCACGCGCGGGGCGGCGACGAGCAGATCCATGCCCACCTCACGGGCCGTGGCGGCGAGCACGCGCAAACCGCTGCTGTCGATTCCGTCGTCGTTGGTGACCAGAGCGATCATGCCGACACCTCCAGCGGCACGATCTCGACATGCTCGACCAGCCGCCGGATCGCCTCCCGCGAGCCGGTGCCCAAGCCATGGCGCGTGACGTTGAGGGCCCCCGCGGCAGCGCCCCACTGCAACGCCACCAGCATCGGCAACCCGTAGGCGATGGCCGCCGCGATGCCGGCCGTCATCGAGTCGCCGGCCCCTCGGTGATCCACGGTCGTCATCGTCGGCACCCGCAACTCGAGCACCCCGTCGGGCGTGGCGACGACGGCCGGGTCCTGCCCCCGAGATACCACGACGGTGCCGGCGCCCATCTCCTGCAGCCTCCGCGCAGCAGCGACGACCGTGCCGACCTCAACCCCCTCGACCATCCCGTCGCGCTGCAGGTCCTCGGCGCTCACCTTGACGATCTCGACTCCCCCGGCCGCCGCCGCGAGCAGGGCCGCTCCGGACAGGTCGGCGACGGTGCGGCACTCGACCTCGGCCAGGTCGCGCGCCAGCCGTTCGTGACTCTCCGCGGGGAACACCGCCTCCGCCGTCGCCCCTTCGGCGCCCACCAACACCGCCACGTCGGCTCCGAGGGCGGCGGACAGGAAGGTGCCGTAGACGTCGTCGAAGACATGACGGTCCAGGCCGTCCGCAGGCATCTCGGCAAGGATGCGCCGCTCGCCACTACGACGATCATGCAGGTATGCCGCGTTGCGGCCTTCCGAGGCGACGGCCCGCCACTCGAGCCCGTCCTCGCCGACAAGGGTGCGCAGCACGCGACCGGTCTCGCCGCCGACCGGTCCACACAACTGCGAACGCACACCGAGCTCGACCAGCATCCGCGCGACCCAGACGGCCTGCCCGCCGGCGTGCAGGTGAATATCGTCGTGACCGGAGCGGCCCTCCACCGTGACCGTCAGGTGAGGTGTCGGGGCGAGCACTGCTGCGGTGGGCGCAGCCTCGCTCATCGGGGCGCCTCGGCCGTGAGCCGATCGCTTCGCGGCGCGGCTCCCGCTGTCGACATCGGCTGCCTCATGGCTACCTCCGGGGTCGGCGTCGTTGTCGATGACGGCATGCCCGCCGGGGACCGTGCCGAAACATCGTCACCAGCCCTGCGGCCCGACCCCGCCCGTCACGCCCCGGTGATTGAGGCGATTGAGCCACGGCGCCGGTGGGCAAGCATGAGGCCATGCCTGCATTTCGGCCCCCCGACCCGCCGAGTCCCAGCGACCCGATCCCCGTCGCGAGTGCCTCGGATCGTGTCGAGCGACCGAGCGCCGACCCGCGCCAGACCGCACACATCAGCGTGAGCGACGGCTTCGCCGAGAATCTCGGGGAAGCCGGCCTCACGGCATACGTGCATGCCGTGGTCTCCGCGGCTGGTGTCGCGGCGCGCGGGGGCGATGTCGCGACGGTGCGCAGGCGGCTCATCGAGGCATTCCGGGATGCGGCGATTCCCCGGCCGGCGGCGCGGGACGACCTCATCGCCGAACAACTCGTGGCCGCTCGGGGCGACGTGCACGTGACTGCCCTGGGGCGGGTCATCTATGGCGCCCCGGAGTTGGACCCCGAGAACTATCGGCCCCGCGTGGTGGGCAGTCGCGACGCCAGCCCCGAGGATCAGTGAATGTCGCGGCGTCGGAAGCCGGCGAACCCCACGGCATACAAGATGCATGCGACCGCAGCCAAGCCGGCCAGGCTGACCCAGGCCGGGGAGGCCGCCTGCACGTTGGGCACGTGATAGAGCGGGCTGATCCCGAGCATCCAGTCCGGCAGCTTGAAGGTCGGTCCGAGCAAGGTGATGCCGAAGGTCGCGACGATGACGAGCCAGCCCGCGATCCGCCGCGACGGCTCGGCTCCGACCGTCGCCACCGACACCCCGACGAGCACCCAGACCGCAGGGATGGTCACGATGGCCTGCCGCACCACGTCGCCGAAGCCGATCCCCGCGTCGCTCGCTGCGGCCACCGCTCCCATGACGGTGCCGGCGGCGAGCATCCCGAGGGCAGTGCTCGCGACCGCGATGAGGACATTGCTGCCCAGGTATGCCGGGCGCGAGGTCGCGGTCGCGAGGACGGGTTCGACGCGGTCGTCGGTCTCCTCGGCGTAGACCCGCATGAGGATCTGCGCGCCCATGATCGCGGTGACGATGCCGACCAGGTGCAGCACGGTGGCGACGAAGCCGAAGCTCAGCCCTTCCGGGGTTGCGGCACCCGAGGCGATGATCGCCCCCATCGCCGGGTTGCTCGCGAAGACGTCGCCCACGGAGGTGACGAGGTTGCCGTAGACCAGCCCGAGGAAGGCCAAGCCGATCATCCAGGTGATGACCGAGCCGCGATGCACCTGGACCGCCAGGCCACGCAGCCGCAGGCCGGGGGCCGTGGCCGGGCCGGGGCGCGCGGGGATGAGGCCGAGCCCGAAGTCGCGGCGGCGCTGCAGCACGAGTGCCAACGCGACCAGTGCGATCGCGAGGAGCACTGCGGGAATCAGCGGCCAGAGGCTGTTCTGGGTGGCGGGATAGGTCTGCTCGAGCCAGCCCAGCGGGGTCAGCCAGCGGGTCCACTCGTCGGCGCCGGTCGAGTCGAGGTAGCCACGAGCCACATAGCTCACCCCGAGGATGGCGATGGCGATGCTGCTGGCGGTGCGGGCATCCGAGCCCAGCTGGGCCGCGACCGCCGCGACACCGGCATACATGAGTGCCGACGCGGCGAAGGTGAGCGACAGGACCGCGGTGGGGCGCGCCTCTCCCCCGCTCACCCAGGTGAGCAGGAAGCACACGACCCCGAGCGCGACGGCTGCGACCGTGGCCATGAGGACGGCGACGAGGAGTCGGGCTTCGCGGGTGATGACCCCGGAGGCGATGAGTTCGGCGCGGCCGGAGTCCTCGTCGGCCCGGGTGTTGCGCACGACGATGATGATCGCCATGAGGCCGGCGAAGAACGCGCCGAGAGCGCCGGCGCGCCAGGCGTTGAAGCCGTCGTTCGTCAGCAGGTCGCGCGGAGGGCCGAAGACGAGCTGCATCGCCGGGTTGGCGCCGATGGCCATGGCGAGGGTCTTGCGGTCGACCAGCTCGGGGAAGATCCACCGGTAGGCGAGGATCGAGGTCGCCGAGAGCACCGAGATAAGTCCGACCCAGGGGGCGATCTTGGTGCGGTCCTGGTGGAGGGCGACCGTGAGCAGGGTGCGGGTGCCGGTGAAGATGCCGGTGGGCCTGCCGGGGGCGGGGGCAGGGGTGGCTGCGTGGCGACCCGACGCGGCTGTGCGGCGACCAGACGCTGCGGTATGCCGTCCCATCACGAGGCCCGCTCGGTGTCGGGCGCGTCGTAGTGGCGCAGGAAGAGGTCCTCGAGCGAGGCCGGGGACACCGTGAGCTGCGACATGTCGTGCGGGACCAGGGCGGCCATGGCGGCGTTGACCTGGTCGGGTTCGACCGTGGCGGTGAGCCGGCCGTGGGCATCCAGGTGCGGGTCGAGCAGCACCGGGAGGGTCGACAGGTCGGCTGGCGGGTGGGCCAGCCACGCCGAGACGGTGACCCGGGTCTGGGCGCGCAGCTCGGCCAGGGTGCCGGTCTGGCTGATCCGGCCCTGCCGGATGATGCTCACCCGGTCGGCGAGGGCTTCGACCTCGGTGAGGATGTGGCTGGACAACAGCACGGTGCGCCCCTCGTCCTTGACGGTGGCGATCTCGTCCTGGAAGACCGCCTCCATGAGCGGGTCGAGGCCCGAGGTGGGCTCATCGAGGATGAGCAACTCGGCGTCGGAGGAGAGGGCTGCGACGATGGCGACCTTCTGCCGGTTGCCCTTGGAATACTGCCGGCCGCGCTTGGTGGGGTCGAGCTCGAAGCGTTCGATGAGCCGGTCACGCCGACTGCGATCGAGGCCGCCGCGGAGGTTGCCGAGCAGGTCGATGGCTTGGCCACCGCTGAGCCCCGGCCAGAGCGAGACGTCGCCGGGCACGTAGGCCAGCCGCCGGTGCAGCGCGATGACGTCCTTCCACGGGTCTCCGCCCAGGAGGGTGACGTGTCCGCTGTCGGCGCGCAGCAGGCCGAGCAACACCCGGATGGTGGTCGACTTGCCGGCACCGTTGGGCCCCAGGAAGCCGTGCACCTCGCCGCGATGCACGTCGAGGTCGACCCCATCGAGGGCCGTGAATGACCCGAACCGCTTGACCAATCCCTCTATGGCAATGACCTTTTCGGGTGACGTCATGGCGTAATCCCTTCTCTGGGAATGGTGTCTGGGTCGACGATCGGGAGTTCGCCGGTGAGACAACGGGTTACCGTCGGCAGCAGCCATGCGCGCAGCTGCTCGGACGGCATACTCGCGACGGGTTCGAGGCAGACGATGC
>JBGAQV010000047.1:0-19894 GCA_044220505.1 Dermatophilaceae bacterium
ACGGTGCCGCTGCAGCAGCCACTCCGGGAAGAACGACCCTTCGCGCAGCTTCGGAATCGCCACATCGATGGTCCCGGCCCGGGTATCCAGGTCGCGGTGACGGTACCCGTTACGGGAGTTCCTCCGGTCCGCCGAGCGGGTGCCGTACTCCGCGCCGCACACACTGTCGGCCTGCGCCGACAGCAGCGCGTTGATGAACGTGGTCAGCAGTTCCCGCAACAGATCGGGACTGGCTTGGAACAACTGCTCCTCAAGGAAGAGGGCAGGATCGATACTGGTGTTCGCGGTCATCGCGAGCCCCATTCGAGAGTGCTGTGAGAGGTTCACTCGAAGGACCACGCGGTGACCGCACCCCTACCTACAGGGACACGCCCACCGGTGTCGTCGTACACCAACGCTACGGACTCAACTCTGCAGTGGGCTTGGAGGATCAAGTGGACAAGAACGCCAGACACATCCGGATCGGCGCCGCACGCTCGGGCCGGCCCTCCCGCGGCAACCGCACCTACCGACCTGACGAGCTCGTGCGCGTCGAGATCCGTATGCCCGCCGCCGTCGCCGCGCAGCTGTTCGCCCGCGCCCGGGACCACCGCCAACCGGTGAGTCGCACCGCCTCAGACCTCCTCTCCAAGGCACTCGAGCACCACTGTGGCGGTCGGATGAGCTGACATGGCTCGGCGCAGGGCGCCGACGTGCGAACGGCCCGGAGCCTAGGAACTCCGGACCTCGTCGCTTCGCTTCAGCGGGCTGCGATCCCGCTGCACTTTCCGACATTGTGCGAACACCCTGAAGGGGTACTTCCATGTCTTCAGCATGCTCAGACTGCACTTCCAGAACTCGCTGCGTCAAGCACACGGGCGCGTTGGCGCGCCGCAGTGTCGACTCGTATGTCCCCAAGGCGCTGCGTCCCGAGGACTGGGAACCGATCGCCGGCTTCACCCGCGCCCTGGCGCACGACCTGCACCCCAAGGACGACCGCCGCGCGGTTGAGGTGATGCGGACGTTGTCGCAGGTCGTCTCGTGGGCTCACCGTGAGGGTCTGCCGTTGGAGCGGGAGCGGATCTTCACTCCCGATGTCATCGACCGCTACATCGCCGTCGGCGCAGCCCACCTGAGTGAACCCTCGCGCGCGACCCGGCGGGCCGACCTGCGCCGTTTCAGCCGCTCCCTGACCCGCAAGGCCCCTTGGGAGCCCGAGCCGCCACGGATGCGAGGCGGCTACTCGATCGTGCCCTACACCGACGACGAGGTCGCACGCCTGCTCGAGGTGAGCCGGCAACAGCGCACGCCCGTTCAGGCGCGCCGACTGCAGGCTCTACTGGCACTCGGCCTAGGGATTGGGGTCTACCCGAACGAGGCGTGGGCGTTGACCACCCATGACGTCGTCGTCGACCAGGGCTACGTGTGCGTGCGGATCCCCGGTGAGCACGCCCGGACAGTGCCCGTCACTGCGCCGCACGACGAGGTCATCAACCAGATCGTTGCCACCGACCCAGGCTCGACGATCCTCGGATTTGTTGCGCCGCAGTGGGATCGGTCCCGGCTGTCGCATCTGCTGCAACGCGCGGAGCTCCCAGCGGACTGTCCGCCACTGCGCACCCACCGGCTGCGAGCCACGTGGGCCCTGGCTCACCTACGCGCCGGCGTGCCACTGAACGACATCATGCAACTCGCCGGGGTCTCGTCCTGGAAGATGCTCGGCTACCTCGCACCCTTCGCACCCTCCACCGAGTGGAGCGAGCTCCTTCCCAAGGCGGCCCGCAAGTGACGCGCCGGCGCAGACCCATGGCGCGAACGAGGGTGAGTCAGGACGCGACACCGGCCAACCCGATGATGATCGAGCAGCGGATCAACCGCGCCCGCGCCCTCGCTCAGAGCGACATCGTCACCCAGATCGCGGCCGCAGCGGAACGTCGCACGGGACGCCCTCGCCTCATCCCCCTCGACGCCGTCATCGCCGGATTCGTCCTACACGCCTCCGGGCAACCGCACACGATGACCATGGCCGGCCTATGGCGCACGCTCCGGGTGCTGACGCCCAATCAGCTTGCGACGCTGGGATTCCCGGTGGGCATCACCCCGAAGTACAAGCGCATCCGCTCCAGCTGGCGCGCGGTCCTGCGGGTCGTGTCTTCGGGCACGCTGATCGACCACGACCACGAGCTGGAAGTCGATACGAACACCGGCGAACTCGCCCCCTGCCCGACGGACTGCCCCCACCTCTCCTTGACTCTGGAGGAGTTCCTCACCCGACTCATCCAAGCCAGCCTCCCTCCGGGGTACGAGCGCAGCACCACCGTGGCTGTCGACGGCACCGACGTCGAGAGCCACACCCGGCCCCACAAGAAGCGCCTGGACTCCCAGGGCCGCGCCTTCTGGTCGGCCGACCACGACGCCCGCTGGGGTCACCGCACCGCGACCGACCGTCGCCCCACCGAACACTTCTTCGGCTACGAGGCCCACGTCGCCACCTACGTCCCGAGAGTCGGCGAAGCACCGCTTCCCCAGCTGGCCGCGGGTCTCGCACTGCGCCCGGGCGTCCGCGATCGGACATCGGCGGTGCTGGGCATCTTCGACTGTCTGCCAGATATTCGAGAGGGCCTACTGGACCGCGGCTACACCACTGCCAAGGGCGAGAAGCTCGCTGGCCCGCTCCGCGACCGGCAGGTCCAGGTCACGATGGACCTGCACAAGACCCAGCGCGGTCAGCGACCCGGCCCGATCCCGGGCACGATCTGGCTCGACGGGCACCTGTACACCGCATGCATCCCCGAACGCCTCCGGGAGCTCGAACCACCCAAGCTCCAGATGACCGACGCCGAGAAGGCCCACCTACGCGACGTGTTCGACGCGCGCGAACCCTACCGCTTCGTCGTCCATGGAAGACACGACAACAAGCGAGGCACCCAGCGCTTCCGGGGGCCGGCCGTCGACGGCCACCCCTTCAGGGTCCGGTGCCCGAACACTCCCGCCTCGATGCGTGAGCCGCACACGATCCCCACCACCACGTGCGTCAAGGGCCAGCCGTGCGGATGCGGGAGGACCGTCACCGTCAAGGACATCGAGCACGATCGTGACCGGCAATCCCTTCCCTGGCAGAGCACCCGCTGGGCGAAGTCGTACAACCGTCGAAGCCGCATCGAAGGGTTCTTCGGAGCCGTCCGATACCAGTCCCTCAACCTCAACCGGGGGTTCTTCCGGATGACCGGGCTGGTGGCGACCGGCCTGCTCATGGCGATCACGCTCATCGGGCACAACCTCGTCAGCCTGCACGCCTGGCACACCAGACGCGGCGTGCCCGAACCCTGGCAGGCACACCTCGGCGAGCCGGTCGACGACCGGCCCTTGGAGAAAGCGACCCGCACCCGCGGACGGCGCAAGCGCCAGACCGACTGACCGTCCCGGCCCGAGCCACTCACCCCGAACGACGTCGGCGCGAGCCTGCCCGAGAACAGCCATGGGACGGCGAAACCGGCTCCTCGACATACGAAACTTGCGCCTGCGGAGGCGCCCGCAGCGTCCACGAGCCCCGCAACGACGAAACTCCCGGCTGGATCACCTCCGGCCGGGAGTTTCGGGAAATCGAAACGGGTAGTTCAAGGAACTACCCCGAGTGCGCAAGGGGGGATTTGAACCCCCACGTCCTTGCGGACACTGGCACCTGAAGCCAGCGCGTCTGCCGTTCCGCCACTTGCGCGTGTGCGAGGCCCTAGTGTGCCGCGCCGAGCCCCGCCAGGGCAAACCCACACCACCAGCAGCCACCTGAACCGGCCGATGAACCAGCGTTTGGTACTGCGATCCCAGTACCAAACGCCACTTCATCAGCAGGTTCTCGCGCAGGCACGACGCCACCTCCTCCTCACCAGTATCAACAGCATCACCAGTCTCAGGTGCGTCACAGCCCTCGGCCCAGCCACGACGGTTACGATGAACTCGGCGGCAGACACTCTGTCGTCATTCGGCGTTGCCTGACGTCGACCAACCACCGGCACCACGGGCAACACCGGCATGACACGCGGATCGGCGCGTGCCGCCAGCGGAAGGAGGCGCACATGGGACTACTCGACAAGTTCGAGCGCGGGGTCGAGAAGGCGGTCAAGAGCCCCTTCGCCAAGGCGTTCCGTTCCGAGGTGCAGCCCGTCGAGATTGCCAGCGCCATCCGCCGCGCCATGGACGACCGCGCCACCGTCATCTCTCACGGCCGCACCATGGTCCCCAACGTTTTCACAATCGAACTCTCCCCCAACGATTTTGACCGCCTCGACGACTTCGCCGACACCATCGGCGACGACCTCATCGCCGCCGCGCAGGAGCACGCCGAGGTCCAGCGCTACACCCCCGGCGGCCCCATCGAGGTCCACCTCGAGGAAGCGACCGACCTCGCCACCGGCGTCTTCCGGGTCAACCCCGAGACCTCCCGCGACGGCACTGCGGCCCACCAGCCGCAACAGCAGCAGCACGGTATGCCGTCCGCCCCAGCGCCCGCCGCCTCCCCGGGCCCAGCCGCTGCACCCCACGCCGGTATGCCGTCCGCGCCGGCCCCAGCATCAGCTGCTCCGGCCCCAGCCGCACCGGCCCAGGCATCACCAGCCCCAGCCCCGGCTCACGCGCCCGCCGACCCCGCGTCCGGCTACCCCGACGCCCTCGCCGAACCCGCGCCCGCTGCAGTCAAATCCGAGCGCCACCCCTCGCCTGCGGCCGCCCCGCCAGCCGCTCAACCCGCCGCGCCGGCCCCGCAGCCCTCGGCCATCGTGCCGCCCAACCGTCGCCCGGTCGTCAACGCCGCCCGCCGACCGTGGCTCGAGATCGACCAGGAGCGTTACCCGCTCGTCGGCTCACTCACCGTCATCGGCCGCGATGCCCTCGCTGACATCGTGCTCGACGACCCGGGAATCTCGCGGCGACACAGCGAAGTTCGCGTCACCAACGACGGACCCCACCTGGTCACGTCGATCCGCGACCTGGGCTCCACCAATGGCACCTTCGTCAACGGAGAGCGCATCACCAGCGTCCGGCTCCAGGACGGCGACCGGCTCACCGTGGGCCGCACGGCGGTCGTCTTCCACGCCGGCAAGCGGTGACCGAATGAGCGAACTCACCCTCACCGTCTTCCGGCTCGGCCTGGTCGTCCTGCTCTGGTTCTTCGTCTTCAGCGTCGTCGGCGTGCTGCGCACCGACCTCTACGGCACCCGGGTCTCGCGCCGCAGTCAGCGGGCCGCAGCCAAGGCCGCCCGCGCTGCCGCGGTGCCCCAGCAGGTCGGCCCCAAGGGTGCCAACCCGGTCGCTCCCGCGCCGCCCTACGCGCCCGGCGGTCCAGGCGCCTCAGCCCCCGGCCCGATCGGCCACCCAATCGCACACCCCAGCGCCCACGGCCAGTCCCCCGCCACAAGCCCCGCCCCCTCAGGTGCGCGACCGGCATACCCCTCGATGACCCCGCAACGCGGCCGCGGCACTGTCCCGACCACCCTCGTGGTCACCGAAGGCCGCCTCGCGGGCACCAGCCTCCCGCTCACCCCGGCCGGCATCCTCATCGGCCGCAACCCCGAGTGCGCCCTCGTGCTCGACGACGACTTCGCCTCCGGCCGCCACGCCCGGCTGCTCCAGCGCAACGGCGCCTGGCACGTCGAAGACCTCGGCTCCACCAATGGCACCCAGCTCGACGGCCACCGCCTCACCGGTGCCCAGCCGGTGACCGTCGGCTCGACGCTGCGCATCGGGCGCACGACGATCGAACTGCGCGGCTGAGGCGCGACTGACCCATGGCGATCGCCCTGCGCTACGCGGCCCGCACCCACCTGGGCCTCGGCCCGAAAGGCCGCAACGAGGACAGTGGGTATGCCGGTCCGCACCTGCTCGTCCTGGCCGACGGCATGGGCGGGCATGCGGCCGGTGACGTCGCGAGCTCGATGATCGTCGGGGCGCTGGCGCCGCTGGATGACGAGGGCCTGTCCGGCGAGGCCGCACTGCGCGTGCTCGGCGAGGAGCTGCGCGAGGCAAACGCCCAGCTCAGGGCTGCGATGCAAGAGAACCCCGACCTCGGCGGCATGGGCTCGACGACGATCGCGATGCTGCGCGCCGGCTCCAAGCTCGTCACCGCCCACATCGGCGACAGCCGGGCCTATCTGCTGCGCGACGGCGAGTTCTCGCAGATCACCAAGGACCACTCGTTCGTGCAGCAACTCGTCGACGAGCACCGCATCACCGCCGAAGAGGCGCAGCACCACCCGCAGCGCTCCCTGGTCACCCGGGTGATGACCGGCAACCCCGACGACGAGCCCGACCTGTCGATCCGCGAACTCAAGGTCGGCGACCGCTATCTGCTGTGCTCCGACGGGCTCACCGATTTCGTCAGCGCCGAGATCGTCCACGAGGTGCTCGCCGAGGCGCCCGACGCAGCCACCGCCGCCGAGCACTGCATCGACATCGCCCTCAAGGCCAGCACCCGCGACAACGTCACCGTCGTCATCGCCGACGTCGTCGACCTCACCGCCGACGACGCGGGCGAGCCGCCTTCGACCACTCCCGAGATCGTCGGGGCCGCCGCCGCAGTCCGCCCCCGGGGTCGTCGGCGCACCCGTGCCCTCCCGGTCAGCCCCGCCGAGAAGGCCGCGGCCCTCACCCGGGAGGCGACCGGCATACCGGCCGAGGAGGAACCCCTCACCCTCGCCGAGGAGGTGCTCCCGCGCCGCCGAGCCCTGCTCGCGCGCACCCTCGGCATCCTCGCGGTGGCCGCGGTGCTGCTCGTCGGCGGCGGCTACGGCGCCTATCGCTGGACCCAACAGCAGCTCTTCCTCGGCAACGACGGCGGCTATGTCGCGGTCTACCGCGGCATCAGCCAGCAGCTCGGCCCGATCGGCCTGGCCACCCTGCAGGAACGCAGTGACGTCGTCGTGAGCGACCTGCCGGGCTACGCCCAGGAGGGCCTCAGCGGCGGCATCCTCGTCGCCGACCAGGCCGCCGCGGTCGCCCGTGTCCAGGAGCTGCGCAAGGCCGCCTTCGACTGTCGCACCCAAAACGCCAGCGGCACGCCCTGCGGCACCACCGTCCCGGTCTCCACCTCCCCGGTCTCCACCTCCCCGACGACAGCAGCAACAGCCACCAGCCCTGGTATGCCGTCCGGCGGCTACCAGCCGACAGCCACCCCCGCCTCGACTGCCTCGACTGCCTCCCAAGGCTCCACCCCGGCCCGCACGCCAGGGGGGTCGATCCGGTGATCACGACCGTCGAGACCATCACCCCGCGCACCCGCCGCAACGTCGAGTTGGTGCTGTGCCTGTTCGCGATGGCTATCGTCCTGGGAGCCTGGGTCAACGTCGACCTTGCCCTCAAGGGCGTCCTGCCCGCGGGCCTGGCCACCGTCGCCATCGGGCTGCTCGTCCTCGTCGTGGGCTTCCACCTCGTGCTGCGCTGGCGGGCGTCCTTCGCCGATCCACTGCTGCTGCCCGTTGCCACCCTGCTCAACGGCATGGGCCTGGTCATGATCCACCGGCTCGACCTCGCCGGCGGCCGAGACAGCTTGAGCGGCAACGCTTTCCGGCAACTCCAGTGGACCGGCCTGTCGCTCGTCGTCGCCGCCGCCGTGCTCTGGCTGCTGCGCGACCACCGGCTGCTGCAGCGCTACACCTACACCGCGATGGCCGCCGGTCTGGCCCTGCTGCTGCTGCCGCTGCTGCCTGGGCTGGGCAAGGAGGTCTACGGCTCCCGGATCTGGATCGGCCTGGGCAACTACTCCTTCCAGCCCGGCGAGATCGCCAAGATCGCGCTGACCGTCTTCTTCGCGGCATACCTCGTCCAAACCCGTGACGTGCTGTCGCTGGCCGGCCGGAAGTTCGTCGGGCTCACCCTGCCGCGCGTGCGCGACCTCGGCCCGATCATCGCCGCGTGGCTGGTCAGCCTCGCGGTCCTCGTCTTCGAGCGCGACCTCGGCTCGTCGCTGCTGTTCTTCGGGCTGTTCGTCGCGATGCTCTATGTCGCCACCGAGCGCATCTCGTGGATCGCCATCGGCCTGAGCCTCTTCGCCGCCGGCACCTATGTCGCCTATCTGCTCTTCCCCCACGTGCAGCGCCGGGTCATGCTCTGGCTCGACCCCTTCTCCAAGGAGTCAATCGAGCAGTCCGACCAACTGGCCAAGGGCCTCATGGGGATGGCCTCCGGTGGGCTCTTCGGCACCGGCCTGGGCCAAGGCCGCCCGTGGATCACCTCCTTCCCGGACAGTGACTTCATCTTCCCCAGCCTCGGCGAGGAGATCGGCCTGTTCGGGGTGTTCGCGCTGCTCGTGCTCTATGGCCTGTTCGTCGAGCGGGGTCTGCGCACCGCCCTCGGCGTGCGCGACGGCTTCGGCAAGCTGCTGGCGATCGGGTTGTCCTTCTCGGTCGCCCTGCAGGTCTTCGTCGTCATCGGCGGGGTCACCCGCATCATCCCGCTCACCGGCCTGACCACCCCGTTCATGTCGCTCGGCGGCTCGGCGCTGCTGGCCAACTGGACGATCGTCGCCCTGCTGCTGCGCATCTCCGACCAGGCGCGGCGCCCCGTGCCGGAACCGGACGGCATACCGGCTCGCCTTCCGCTGCGCGACCCCGCACCCGCGGGAGGTATGCCGTGAACCTCCCGATCATCCGGCTCTCCCGCGTGGTCACCGCGCTCTTCGCGGCGCTGCTCATCGCGACGACGGTCATCCAGTTCGCGCAGGCCCCCTCGCTGCGGGCACGGCCGGACAATCGGCGCACCCTGCTGGACAACTACTCCCGGGCGCGCGGGGCGATCCTGCTGCCCGGCGACCAGGCGATTGCGAGTTCCAAGGCATCGGCCGGTGAGCTGGCCTATCTGCGCAGCTATCCGCAGGGGCCGCTCTATTCGCACGTCACCGGCTACT
Source organism: Dermatophilaceae bacterium (assembly GCA_044220505.1). GTDB lineage: Bacteria > Actinomycetota > Actinomycetes > Actinomycetales > Dermatophilaceae > Phosphoribacter. Next base: position 8,873 of record JBGAQV010000047.1, read on the forward strand.
ACTCCTTCGTCTATGGCGCGGCCGGACTCGAGGCGGCCTCCGACGACCTGCTCTCCGGCTCCTCGGATGCGCTCTTCTACAAGCGGGTCTCCGACCTGCTGTCCGGCAAGCAGGCCACCGGGGCAAGCCTGCAGCTCACCCTCAACCCCAAGGCCCAGGCCGCCGCAAGCAAGGGCTTGGGCAACCAGCGCGGCGCCGTTGTCGCGATCAACCCCAAGACCGGCGCGATCCTCGCGATGGTGAGCCACCCGGAATACGACCCGAACGCGTTGGCCACCCACGACTCCAACGACGCAGTCGCCGCGATGAACGCCCTCAATGCCGACCCCACCCGGCCGCTGGTCAATCGCGCGATCGCCGGCCACCTCTATCCCCCGGGGTCGGTCTTCAAGATCGTCACCGCCGCTGCGGCACTGTCCAATCAGACGGTCACCGAGGCGACGCAGATCCCCGCACCGGCTCGAATGGACTTGCCACAGACCAGTGTCCCCTTGCCCAACTACGACAAGGCGCCCTGTGGGCCGGGCGAGCAGACCACCCTGCAGCACGCGTTGGAGATCTCCTGCAACACCGCCTTCGGCTGGCTCGGGCTCAAGGTCGGCGCCGACCCACTGCGCGCCCAGGCGGCCAAGTTCGGCTTCGGCGAGAGCCTGCGGGTGCCGCTGCGAGTCACCCCGAGCTCGGTGCCGGCCGAGCTCAACCCACCGCAGCTCGCCCAGTCGGCCATCGGGCAATACGAGGTGCGAGTCACTCCGTTGCAGGTCGCCATGGTCAGCGCGGCCATCGCCAACCGCGGCGTCCTGATGACCCCCTACCTCGTCGAGCGGGTCGTCGGCGCCAACCTCGACATCCTCGACCAGCACACCCCCCAGCAGCTCTCCCAGGCAGTCAGTCCCGAGGTCGCCGCCACCCTCACCCGGATGCTCGTGTCGACCGTCGACACCGGCACCGGCAAGCCGGCCCGCATCTCCGGGGTGGCCGTCGCCGGCAAGACCGGCACCGCCGAGCAGGGCAACGGCCTGCCGCCGCACGCCTGGTTCACCGCGTTCGCCCCCGCGGACGACCCGCAAGTCGCCGTCGCCGTCGTCGTCGAAGACGGCGGCAACATGGGCGAGGAGGCCGCCGGCGGCCGCCTCGCCGGACCGATAGCCAAAGCCGTCATGGAAGCGGTGATCACCCGATGAGTCCCACGATCGGAAGCACGCTCGGGGGTCGATACACCCTCACCGAGCGCATCGCCACCGGTGGCATGGGCGATGTGTATGCCGCGCGGGACGCCGTCCTGCACCGCATCGTCGCCGTCAAGGTCATGCGCCCCCGCGCCGACCAGGAGACCGCCTTCGCCATGCGCTTCCGGGACGAGGCACGGCATACCGCCGGTTTGTCCCACCCCAACATCGCCACGGTCTACGACTATGGCGAGGAGGACGGCACGGCCTACCTCGTCATGGAACTCGTTCCAGGAGAACCGCTTTCGACGATCATCGGGCAGGGGCCGATGCGGGCCGAGCGGGTGCGCGCCATCCTCGGGCAGTGCGCCCTGGCGCTGGCCACCGCCCACGAGGCCGGGGTCGTCCACCGCGACGTCAAACCCGCCAACATCCTGGTCACCCCCGAAGGCAAGGTGAAGCTCACCGACTTCGGCATCGCGCGCGCCACGGACGGCTCCGGTCACACCCGCACCGGCGAGGTCATGGGCACCCCGCAATACCTCGCCCCCGAGCAGGCCCTCGGCCATCCGGTCACCGGCGCCACCGATCTCTACTCCCTCGGCGTCGTCGGTTTCGAGATGCTCACCGGCAGACGGCCCTTCGACGGCGACTCGGCGGTCGCCACCGCGCTCTCGCACATCAACGACGCCCCGCCGCCCCTGCCCGACCACGTCACCGACCCGCTGCGGGCCGCCATCGAATCGTGCCTGGCCAAGGAACCCGCCCAGCGTCCGGCCAGTGCCGCCTCGCTCGCCGCCCTGCTCGGTATGCCGGTCGCCGGGGTGCACGAGGCCAGCCTGGCTACCCATGTGGTGCCGATCAGCGACCTCGGCGTCACCCACAGCTTTCCCGGTCCGACTCCGCCCCGCCCGACGTTCGGTGACACCACCCGGGTCGTCGCAGAGCCCGTCGCCCCACCCCCAGCGCCCCCAGTCCCGGTTGTCCCCCCGGTTGTCCCCCCGGCCGCGCCGACCGCGGTGCTGTCGGGCGGCGAGCCCAGCTACACGGCATACCCGCCCGTGCCGGTGGACTATGACGACGAGGACTACGACGACGAGGTCGGCCACGGCCGCGGGTGGTGGTGGCTCGTGCCGGTCATCGTCGCGTTGCTCGTCGGGGGGTTCTTCTACTGGCAGGCCCGGGACAGCACGCCGGTGCAGCCGGCCCCGGCGCCGACGGTGACGTCCGCCACTCCGGCGGCCACCACGTCCGCTGATCCCACGACGACGACCTCAGCGACGACGACGACCTCAGCGACAACCACGACCTCGGTGCCGCCGAAGACGACATCGGCAGCCCCGCCGACCAGCGGCGTCGCCACCAAGGTCATTCTTGAGAGCGACTACGTCGGTCAGCAGATCGGCACGGTGCGCCAGACGCTCACAGCCCTCGGTTTCACCAAACTCCGCACGGTGGAGGAGTTTTCGACTGACCCCAAGGGTACGGTGCTCTCCGTCGTGCCGAACGGCACGGTCGCCGTCGACGCACAAGTCACCATGACGGTCTCCAAGGGACCCGCGCCGACCACGCCTCCGCCGCCGACCAGCGTCACCACGTCATCGCCATCGGTATCGACATCGAAGCCATAGTCGTGCGGAGAGAGGTCCAGGAATGACCCGACTGCTGGGCGGTCGGTACGAACTCGGCGACGTCATCGGCCGCGGGGGGATGGCCGACGTCCACTCCGGCTACGACACCCGGCTGTCCCGGCCGGTCGCCATCAAGCTGTTACGCCCCGATCTGGCTCGCGACGGCAACTTCCTCGTGCGCTTCCGGCGCGAGGCGCAGGCGGCGGCCCAGCTCAACCACCCGTCGATCGTCGCGATCTTCGACTCCGGCGACGACGAGGGCGTCGACGCCCACGGCAACCCGACCCGGGTGCCCTACATCGTCATGGAGATGGTGCGCGGCCGCACCCTGCGCGAACGGCTCAACGAGCTGGGCCACCTCCCCCCGCGCGACGCCGCGCGCATCACCGAAGGGGTCCTCGCGGCACTGGCTTACAGCCACTCGATGGGCATCGTCCACCGCGACATCAAGCCCGGCAACGTCATGCTCTCCCCGGCCGGCGAGGTGAAGGTCATGGACTTCGGCATCGCCCGCGCGATCGCCGACACTGCGGCGACGATGACCCAGACCTCCGCGGTCATCGGCACGGCCCAATACCTCTCGCCCGAGCAAGCGCAAGGTATGCCGGTCGACGCCCGGTCCGATCTCTATTCCACCGGCTGCATGCTCTTCGAGTTGCTCACCGGCAGAACCCCGTTCGTGGCCGACACGGCGGTCGCGCTGGCCTATCAACACGTCGGGCAGGCGCCTGTCGCACCGTCGTCCGTGCAGCCGGACATCCCGCCGGCCTACGACGCAATCACCTTGCACGCGATGGTCAAGGACCGCGAGCGCCGCTATCAGGACGCGACCGAGTTCCGCACCGACCTAGCCCGCGCTCGCTCCGGCGAGCCCATCAGTGCTCAGGCGATGGGCGGCACCGCCACGTCGACCGACACAGCCGGTGCGATCGATCCGGTCACCGGTGGCCGGGCGCACGCCGACGACCGCACGGCATACCCCTCCGGAACGCCGGCCGCCCCGACCGAGGCGATTCCCGCCGCTCGCACCGAGGTGCTCAGCACCCACCGGGATCCCCCCACGAGATCCGACGCCACCCGCACTGCCGGCCGGCGGCGGCGCACGGCATACGTGCTGCTGGGGATCGTGACGGCCGTGGCGCTCGTGCTGGCGACCGTGCTGGCCCAGGGGCTCTTCCGCGACACCGGACCCACCCTCGTCGACGTGCCGCCGCTGGCCGGGCAGACCCAAGAGCAGGCGCGCACCATCCTGGCGGCCAAGAACCTCGTCATGGTTTCCGAGCCGGTGCGCAATGCCGACATCGCGGTGGGCCTTATCGTCGACACGCGCCCACCGCGCGGCACCCAGGTGGCCGTCGGGTCGACGGTCACGGTCGAGGTGTCCAGCGGGCCTGGCGAGAAGGTCGTGCCCAACGTCGTCGGGCAACCGCTGGAGTCGGCCAAGCAGGTGATGACGACGACCGGCTTCACCGTGACCGGGTGGGTCGAGATCGACGACCCCTCGCAGGTCAAGGGCGCCGTCGTGTCGACCGATCCGGCAGTGGGCACGATCGCGCCGCTCAGCCAGTCGATCACGCTGCGGATCGCCAGCGGCAAGGTCAAGGTGCCGCGGCTGGTCGACCTGCTCACCGACACAGCGCGCACCACGGTGACCGGGCTCAAGCTCGTCTACGACGACACCGCTCGCGTCGAGGACGACACCAGGCTCGAAGGCACGGTCGTCGCCCAGGACATCGCACCCGACACCCTCGTCGATGTCGGGTCCACGATCAAGGTGACCGTCTCGCGCCGGCCGACGGCAACGGTGACCTTCACTCCCTCGACTCCCGAGACGACGTCGACCCCCGGCACGACGTCACCCTCATCGAGGCAGACCCTACGCCCCTGACCGGGGTGTGGCCAGCACTCGGCTGCCTGAACCGGGTGGTGACCCGATTGTCGAGGACCTGGATCCCTGGCCGGATCGCCCCGCCCCGACGCGCCCGGCAGGACTCAGGACGCCACGACACCACCCTCGGCCGCGGCAACTGTGCAGGTCTGAGCGGTCCCGCGCAGAAGAGCGCCCCCGTGCGGGCTGGAGCCCTCGATGAGTACGCTCTCGCTCGACTCCCAAACGAGCCTCGCGCCCTCACCGGAGGCGCAGGCGACGTCGCCCTCCACCGTCCCATCTCGAGAGCGAAGGAGGACGAGTTGTCGATCGGCCGTCAGGATCGCGACCTTGGCACCGTCGCGCGAGACTGCAGGCCAGATCCCGGCCAGACGGTCGCTCGACCACCGGCGGCTCCCCTCGGGCCACGAGAAGGCCACGACCGACCCGGACTCCGTCACCGTGACCACGTCTCCTGCGGCCGTCCTGCCCACCGGCCGATACCCGGCAGGAGTCGGCAACTGCGCGAGGCCGCTGGCAAGGTTCCAGATCCGGAGCTCGCCGGTCGGGCGAGATACCAGGACCGCGTCCGAGGCCAGGAACGCCTCGGGTGTGAAGTCGGCGATCTCCAGCCGAGCCACGCGACATGCTTTGAGCGATTCAGGGGCCACCCCCGTCGACTCGACTGCCCGTCATGACGTCGATCGTCCAGCCACGGATCCCTTTGACAAGCTCAAAGTGCCAAAGCAGGTCTTCCTCCGGAAGGGAATCGTTCCATTTTCCGCTGTCGCCCCTCAGGAGAGAATGTGCCCACACGTGGGCCTTCGCATCCAGCGTCGCAGTTGTATCGCCGACGCGGACGGTGGTGAATACCAGACTACTCACCCCGGCGCCCAGGTCTCGGACATGCTCATCCGCATAGGCTTCGGGGAGGGCGTGGGTGGCGGCGCTCAATCTCGCCTTGACAGCCGCGCCTGAAAACAGAGAATTTATTCGTTCAATGCACTGTCTTGACTTGTCCTGCGCTTCGCGGGCAGAGACCTGCGGCGGGGCGGCGCTTGTGCCACGTGCGGGAACCGGCGCAAGAGCATCGTCGGGTCGCGCACTCCGACACAAATCCATCTGAAGATTCAGGCCCCTCAAGGCAAGCGTTTCGAGTGCAGGAGCGCCGGCTGCAATCTCCGGGGCGCTCAAGGGAACCGTTTCGCCCGCGTTGGCTGAACGTAGCGTGGAGCCCCAGCCAAACGCAAGGACGGACGCGAGGGCGAACGCCGTCACAACGACAGATCGACGGGGAGATCTCATTGCCATCCTGGAGTCAATAGGTGATCGCGCCACACGCGCTCTTAACATAGGACGTTGAAAGCAGGCCGTCGAATGTCCGGACTTATTGGATGTCTGAGGATACTCCGCTCCCATGCCTTCCGGAAGAGGCCTTCGGCCGGCAGGAGTTCGATGGACGGGCCGGGGAAGTCGACGATTGATTCACGGCAGACGATGCCGGCCGCCTTTCCGCTCTGCACGTCGGGTGCATCGCTTTGAGTGCAGCCAGCCATCGCACTGACGGACCTGCGCTGCGGAGGTGCGCTGCGGGGCCGGCCTGGCGCTGACCGGACGTCAGCCTGCGTGGTGAACCAGGGGGCTCAGCCCGGTCGAGCGCTCGATCGCATCGACCGACCCGCACTCGGCCAGCCAGTTGGCCAACAGCCGGTGCCCGCCCTCGGTGAGCACGCTCTCGGGATGGAACTGCACCCCATGCAAGGGCAACTCGCGATGCCGCACGGCCATGACCACGCCGCTGGCGGTGCGTCCGTTGACGACGAGCTCGTCGGTCAGTGTCGCCGGGTCGATGGCCAGCGAGTGATAGCGGGTCGCCCGGAAGGGCCGCGGCAACCCAGCCAGCACCCCGGTGCCGTCGTGCTCGACCTGAGATGTCTTGCCGTGCAAGAGTTCTGGGGCCCGGCCGACCGTCGCGCCCATGACCACCGCGAGCGCCTGGTGCCCGAGGCACACGCCGAGCATCGGCTGCCGCCGCTCGGCACAGGCCTGGATCATCGCCATACTCACCCCGGCGGCTTCGGGCGTCCCCGGTCCGGGCGACACCAGAACCCCGTCGAAGTCCGCACCCTCCTGGGGGGTCACGGCGTCGTTGCGCACGACCTGGCAGTGGGCGCCGAGCTGCTCGAGATAGCCGACGATCGTGAAGACGAACGAGTCGTAGTTGTCGACCACGAGGATGCGGGGAGCGGACGGCATACCGGTCATCATCCCCGTCACTGACCGGCGCCTTCGACCGTGACGTTCTCGAAGGGCAGGAAGGGCACGACCGCGGGGAAGACCCACACGAAGAGCACCGCGACGACCGCGAGAAACAGCAGCAGCGCGAGGAGCGACTTGACGAGGCGATTGCCGGGGAGCCGGCGCCACAGGGCGGCATACATGGGCTGTCCTACCTCGGGTCGGCGAGCAGGTCGGCGGGGAGGCCTTCGGCGCGGGGGATGACCCGCTCGAGCTTGGCGAAGACGATGTAGCGGTTGGTCGAGGAGAACCGCGGGTCGCACGAGGTGAGCGTGAACCACGCCTCGGTCGGCTTGGCGCCGGGCTTCTGCGGCACGGCCGCGACGACGTCCACCGAGGTCGGAGGCACGATGGTATGCCGTTGGGCTCGGTAGACGGCATACCCGCTGCGGGTCTCGACCACCATGACGTCACCGTCGCGGATCGCGTCGATGTTGATCAGCGGGTTGCCGTGGCCGGCGCGGTGCCCGGCGACCGCGAAGTTGCCGATCGCGCCCGGCAGCGCGGTGTCCGGGTAGCGGCCCAGGCCCTTGGCCAGGGTCGGCAGGCCGACTCCCTCGTAGATCGGGCGGGCCCACCCCGGGCCACCGAGGCGGGGCACCCGGAGGATCGCGAAGACCTTGCCGTCCTCGAGGGTGACCTTGGGGCCGGTGTTGCCGGTCGTGCCGGTCGTGCCGGACGTGCCGCCCGGATCGGTGGCCGTGCCACCGGGGGAGGTCAGCGGGATGTCGGGCAAGCCCTCGCCCCCGGCCGCGAACTGCGCCTCGAGTTGCGACACCACCCCGATCTGGGCGTTGGAGTCGACGATCGCCACGAAGCCCAACTGCCACACGACGAAGAGCACCAACACCACGCCGATCGTGATGAAGACCTCGCCGATGCCCCCGACGACCGCGCGCCAGCGTCGACCAGCCACGCCCGTCCTCCTTGTATGCCGACGTGTATGCCGAGCCCCCCCGGCGCACCTGGACCGTCGGGCCGACCGTGTGCTGACGACCCTGCAGGGAGGTTACCGCGGGACGACGGCCTGGCTCAGCCCCAACGCCCCGGTGAAGGCCGGGAATCGCGACTTGGTGATGACCTTGACCTCGTATCCCAGGCCGATGGCGTCGACATACTGCCGGTAGATCTCGACCTTGGGATCGGCATCGAGCGCGGCCTTAAGCGCGTCGATCTTGCCCATCGCCTTGATGACGAACGGCGGCGAGTAGACCCGACCCTGCAGGATGAGGGTGTTGCCGACGCAGCGCACCGCCGAGGTGGCGATGACCCGCTGGTCCTGGATCATCATTGCCTCGGCACCTCCGCGCCACAGGGCGTTGACGACGGCCTGCACGTCCTGCTGGTGCACGACCAGGTCATCGGGGGTGACCCCGTCGGGCAGTTGGGCCGATCCCTTCTTGGCATCGTCGAGGGTGACGACGACCACGGGGCCGTCGACCTCGGTCAGCCCCGCCACCGGCGCGATCTGGTCGGCGCTCTGGGTGAGCCTGGTGACGGTGGTATCACCTCGCGCGGCCGCTGAGGCGGTGAGGTCGTCGATCTGGGTCTGGAGGGTCGCGACCCGAGCAGCCTTGTCGGCCACCGAGCGGGTGCCGGCCTCGATGAGACCGGGCAGTCCGCGATCGCTGCGCAGGTCGGTGCCGCGCGCGGTCTGGAAACTCGTGGTGAAGAGCAGGCCGGCAACGGCGAAGATGACCGGAGCCAGCCAGCGCCAGATCGACCGCGATGCTGCGGCGGCTGGCGGTGCTGTGGGAATGGTCCCGGTCGCGGCTGGCGGCGCTGTGGTCGCTGTCTGTGCTGTGGTCGCCGGCGACGCTGTGCGTGCTGGCGTCGGTGGGGTCGCCGGAGTGGTCGGTCGGGCCCGTCGCCCCGGCTGGCCGGGCACCCGAGGCGAGAGGAACGGCATACCGGTGCTCCTCTCTTGGGCCTCTCGGGTGAGGCGAGCGCTGTGGTGACGGTAGCGTGCGGGTCGACAACTACGCTAAGGCACACCAGCACCCACGCAAGGAGACCCCGTGTCCGACTCCGCAGACCGCGACCGGTCGCCGGACGGCGCCAAGGCGGCCGTCGTGCCCCCCGCCGCCAAAGCCGCCGCCAAGCGCGCCGCCGCCGAGCAGGAGGCCCGGCGCAAGGCCCAGGCCGCAGATGCCCCCAACCCCACGTGGTGGGCGCCGGTGTTCGTCACCTTGCTGGTGCTCGGGCTGGTCTGGATCGTCGTCTTCTATGTCACCCAGGGAGCCTGGCCGATCAAGTCATTCGGCTACTGGAACCTCATCGTCGGCTTCGGTCTGCTCTTGACCGGGTTCGCCATGACGATGAAGTGGAAGTAGCGGACGCTCTCCAGCTCTCACGCGGGGTGCCACCGAGTTACACCGGTGTAGTTCTCCCCACCCTGGGGACAAGCCTGTGGATAACTCGCCGGACCCGATGGGTCAGTGGTGTCAGCAGTGGCAGGGGTGTCAGCGGTAGAACGCCGGCACGGTGAGGTACTTGATGATGACGACCCCCAAGAGCACGACGAAGATCGTCGCGATCGCCGCCCACTGGTAGGGCCGCCGAGCCGGGGCGCGCAAGGCCAGCACGCTGCCGGCGACCGCGATACCGGTCACCAGGCCGCCGAGATGGCCCTGCCACGAGATGCCCGGGTAGATGAAGCCGAACGCGAGGTTGATGGCCAGCACGGCATACAGGGCTGTGGAGGACCGCCCGAAGTGCCGGTTGATGACCAGCAGCGCCCCGAAGAGTCCGAAGACCGCACCCGACGCACCCACGACTCCCTGCACCCAGGACTGGTATGCCGCGGCATCAGCTGCGCCGCGCAGGAGGCGGGTGGGGGCTTTGGCCAGCAGGACGACCGCCACACTGCCGCCGAATGCGCCGAGCAGATAGAGCGCGAGGTAGCGCGCCCGGCCGAGCGCGTGCTCGAGCGCCGGCCCGATCTGCCAGAGGAAGAGCATGTTGAGGGCCAGATGCAGAGGCATCGACGGCGAATGCAGGAAGGCCGCGGTCATGGCCCGCCAGGGCTCCGACCAGCCGAGATAGGGCGTGAACGCGAAGTTGGCGGTGACCTGCGGCGAGATGAGCTGGCCGACATAGGCCAGCACACACGCGGCGATGATCGACATCGTCACCGTGGGTCGCTGGTCACCCGTCAGAGGCACCCCGAGCACCGACCGGGGGCGCGGCATACTCGCTGCTGCGACGGCAACGCAGTCGACGCACTGGATACCGACCGGCGCCGGGCGCTGGCAGTCGGGGCAGGTGGGCCGGTGGCAGCGCTGGCAGCGGACGTAGGACGGCCGCTCGGGATGGCGCGAGCACACCGGGACGGGCGCCGGAGCGCCCGTCCCTGGGTATCCGCCAGGCGTGCTCAGCGTCAGTCCTCGATGGTGACCGACGTGATGACGACGTCCTGCAGCGGCTTGTCATTGCGGTCGGTGCGCACGGCGGCGATGGCATCGACGACGTCGCGGCTGGACTGGTCGGCGACCTCGCCGAAAATGGTGTGCTTAAAGTTGAGGTAGGTCGGGGTCGACACGGTGATGAAGAACTGCGACCCGTTGGTGCCCTTGCCCATCCGCTTGCCGGCGTTGGCCATGGCCAGCAGGTAAGGCTTGGTGAAGGTCTTGTCCGGGTGCGGCTCGTCGTCGAACGCATAACCCGGGCCGCCGTAGCCCTGACCGAGCGGGCAGCCGCCCTGGACCATGAAGCCGGCGATGATCCGGTGGAAAATCAGCCCGTCGAAGAACGGCGTCGGGTCGGTGCGGCCCGCTTCGTCCTTGTACTTCTTGGTGCCCTTGGCCAACCCGACGAAGTTGTCGACCGTCTTGGGGGCTTCGTTGGGGAAGAGCGTGACGTTGATGTCGCCGTGGTTGGTGTGCAAGGTTGCCTTCATGGGGTGAATCCTCCCATGCCTCGGTCACCTTCCGTCCGCGCCCGTCCACAGGTATGCCGTGCCCGAGGTATGCCGTGCCGGTCACCACCCGCGGCGCCGGACTTCTCAGCGAGTCGGAAGGTTTCCCGGCACACCCGGGCCCGCGAGGCCGGACTTCAC
>JBGAQV010000048.1:0-19784 GCA_044220505.1 Dermatophilaceae bacterium
CGATCGCTGCTGCCGCTCATGAGTGAGTCATTCCACTCATCGACGTGGTGGCGCCACCGGCGGGGACGTAGTTCTCGTCGCCACCGGCGAAGTTGCGCACCGGGATCATGAGCTTGGCCGAACCTGCCGAGGTCGTCAGCGTGAGTTCGACCGAGGTGCCGATCTTCGGCATCCCGCTGAGCTTCATGAGCATGATGTGGTTGCCGCCCGGCTTGAGCTCGAAGGTGCCCTTGGCCGGAATGACGAACCCGCCGGCCTTGGGCTGCATGACCATGACACCGGCGGCGTTCTTCACGGTCTCGTGGACCTCGACGAGGCCGGCGACCGGCGAGGACCCACCCGTGACGGTGATCTCCTTATCGGTCGTGTTCGTGAGCATGCCGAAGATGCCGGTCATCGACATATCGCCGGCCATGCCGGTCGCGGTGGTCGCCATGGCGTCCTTGGACCGGACCCAGCCGTTGACCAAGGTGACCGGTCCGGCAGCCGCGGCCGGGGACTTAGCAGCTGTCGCGCCGGTCGTGCTGGCGGGTGTGGTCGGGCTGGATGAGCCGCAGCCAGCGAGGCCGGCGGCGAGGACGAGCAGGGCGGCGGAGGCCGCCACGGATCGAGCGCCGAGGGCGCGGGTGGAACGAGACATTCGCAGATCTCCTTGCACAGCAGAGGAATTCGGGCGCGACCTGAGTGTCGGGGCCCGGGCACGGCAGCGCCGACCCGGTCCCTGCAGGGAGGAGGTCGGCGTCAGGCCGGCAGCGGCGGGCCGCGGCTGAGGCGAGCCGACCAGGGGCGGCGGCGGACGGCATACCGGCGCGCCGCAGGCACGAGCAGCGGGCGCCGCGCGGGCAGCACGATCTCCAGGCGCCGTGGCGCGAGTCGACGCACCACCCGCCACAGGATCGCTTCGCCACGGGCGAGCAGCCACGCGGCGGCGAGTGCGGCGGCAATGTGGGCGGCCAGCATGAGGGCTTCGTCACCGAGGCTGCCGCTGGCAGCCAGGCCGGGTATGCCGTGGTGCCCGGTGTGCTCGGTCGGCAGCGCCGAGAGCGCGAGGTGGATCGGCAGTTGGGCAACGGTGAGCAGGGTCGCGAGGCGCCCCACGGTGAGGCGACGGCCGGACAGCAGCCAGCAGATCGGGGCGACGAGCGCGGTGCCGAGCAGCAGCGGGCCGGTCGCCGGGGCCGCTCCTCCTGCTCCGGCGTGCGCGGCGCTGGCGAGCATGACGACGACGGACGCTGCGGCGGACGCCCGCACCGCCCTCACCACGCCCCGGCCGGCGAGCAGCACGGGGCCGAGAATACCTGAGCGGGTATGCCGTGACCGGCCCGGGCCGACCGACGGATCTGTGCCGTGCGGCTCACGCGCGGCCAGCTTCGCTGAGGTTCGCCGCGCTTCGCTGAGGTAGGACCCTGCGCGAAGCGCGGCTTCCCTCGGTGCAGGGCAGCCGCCCTCCAGCCGCCAGCTGCCCACCAGCTGCCCACCAGCTGCGCGCCAACCGCCGGATGGTCACCGGGCGATGGCGAGGACCTCCTCGAGCCCTTCCTGCATCGACTCCATCAGCACGTCGACGTCCTTGACTCCGGTGCCGTCGATGGTGAGGCCGATGCAGCAGGTGCCGACGTGCGACACCATGGCCGCCATCATCGCCACCCCTGGCAGCGGCCCGAACGGGAAGACCCGCTCGACCCGGGCGCCGGCCATATAGACGTCGTAGGTCAGCCCCGGCATGTTGGACGCCGACAGGTCGGTCACCGCCCCGAGCCCCATGACCGCGGCGCCGACAGCGGAGGGCAACCGGTTGACCACGGGAGTGAGCACCGAGAAGGAGTCCAGCGCCGGTTCGGCGAGCTGCGCGAGGATGGCCCCGCGCAGGGCAGCCACCCGTTCGGCGGGGTCGACGATGCCGATCGGCGCGGAGAGCATCGCCCCAGCGAACTTGTTGCCACCCATGGGGTCGTCGCTGCGGCGCAACGAGACCGGCACGGTGATGGGGATCTCGTCGATGTCGACGCCGTGGCGCTCGTGGTAGCGCCGCAGCCCGCCCAACAGGGCAGCCAGATAGGCGTCGTTGACTGACCCGCCGGCGCGCTTGGCCGCCGTCCGCAGCTGCGCGAGAGGGCATTCCAGCGTGCGCAGCACCCAGACTCGACCGTCCCGGGGACGCAGCAGCGGTGAGGGGGGCGCCGGCGGCGGAGAGAGCACCCGGCGCAACGAAGCTGCGAACCGCAGGGCTTCCCCGGCGGCGCGACTGGGGTTGCGCGCGAACGAGATTCCGGCGTCGGCGCCCGCAGCCAAGGCCGCGGGCAACTGCGCAAGGGTATGCCGTGCCCCAGCCACCGTGACCCCGAGCGCGTCGTCGTCACCGGGCTCACCGGCATACCCGGGCTGTGTCGCGCCGGAACCGGACGAACCGGACGAACCCGACCCAGCTGACCTTCCGGCCGAGGCAGCCGAGGCGCCTCGGGCAGAAGGGTCGAGCCGGGTCGGCTTGTCGGGAGTGTGCTCGCGGGTGCGGCTCTGCACGAGCGACATGAGTTGGATCGCGCCGAGGCCGTCGGTGAGCGAGTGGTGCAGTTTGAGCAGGTATGCCGCCCGCCCACCCTCCAGGCCCTCGATGAGCGTGCCCTCCCACAGCGGGCGGGAGCGGTCGAACGGGGTGAGCGCGAGGGTCTGCACCAGCCCCATCAGTGCGGCCATCGACCCGTCCGGGCCCTGGTGCATCCGGCGCAGGTGGTAGCTCAAGGCGAAATGCCGATCCACCCGCCACACCGGCGGGCCGGTCGGCAGGAGCGGTTCGAGCACCCGTTGGCGCGACCGCGGGACCAAGGTCGTGGCCCACTCGTGGGCAGCGACGAGCCGCTCCCACTCGGGCACGCAGTCGAGGATGATGAGGCTGCAGATCGTCGAAGAGTGTTGCGGGTGGCGCTCGGAACGCCACATCGTCGTCTCGAGCTCGTTCATCCGGTCCTCGGCCGACCACGCGGGCGCGGCACCAGGGCCGGGGCGATTCTCCTGGGAGGTCATCGCGCACCCCGCTCTGAGGGCCAATCGGCCAGAGTCGCAGCGAACCGATCCCGCAACGCCTCGACCTGCTCGTCGAGGTGATCGACCCGTATGTCCCGGATGGGTTCGAGCACCGCGACGTCGATGGTGCCCGGCCGCAGCACCCGGGCGTGCCGCGGCAGGATCTCGTGGGTGTTGCGCAAGACGATCGGCACGATCGGCACACCCGCTTGGATCGCCAGGTGAAACCCGCCCTTGCGGAACCGGCCCAGCGCCCGCGTGGTCGACCGAGTGCCCTCGGGGAAGATGAGCAGCGAGGTGCCGCCGCGGATGCGCGTCACCAGCGCGTCGAGGGTCGCCCGGGACTGCGCGGAGTTACGCCGGTCGATGTATGCCGGTTCGATGAGCAGGCTCCCGACCAGGCTGCGCGGGTCGAAGCGCGCTTCCTGCTTGGCCACGATGGTGAACTCGCCCGGCATGAGCGTCGCGGCCACGAGCGGGTCGACCGAGCTCTGGTGATTGGCGACATAGACCGCAGGCCCGTCGGGCAGGTGCTCGGCGCCGGCGACGCGCAGCCCGACCCCGGCCAGGCGCAGGGCGCTCTGACACGCGAGCGAGACGCCGAGGTTGATGCCGCGCTGCCGGTTGCGCGTGAGCAGCCCCCAGGTCACGCCGGTGGCCGCTCCCGCGTTGAGCCCGCCGAGCGCCAGGACGGTGCGGGCCAGGTCGGTGACGCTGCCGGTGCTCGGGTCGCGCAGGTCGAGCACTGGCCAGCGGAAGTTCCCCGCCGCCGTGCGCAGTACCGGGTGCGGGTTGAGCGCCACCGGCGAGCCGACCGCGCCGAGGAAGGCGACATCCTCGGCGCCGTTGCCATAGGCGAAGCTCGCCGACAGATCGATGTCGTGGTCCCGGGCGAAAGCCCGCACCCCCCGCGCCTTTTCCGTCCCCCAGAGCAGCCGGCCGTCGATCTCGCCGGTGAGGATGCCGTCCTCGACAATGAGCTGAGTGCAGACCAGGTGCTCGATGCCGAGGTCGGTGGCCACCGCCTGGATCTGGTACTTGCTCGCCGCCGACGCCACCGCCACGGTGTGCCCGCGCCGTTGATGCGCCCGCACGAGTTCGCGCGCCTGCGGCCGGATGGTGCCGGCGATCTTCTGGACGAACAGTCGCTCGCCCAGCTCGGTCATCGTCTCCTCGCTCTGCCCGGCCATCGCGGCATACCCCTTGACGACCCCGCGGGTGGGTTCGCCGCCGAGGTAGGTGCCGTCGATGACCGACACGAAGGTGCGCACGAAGTCACCCAGGTCGACGTCGCGGCTCTTGACCCGATCGGTGAAGAAGGCGCTCGCGGTGTAGCCCGACACCAGCGTGCCGTCGAGGTCGAAGAAGGCCGCGACGTGCGGGCCGACTGGGGCGGCCTCGATGCGGGCCAGCTGCTCAGCGAAGTCCACGATCGCTCCTGCGGGCGGCCTCGATGCGCGCGATCTCGTCCAATTGGGTTGCGACACCTTGTAGTTCGGCCCGGAACGCGGCCCGGCGCGCGCTCAAAGACACACCCGGGTATGCCGGGTGCTCACCATCCGGGCCGGACTCACCCTTCGCCCCGGACTCACCATCCGGGCCGACGGAGCGGTCAGTGCTGGAGGTGCCATCCATGTCGGCCGGGCGAGCTGGGTCATCGCCGGCGAGCAGGTCCCGGTGGGCGGCCAGGCGCAATGCCGTCTTGTAAAGCTCGAGCGACACCGATTCGGCGCTGGCGATGCGGCGTTCGAGCTCCCACTGTTGCCCCACCTGCAGGGCCTCCTCGAGCACGTCGGCCTCGACGACGGCCGAGTCGCCGGCCGCGGCGAGCCGATCGGCCACGACGAGGTAGGCATCGACGAAGGGTCGCAGCACCAGGTGGGCGACGTGCAGGTCGGTGGTCTCGAGGATGGTGCGCGCGGCGGCAGGGGTGAGCGTGCCCGGGGCGGCGGGGGAGATCGGCGACATGAGGGCCAGCTCGGCCCGCAACTCCTGCTCGAAATCGTCGCGCCCGGGGAAGAAGAACTCGAACTTGAGCAGGTCACGCAGCGCCTTGGCCCGCTCCCATGCCGCCCGCTCGGCGTCGGCACCGTCGGGGGCACCATCGGAGGCAGCCATCGCGTCCAGGAGGGACACCTCGCCGATCGCGCGCTCGACGAGGATGTGGATGACCGTGTTGCGATAGAACGCGGCCACCAGGTGCTGGTCGGGGGCGATCCGCCAGACCGGTTCGATGCCGGCGTCGAACACGGTGAGCACCCCCGATGCGACCAGCTCCTGCAAGGCGCGGCGGATCGTCGACTTGTCGGTGAGTGAGGCGGCTCCGGCGACAGGCCAGCGCCGATCCGCGATATAGCGCGCCAGCGGTTCGACCGTGTCGAGCACCCGGTCGAAGGTCAGCGCCCGGTCGGCGCCGAGCAACGCCAAGCACACCACGGCGGTCGTCGTCACCGGCGTCGCCCGGTTGATCCGGTGGCTGGCATCGATGGCGATCCGCTCGACCGCCTGGGAGGTGTCATTGCCGGCGGCGCGCAGCGCGCTCATCCGCTCGCGCAGCGGCAGCGGCTCGCCGATCGAGACGTAGGCCCGGCCCAGCCGCCCGCCCTGCGACCGCGCGAACCGGATGAGCCAGCCGAGGTCCTCCGGCCGCTTGCGGCTCCCGCGGGCCTCGGCGGTCATCCCCGCGACCTCGTGCAGCTGGTCGTAGACGATCGATACTGGCACGAGGTAGACCTCGGGTCCGCTGCCCGCTTCAGCCGCATCGGACAGATAGCGCAGTATGCCGTGCACCGGCGGACGCAGCTTGCCGGTGCGAGTGCGCCCGCCCTCGATCGACCAGGCGAGGTTGGCCCGCTGCCCGACGAGATGGGCGATGTAGGCCCGCAGGGTCAGCCGGTAGACGGGGATGTCCTTGGTCGCCCGCTTGATGAAGATGACCCCGGTGCGGCTGACCAGGTCGCCCACGACGGGGAGGTCGAGGTTGGCTCCGCCGAAGGTGTAGAGCGGCGAAAACCGGCGTGAGGCAAGGACATTGGGCAACACCCAGCCGTCCAGATAGGAACGGTGGGAGAAGACGAGGGCGAGGCTGTGCTCCCGGTCGAGGGCCTTGAGCCGGACGATGTCTTCCTCGTCGACGAGCACGTCGTGGGCCCGCATGATCCAGGCGCCGAGCTTGTCCCAGGACCGAGTGGCGCGCGGGTCGTGCGACGCGGCCATCTCGGCCAGGTGCGTCGCTGCCTCTGCGCGGACCTGCGCCAGGGGCGTGTCGTGCTCCACGGCATACCGCTCGAGAGAGGCGACCAATCCCGGGTCCTGGAGCAGGGCGTCGATGTCGCGGCTGCCGACGATCGCGCTGGTGGCTGCGCGGGCGCGTCGGGTGACGGACCCGAGGAACCCGCGGGCGGTGTCGCTGAGCTGCTGTGAGTCCACGGGTCAGGTCTAGTGCCCGCAGCGTGAGGGGTCAACAGCCACGACGCCCCGGTTGCGCGGTGCCCTGCGCACAGCTAAGCCTGCCGCGGGCAGGGCCCAACAGCAGAGCCCTATGGAGACGTCGACCTCAGCAGGTGGGCATCCAGCTCAGCCTGACGGTGCCTTCGCCGATGGTCGACGCGGTGACGCCGCTGGTGTTGTTGGTGGTCACGCCGCCTCCACTGCCTGAGAAGCTCGAGCCTGCTCCACCGCCTGCACCCACCGACCTTTGGCTGGTGTAGAAGGTGCCGTTGGTCGTGACGGCACCCTCGACGGCCGAGCTGCCGCCGGCGCCGCCGGCCGAACCGCCCCCGCCGCCGCCGCCCGAGCACCGGGTGGGGGTAGACCAACCC
Source organism: Dermatophilaceae bacterium (assembly GCA_044220505.1). Classification (GTDB taxonomy): domain Bacteria; phylum Actinomycetota; class Actinomycetes; order Actinomycetales; family Dermatophilaceae; genus Phosphoribacter. The sequence continues at coordinate 6,843 of JBGAQV010000048.1, forward strand.
GTCAACTTGAGGCCGGCACCGCCCACGCCGCCGTTGCCGCCGCCGTTCGCTCCGGTGCCGTTGTTGCCCCCGGTGACGCCCGTCGCTGTTGTCGCGGCGGGTGCTGTGCGGGCGGGAGGGGTTGCCGTCACGGTCGTCGTCGGCGTCGATGCCGCGCCCCCGGTGGCACCCGACCCGCCAGCGGCAGACCCGGTGTTATAAGTGGCCATCACCGTCGACGTCGCGGTGTGCGTTGTCGATGCCGTGCACACGCCGCCGGCGCCGCCGGCCCCCCCAGTCGCGCTTCCGGGGGCCGACTCGCTGAATGTGCTGGTAAACGGATTGCCCGCAGTGCTCGTGGTGTTCCCATTGCGGATCCACATGCCTCCGCCGCCGCCGGCCACGACCAGTGCAGTCGTGCCGACGAGGATGGCCGACCCACCACCACCGCCTCCACCCGATCGGCTTTCCGTGGTGCCAGAGTTACCGCCGTTGCCGTAGCCGAGGCCACCCTTGGCCACGAGGGCTGTACCCGCCACATAGCTGACGCCCACCCTGGTATCGCCCTTCCCGCCCGCGATCAACTTGAGCGTGGTCCCAGCGGGGACAACCAGCGTGCCCGTCAGCACTGCGGCTACTCCGCCCCCGGCTAGAGAGGCGTCTCCGCCGGACCCACCTTGAACGGTGTAGCTGACGGTGGTCTTGCAGTTGAACTTGATGTCTGTAGTGGTGGTAGGCCCGCCGGTGGAGCCGTTGCCCGTGATGGTCAAGACGATGGGGTCGGTCGAGGCGGCGACGGCCGGGGCCGTGGCGGCGAGGGTGACGACCGGCACGGCCCACAACGCGCCACCGGCGACAGCCCGGCGCGACGGCGTGCGCCGGGGTTGTGACGTGCCGGAATACGGCATGGCTGAACGAGGCATGACTGTGAATCTCCCGACCCTTCGCGTGGGCACGGGCCCACGGCGTCGTTCCCCTGACGCAGGGGCGAGCGTAGCAGCTTGCCCCGATGTGTCCTATTCGCCCGATTGAGTGGGTTCCGACCGCGCGGCCCGCCAGGTCACCGCATAGGTGGAATACATCGCGTATGCCGCCGACAGCGCGTCTTCATCGGGTGGGGTAAGTAGGCTTCGCCGGTATGCCGCGCCCTGGCCCGAGCGTCGACCCCCGCCCCGACCCTCCTCGTGTCCCCGCACGTGTCCCCCGAGAGAGCGCCGGAGCCACCGAAACCGCCCATCGGGTCACCTTCCTCGAACGCCTCGGGCTCGCCACCGGTCGGCACCCGTGGCGGGTCATCGGCATCTGGGTGGTCCTGCTGCTGCTCTTCGGCGCTGCCGGCAGCCAGGTCTCGACGAAGCTCACCGAGGGCGGCAGTTACGACGAGCGCTCCGACTCATGGCAGGCCTTCGTGCAGCTCAACCGCGCGTTCGGCGCGACCATCGAGGACATCCAGGTCGTCTACTCGATCCCGCAGCCGGGCGTCGCCGGCGCGCCGCAGGCGGTGACCGACCCGCGGGTGCGCACCGCGGTGGCCGAGGTGCTGTCCCGCCTGCCGCGCGACCGGGTCGTCACGGTCGTCGACGGCCTCACCGCACCTCCCGCGCTCGGCATGGTCAGCGCCGACGAGTATGCCGTGAAAGTCACCGTCACGCTGCGCGAGACCGGCACCCCCGAGCACCCCGACACCAAGCAGAAGCTGCTCGACTACCAGGCCGTTGCCGGCAGTTTCGGCGTTGACCTGCCGGGCGTGCGCACCGATGTGGGCGGCATCTACTCGATGGCCGACGACGTGGTCCGGGCCGTCGCCGAGGACACCCGGCGGGCCGAGACCCTGGCCCTGCCGCTCGTGGCGATTCTCGGCGTGCTCATCTTCGGCGGAGTGGTCGCCGCCGGCTTGCCGCCGATCGTCGGCCTGGTCGCCTCGATCGTCGCCTTTGCCGCAGTGTCGTTCACGGCCGACCACACGACGGTCACGTCCCAAGCCCTCACTGTGGTGAGCCTGCTCGGCTTGGGGTTGGCCATCGATTACAGCCTCTTCATTGTCAACAGGTTCCGCGAGGAACTGCGCGACGGCCGCGGCCGAGACGCAGCGACCGCAGCCTTGGGGCGCACCCTGCCCACCGCCGGGCGCACCGTCGTCATCAGCGCGGTCATCGTCGCGGTGTCGGTCGGCTCGCTGCTGGTCTTCCCGCTGGCGCAACTGCGCTCCCTGGCCTACGGCGCGATCCCCGCGGTGCTCGGCGCCGCGGTCACGGCGATCACCCTGCTGCCGGCCGTCATGGCCCTGCTCGGCCACCGGGTCAACTCCTGGCACGTCCCCGGCACTCGCCCGGCGACCGTCCTGCCCGAGGACGCCGACCGCCATGGCGCCTGGGCGGCCATTGCCCACCGGGTGATGCGCCACCCGTGGCCCTACCTGCTCGGCGTCGCGGCGATCGTCCTCGCGCTCGCGGCTCCATTCCGGCACGTGCAGTGGGGCAGCGTCGAGGAAGGGGTGCTGCCGGCCAGCGCGCCCAGCCGCCAGATGCTCGCCACTCAGGCGGCTCACTTCGGCGGCACACAGTCGAGCATGTATGCCGTCCTGCCGGGTGCCGACCTAGCCGGCGCCACGGCATACAGCGCGAATCTCGCGCGGCAGGTGCCCGCACTGCTGGGTGCCGCCCCCGTGGCCGCGACCGTCGTCGACGGGCAGCCGGTGAGCCTGGTCGTCATGCGCTACCCGGGCCATCCGAACGACGCCGCCTCGATCGACCTCGTGCCGCAAGTGCGGGCGGTGGCGGCGCCGGTCGGTGCGCGGGCTCTCGTCGGCGGGGCCAATGCGCTGACCGTCGACCAGAAGGCCGTGATCGCCGAGTTCCTGCCGCTGATGATCGGCCTGTTGGCCGGGTCGATGTTCCTCCTGCTGCTGCTGGCCTTTGGGTCGATCTTGTTGCCGCTCAAGGCGATTGCGGTGTCGGCGGTGTCGATCCTGGCGTCCTTCGGGATCGTCGTGTGGGGGTTCCAGGAGGGCGGGCTGTCCGGGCTGCTCGGGTTCGATGCGCCGGGCTATACGGAGATCACGACGCCGGTGGCGATGGCCGCGATGCTCTTCGGGCTGTCGATGGACTACGAGGTGTTTCTGCTGTCGCGGATCCGTGAGGAGTGGGACCGCACCGGCGACAACACCCTCGCCGTGGCGCACGGGCTCTCGCGCACCGGACGGATCATCACCGGGGCGGCGGTGCTGCTCGGCGTCGTGGTCGGGTGCTTCGTCATCAGCGGCGTGATCGTCGTCAAGCTGCTCGGCGTGGCCATGCTCGTCGCGCTGCTGCTCGACGCGACGCTGATCCGCGGGGTGCTGGTGCCGGCGAGCATGCGGCTCATGGGGCGGTGGAACTGGTGGCTCCCCGCGCGGCTCGCGAGCTGGTGGGGGCGGCACCACTTCACCCACTGAGCTGATCCCTCCGCGGTCCGGCGACGTGGTCGACGTGGTCGACGTGATCGGGCCGCGCCATCGTGCACGATCGCGATCCGTGCATGGGGGTGACGGTCATCGGGCCCGCGATCCCGTCAAGATCGCGATCTGTGCACGTGGGTGGCGTCGCAACGGGTGCCAGGTGCGCGGATCGCGATCTTTCGCCGGAGGGTGGGCCGTCGGCCGACCGATAGCCTCGCCGCGTGAGCGCGGACGTCATCGAGGCCGCTATCGCGCAGGCCCGTCGCCTGGCCGCCGCCTCCGATCGCGACCTCCAGCCGGCGACGGATCGCTACGCCCAGCAGCTCATCGCGGTCTGCCGTGACTGGAGGCTGACGGCATACCGGTGGTTCGACGGCGGGGCCGGGACGCCACCAGTGGCTGTGACTGGACCGGACGGCATACCGGGCGTGTTGAAGATCGCGGCGCCCGGCGAACTGGACACACAAGCGCGGGTGATGCGCGCGGCTGACGGTCGGGGCTACGCCCGGGTGCTGGCCTGGGATGCCGAGCGCGGCGCCATGCTCACCGAGTTGCTCGGGCCGACGCTGGGGAGCAAGGCGCTGGGGGCCGACGCGCCGACGCTCGGCGAGCAGCTGCCGGTGCTCGCGCCGCTGCTCCAGGATGCCTGGACGGTGCCGCTGGAGGCGGGCAGCCCGTTTGTTGGGAAGGCGGCCGGGTTGCTGCAGATCCTGGCCGACCTGGGACCCCGCTATGGCAACGACCTGGGCGAGGCCATCAGATGGGCTACCGAGTACGCCCGCGAGCTCGCGGACACCGAGCGGCCCGAGGTGGTTTGCCATGGTGATCCGCATGCCGGGAGCGGGCTTACGACCTCGGGGTCGTGCTGCGGGACGCGTGCGACGAGTTCGCTGCGGCGGAGGCGGCAGGTGCTGTTGGTGTTGGTGTTGGGGTTGGAGCCGGCGCCGGGGAGGCGCTGCTGCGTGAACACTGCCGGCGCCTGGCCGGGCTCTGCGATGTGGACGCCGAGCGGGTCTGGCGGTGGGCCTCCGTTGAGCGGGTCACCACGGCGCTCTACCTGCGCTGGCACGGTGCCGTCGAGCGGGCCGCTCCCTTCGCTGCGACGGCCACCGTGCTCGCGCGCGGGTGACACTCCGCCAGAGGCCAAGGTCCGGAAGTGCGGCCCCCAGGTCTGGCGCAGCACCTTTAGGACACTTAATATCAATAAATCCCGAGCGAGGCGGTTAATAGTGATAAACGCGTCGAACTGGCAGGCGTGGATGTCGGACGCCCTGCAGGCGTCGGACATCGTGCTCACCTGGGCTACGCCGGGAGTCGGCAGTGCCGATGTAGAGCTGCGGTTTGCGCTGTCAGGCCACCCTGTCACGGCTCGGTTCCAGGTCAAGACGTGGGATACCGTCAAACCCTCCACCGTGCAGCGGCTCACGGAACTGCACCACGGTGAAGCCCCTCTTCTGGTGGTCGCGAATCGGCTGACTGTCGGGACCGTCACGAAGCTTCGCGAAGGCAGGTACTCCTGGTTGAGCCGGCAGCCCTTGGGCTCTGGCTTGCGAGGGGAGTTGCGCGTCGATGATCGGGTCTATCCCCTCGTGGAGCGTCCGAGTGATGACGCGTCATCCCCGAAGGCAGGACCAGGGCGACCTGGGAGGGCGGCCGGGCGGATTGTGCAAGCCCTCTTCTACCGCGGCGAGGCCACTCAGCGGGAGTTGGTCGTAGCGACAGGGGTGAGTCAGGCCAGGGTTTCTCAGGTGCTGACTCGCTTGCCATGTGACGTCGGGGTTGAGCATGTCGCGGGCCGCCCGGGCCGTTGGCGCGTGGTCGACCCTGACCGCCTCCTGTCTGCCTGGCTGTCGTGGTACCTCCCCGAGGGGCGGATCACGTCGTATTGGTACAGCCTGGCGACCGTGCACGATCAAGCCAAGCACGCTGTGGCGGCGCTGGGAGGACGAGGGCGGGTGTCGGGCGATGTCGCGGCCGACATCTTGGCGCCGTGGGCTTTGCCACAGAGGGCCTTGATCTACGCCGATGAGGCCGGGGACCTTTCTCAGGCCCGGTTCGTCCCCAGTCCGATGGCGGACGCCACCCTCGAGCTGGTCACAACCCGCGATCCTGCCGTCACGCCTTCCGTGTACGCAGAGCCATTCCTGGCCGCCGCTGCCACGACCCGTCTGCCGCTCGCGGATCCCCTCGTTGTGCTGTGGGACCTCAACCACGCCACCCGGGTCGACGCCGACCAAGCTGCCCGACATCTGCGGTTTCGACTTGCCGAGCAATGGCGGGACCTGCACCACGCCTGACCTTCGGGTGCTCAACCTCGTGTCGGGGAGCCTCGCCGAAGATGCTGGATACCAGGCCGCGGCCGATATCGCAGTGGTGTGTGCTGATCTGGGCATCGAATACCGATTGATCGGGGGATTGGCCTCGGCGCTGATCCACGCCGCGCACGGTGCCCCCGGTGATGTGCCCCCTCGTCAGACCGCAGATGCCGATCTCGGCGCCGATGACCTCATCGTGGCCGCCGCGGGCTTGAAGGCCAGACTCCTGGCGCAGGGCTACCGCCGCTCACATGGCAACCGTTTCGTCGCAGGCGAGGGCGACGCGACTCGCACGATCGATGTCCTCGTTCCAGCACCCGGGCCTCGGCTCTTGGGCAACATCTCCTGCGGCCCGCTGGTGGTCGATGCCATCCCCGGACTGCGTCTGGCCTTTGCCGTCGAGCCGCTCACCCTCTCCCTCGCTGTTCGACTGAGCACAGGCGCGCCGCTGGTCGCGAGCGTGGAAGTTCCCCAAGTGATCCCTGCCCTCGTCCTCAAGGCGTATGCCTTCGCCGCTCGAATCACGGATCGAGATCTCCTCGATCTCTGGAGACTCCTCGAGACGGCCCATGCTCTCGGCCTGACCTCCGAAGACTGGCGGCCGATCCACGCTCAGAAGCGGGATGCTCTGCCTCATCTCGAGAGCCTGGTGCTCCCCGCCGCAAGTGTCGGCGCCAACATCGCTCGTCGACAGCGCTGGCCGCACCCTCGGATTGCGGCATTGGCGCGTGCGCAGATTCCGCACCCGGCTCCGGGAGATTCTCACCGAGCTGCTGCGAGCGATTGACCCGTCTCGTGACACTCCCCAGAGTCGGTGCCCCGCTATTCCGTGCGGCCCGGTGACGGTCGGGATCGGGTCGCGAGCTTCGGTGAGGTTCGCTGCGCTTCGGTGAGGTTGGACCCTCGGCGAAGCGTTGCTTCCCTCAGCGCAGCCAGCCGGCACCGACCGGCCGAGCCGGTCACGGCATACCGGCTAGCGGTCGGTCAGGGCAGCAGCCAGGGCGACTACGCGCTGCGCGACCGTGCGGGGATCGTGCATGAAGTGCAGGTGCTGCCCGTCGACAACCGCGACCGGCCACCCGTGCGCGCGAGCGAACTCCTGCTCTGCGGCATACGTGTCACCGAAGGCCAGATACGCACTCGGCGCCGCCGCCCAGTCCGGCGGCGGCGTCAGACGGCCGTCGAAGTAGCTCAGCGGCAGGCGGGGGCAGCCGCGGTCCAGGTCACCGAAGCGGTCCGCGGGGATGACACCGGCGAGGTCGTCTCGCGACCACCACCGTGTCCACGGTGGGAGGACGCCGTGTTCGTCGGCGAGGCCGGCCAGGTGAGCCCGGAAGCCCTCCGGTGCCAGCGCGGTGGGTCCCGACTCCGGCGGCAGCGCGGCGTCCATGAAGACCAGCCGCGCACCCTCGGAGCGAGACCTGACGCTCGGAGCCGCCAGTCCGGCGTTGCTGTGGGCCACGACCAGGAGCCCGGGACGAGCGAGGGCACTCCACCTCGAGACCAGGTCGGCGGCACCCTCGCCGTCGGCTAGAGCCGCCGGAGCCAGCGTCACATCGTGGCCAAGCGCCCTGAGGGCCTCGGCCAGCCCCTCATACGCCGAGGCCGCAAGCAGGGGGCTGGGCAGGATGAGCAGGTCGGCGCACACCCCCGGATCGTAGGCAGATGCGCCCAGGTCCGGTCGAGTCCCATAGGCACGGCATGGAGGTATGCCGTGTGCCTGCCTCCCAGCGCGGCACCCCGCCGCACGGCATACCGGCCTATTCGCGGTGTTGGAGGATGTTGAGCACGTGTCCGTCGGGATCGCGGACGAAGAAGCGCCGCACTCCCCAGGCCTCGGTGGTGAGCGGGTAGACGATGTCGAGGCCTCGGCGGGTCGCCTCGGCGTAGGTGCCCTCGACGTCATCGACGGCGATGGACACCACGGGGGCAACCGGGCTGCCCGCGTCATGGGTGAGGACCTGCAGGTTGGCCCCGGTCGGCGCGAGGTAGCGGGTGACCCAGTCGAGCCCGAGGTCCTGGCGGGTGAGTCCGAGGAAACCGGAGTAGAAGTCAGCTGTCGCGTCGATGTCAGCGACGGCCAGGTCCGGGATGATCCGCACAACGCGCATGCCCTCATCATGCGGCGCGTTGAGACCGGCACAGGCCGGGGGGGTGCATACGGACCCCACCGCGGTCGTGGTGGCGGCAACTCACTCCCTGATGGGCCTACTTCCTGATGGCGTCGACGGTCGCTTCCAGGGCCTCTCGCAAGGGGGTCGGAGTCAGGCCGAAGCGCGCGGTTGCCGCCGACCCGTCGAGCACCCAGGGGCGCTCTAACTGGTGCCGCGTCTCACGCAACTCGCGCAGGATCGGCACGAAGGCACCACCTACAGTGACGGCTGCTCGGGGGGTGGCTCGCAGCCGACCGAGGGGGTGGTCGACGCTCTGGGTGACGAGGGTGACCACGTCGTCGACCGTCGCTGGCGGCGCGGTCGGCACGTGCCAGGGCCGGCCTAGGGCCGCCTCGTCGTCGGTCGTCGCGAGGGTGGCGACCAGGGCGGCAACGTCTCCGTCATAGGTCCAGCTGTGCGGGACGTCGCGACGGCCCATGGGCAGCCACGCGTTCCTGCCCTGGATGAGGCGCGCCAGCACCATTCCGCCGAGGACGCTGGAGGCAAGGGTGTGCGGCCCGATGTAGTCGCTGGCCCGCACCTCGGTCGCCTGGACCCGCCCGGCGTCGTGGGGCGCCGGGCGCGGACGGCGCCCTTGGGCCCGGCGGGAGCGACTGGGGTCTCTTCGGTCATCGGGGCGTCAACTTGGCCGTAGAGGTAGAGGTTCGACACGGTGACCAGGCGGGCGCCGGAGCGCTCGGCCGCAGTATGGATGGCCCGAGCCATGGGAGGCCAGTCCTGCGGCCAGGTCCAATAGCGGGCGGGGTTGAGCGCGTTGACGATGCTGCTGGCGCCGCGGGCGAGTTCGGCCAATCGGCCGGGGTCGGTCACGTCGGCGCTCACCCGGCGTATGCCGTCAGAGTCCGGGCCGCGGCCGGACCGGGAGACGAGGTCGACGGTGTGCCCCTGGGCGGTGAGCGCGAGAGCGGTAGAGGTGCCGATGCCTCCGGCGCCGAGGACGAGGTGGCGGGTCATGAAGTCTCCTAAGAAGGTGAGCAGCGCTCTGGTTTCGTCATCGTGGCGCACTTATCGCGCGCAAGTCAAGAGCAGTGCTCTGGTTTCGCTTGACCTGTCCCTCCCCACCCGTCACAGTGGGGGCATGACGAGGACTCCCGGCCCACGGGCGCGCAAGCGCTCGCACTTCGAGGCGGAGATCGTTCGGCTCGGGCGACGGCAGCTCGGCGAGGTCGGCGCAGCAGCGCTGTCTCTGCGTCAGATCGCCCGCGAACTCGGCATGGCGAGCTCGGCTGTCTATCAGTACGTCGCGAGTCGCGACGAGCTGCTGACCCGGCTCATCGTCGAGTCCTACGAGTCGCTCGCGGCCAGCGCCGCCGCGGCCGAGGCGGCGGTCGACCGTGCCGACCTGGCCGGACGCTGGGACGCCATCGCCGCCGCCGTGCGAGCCTGGGGGCGTGCCAACCCCTATGACTGGGCGCTGCTGTATGGCTCGCCGGTGCCGGGCTATGACGCGCCGGGGGAGCGCACTACCGAGTCGGGCACCCGAGTGCAGGCCCTCCTCATCGCGCTCCTGGTTGACATTGTGGCGGCCGGCGATGCCGTCGGACCGGCGGCTGAGCTCCCGGTGCCCGCCGGTGCGGCCACCTTGGGGCAGGAGGTTCTCGCAGCCTTCGGCTACCGCCCCGACGAGGTCTCGCCCGAGTTGGCGGCGAGGGCCGTCGTCGCCTGGACCCTGCTCGTCGCGGCCGTCTCCAGTGAGGTCTTCGGCCACCTCGGTGAGGTGCCCGACGCAGACGCACTCTTCGCCTTCACCTCCAAGACTGCCCTCGGACTTGTCTTCACCCCAAGGTTCGTCTCCTGAGGCGCGGTGTGTCGCCGCCTCGCACCGGCAGGGGCGGACACCCGGACGACTCACGTCACCGTCGAGACCTGTCCCACCGTCTTGTCCCGTCCTTCACCACTTGCTCACTCGCTCCGTCAGGTGCCCGAGTTGAGCATCGAGCGGGCGCGCGGTGTCGATGCGCACGAGGACGTCCTCGTCAGCGGCTGACCAAGCGGCCGTCTCTGCGCGGCGACCCTGGACCCTCTCCCAGCTGGGCTCCAAGGACGCAGCGAAGCCACGATCACGTGCCGCCAGGCGCTGTCGGTGCAGGGCCGCGTCAGAGCACACGACCTCAACCCAGGTCAGCTCAGCGGCGCACTCCTTGGCCAGGTCGCGCCACATCTGCCGCGCCTGCTCTACGTAGTTGGCTGCGTCCACGACCACCGGGTGGCCGAGTTTCAGCGACTCGCGGGCGACGACCTCTGCGACCAGATATGCCGCCAACCCGGTCTCGTGCGTCGCCGTGAGCCCGGCCCGGTGCAGCGCGTCTTCGATGGGGTCAACCGACACGACGACTGCCGCTGCGTTGTGCGCAAGGGCTGCGGCGACGGTCGACTTCCCGGCGCCCGGGAGTCCCGACAGTGCGATCAACGACAGAGAGGCGGTCATGGCCGCCAGTGTGCCTCAGGCCACCCACTCAGAGACGCGTGGAAAGGCCCTACGGGGCGTCATCGACTCCAAATCCGAGCATGTTCCCCCGCGAGAAGGGTTCCTCGCAGGTTGGGCATTGGCTATCTCCAAGGAGTGCCAAGAGACGGTGAGTGACGTTGCCTCGAGAGTGCCGTCCGGCCATCTCCAACAGCTCCCCCGCGAAGCCCCCGATCGTGTCAGCTTTGGCGAGAACGATCTCGGGACCGTCTGGCGGTTGGAAGAAGGACAAGGACACTCGCGCCGGATTGGTGTCCAGGAAGACGCAGATGTCTACCCCGCAGACTGGACATCCACCGAGTGCATCGCCGTCGGCAACGAAGGTGAGGACCTCATGCCACACCCGCTTCCCGCGCAATCCAGCGACGACCGAGAGCGCGTAACAGAAGTCCGCGTCGTCAGCCGCGGCGGCGGCATACGCCTCGGCTGCGGGCAAGCACGAGGTGAGCGCCTCCGCATACCCGGCCCGCGTGTCAGCCGTGCCGCGAACATCACTTGACCCGGCAATGCCAGCCAACAGATTGAGCGGTTGGGAGTGGGCGGTTGGTGCGGCCGAGCGCGACATCGCAGCCAGCGCCGGGATCGCGAGGAAACTGGCCTCGTAGACCGTGCCCTGATGACACAACCTGCTCCACAGGTCCTGCCAGACCTCGGCGTTGTTGGGGTCGGCTGCGGCGCGACGAAGGAGGCCGGGAACGGCGGACGCGGAGCCGTAGGCGTCCTGCGCAGCGGCCCAGTCGATGCCGTTGTCGGTCACCATCTCGAATCCTCCGCTCGTCGGTCCCTGAGGATAGTGCCGAGCCAGCTTCGCTGAGGTGAGCTGCGCCCCGCTGACGCTGGACCCTCGGCGAAGCGCAGCCAACCTCGGCGCGGCCAGCGTCCACGAGCGAGCGGCCGCTGGACAGATGGGCAGATGGGCAGATGCAGCACCCCACCATCCACCTCGGGAACAACACGGCATACCTCAGAGTTGAGCCCATCAGACTCAACTTTACGGAGCCGGAGCTTGACAACCATGCGCCGACCGCCGCACAGTGAGTCCCGAAGACTCAACCCCACGGCATACCTGAGCCTGTATGCCGTGCAACCACGCAGGAGACACACTCATGGCACGTGCGGTCGGCATCGACCTCGGTACCACCAACTCGGCCGTTTCCGTCCTTGAGGGCGGCGAGCCGACGATCATCGCGAACGCTGAGGGCGGCCGCACCACCCCGTCGGTCGTCGCGTTCTCCAAGAACGGTGAGGTGCTCGTCGGCGAAATCGCCAAGCGCCAGGCCGTCACCAACGTCGACCGGACCATCCGCTCGGTCAAGCGCCACATGGGCACCGACTGGAAGTCCGCCGAGATCGACGGCAAGCGTTACACCGCCCAGGAGATCAGCGCCCGCACCCTGATGAAGCTCAAGCGTGACGCGGAGGCCTACCTCGGCGAGCCCGTCACCGACGCGGTCATCACCGTGCCGGCCTACTTCGACGACCACGAGCGCCAGGCCACCAAGGAGGCCGGCGAGATCGCGGGCCTCAACGTGCTGCGCATCATCAACGAGCCGACCGCCGCGGCCCTGGCCTATGGCCTGGACAAGGGCAAGGAGGACGAGCTCATCCTCGTCTTCGACCTCGGTGGTGGAACCTTCGACGTCAGCCTGCTCGAGGTCGGCAAGGACCCCGAGGACGGCTTCTCGACGATCCAGGTCAAGGCGACCAGCGGTGACAACCGCCTCGGCGGCGACGACTGGGACGAGCGCGTCGTGAGCCACCTGCTCACCACGGTCAAGAACAGCACCGGTGTCGACCTGTCCAAGGACAAGATCGCCATGCAGCGGCTGCGCGACGCCGCCGAGCAGGCCAAGAAAGAGCTGTCCAGCTCGACGACGACCACGGTCAACCTGCAATACCTCTCGATGAGCGAGAACGGCCCGATCCACCTCGACGAGACGATCAGCCGCGCGCAGTTCGAGGCGATGACCAAGGACCTGCTCGACCGGGTCAAGGCCCCCTTCACCAAGGTCATCTCCGACGCCGGCATCAAGCTGTCCGACATCGACCACGTCGTGCTCGTCGGCGGTTCGACCCGTATGCCGGCCGTGACGGCTGTCGTCAAGGAGCTCACTGGCGGCAAGGAGCCCAACAAGGGCGTCAACCCGGACGAGGTCGTCGCCATCGGCGCCAGCCTCCAGGCCGGTGTGCTCAAGGGCGAGCGCAAGGACGTGCTGCTCATCGACGTCACCCCGCTGTCCCTCGGCATCGAGACCCAGGGCGGGCGGTTCACCAAGCTCATCGAGCGCAACACGGCGATCCCGACCAAGCGCTCGGAGATCTTCACGACCGCCGACGACAACCAGCCCAGCGTCCTCATCCAGGTCTTCCAGGGTGAGCGCGAGATCGCCCAGCACAACAAGCCGCTGGGCACCTTCGAGCTGACCGGCATCGCGCCGGCGATCGCAATCGACGAAAGCATCGTCGGCCCACCGCTTCTCGAAACCCTGCAACAACTCAGCGGCAGCCGCGACCAGACCGTCCTCAACCGCCTCGCCGACGGCTTCAAAGCCACCTACGACAGCGAGGGCT
>JBGAQV010000049.1:0-228 GCA_044220505.1 Dermatophilaceae bacterium
AGCGAGACTCGGAGCGCGAGTTGGCTGCGGCCACTGCGCGTCGCGACAGCATCACGGCCCAGTTGACCAATGTCCGCCAGATGCTGGCGACGCTCGGCGGAGGGACCTTCGCCAACCCGCTGGCAGACCTCGGCGAACCAGCTCCGGCGTCAACGCCGGTAGCCGGCTCCGACACCGATCAAGCCGCCGATGCAGCCGAAGCATTCGATGCGGCCGATCTGGATCCGG
>JBGAQV010000049.1:238-18729 GCA_044220505.1 Dermatophilaceae bacterium
ACGCAGCCACTGAGGCGGGCCATTCCGAGGATTTCAGCGACGACCGTAGGGCGGGGCTCGAGCGGGCCACTGTCGGCTGACCGATCGCGAGCCGCACCGGAGAGCGCCCGTCACCTGGTTGCAGGTGACGGGCGCTCGCTCGCCGTCAGTTGGCCGTCGGCTGGCTTGATCAGGTCGGATCGTCGCCGGTCTCGACGCGCTGGGTGCTTGTCGGCCCTCGTTCGTCCGAGGGCGGCGGCACTCGTGGGTCGTGCTCGACCGAGGACGGCTCGGTGGCCGTTGACGACGCACCCTTCGGCCCCGAAGCCTCCGACGGGTCCACCAGGCTGGCGCTGAGGATGTCGGGGTGACCGGGGATCCCTTCGTCCATCTCCGGCGCGTGGGCTGTCGGGCTGTCGACATTGAGCAAGTCGACCAACAGCGGCCCGACGATGCGCCGGAAGGTGCGCCGCGGACGATGCCGGTCGAGCACCGCGACCTCGAGCTGGCTTGGGGACAACACCCGCGGCTCGCCCCCGGCCGGATCGGCGGCCAGAGCGGACACCGCCAACGCAAGGCCATCGGCGAGGGACAGCCCAGGATTCCAGCGAGCCTTGATCCATTCCTCCGCTGCGGCACTCGCCCCACCCATGACCATGGCCCCGTGCTGATCGGACACTGAGCCGTCGTAGGTGAGCCGGTAGATCTGATCCTGCTCCTCGGTGCGACCGACCTCGGCAACGCACAGCTCGATCTCGTAGGGCTTCGGCTCTTGGGTGAAGACGGTGCCGAGCGTCTGCGCATACGCATTGGCCAACCCGCGCGCCGTCACATCGCTGCGGTCGTAGGAGTAGCCGCGCAGGTCGGCATACCGGATGCCTGCGACGCGTAGATTTTCGAACTCGTAGTACATCCCCACCGCGGCGAACGCGATGCGGTCGTAGATCTCGGAGATCTTGCGCAAGCTCTGCGGGTTTTCGGCGACGAAGGCGATCCCGCGGTCGTACTGCAGCACGACGACCGAGCGGCCGCGGGCGATGCCCTTGCGGGCATAGTCGGCCTTGTCTTTCATGAGCTGCTCGGGCGAGACGTAGAACGGCATACTCATCGTGCACCCCCCGGGTTGTCCCGGCGGGATGCGACCAGATCGGCCACCATTCCCGCCAACTCGTCGTTATCGATGAGCCGCACACCCTCGACATCGACCACCGCCACCCGGGGCCAGATCCGGCGCCCGACATCCGGTCCGCCCGTCGCCGAGTCGTCGTCGGCGGCGTCGTAGAGCGCCTCGAGGCAGCTGCGCACCGCATCTGATTCACCCATCCCCGGCCGCCAGGTCTTCTTGAGCGACCCGCGGGCAAACATCGACCCCGACCCGATGCTGTGGTGGTCGCGCTCGGGATAACACCCGCCGGTGACGTCGTAGGAGAAGATCCGCCCCCTGCGCTCGTCGAGGTCGAAACCCCCGAACATCGGCACGACCGAAAGCCCCTGCATGGCCAACCCGAGGTTGCCGCGGATCATCGAGGCGAGCCGGTTGGCCTTGCCCTCGATGGACATGATCGCACCCTCGATCTTTTCATAGTGCTCCAGCTCGACTTGGTAGAGCCGCACCACTTCCAGCGCGACGCCGGCCGTGCCGGCGATGCCAACCACCGAGTATTCGTCTGCGGCATACACCTTGTCCATGTCACGGTTGGCGATGAGATTGCCCATCGTGGCCCGGCGGTCGCCTGCCATGACGACCCCGCCCGCGAACTCGGCGGCGACAATTGTCGTGCCGTGCGGAACGGCCATCTCAACGCCCCCAGGGAGAGCGCGCCGCCCGGGGAGCAGCTCGGGCGCCACTCCGGCGAGGAACTCGGTGAACGAGGAGTTCCCCGGCTGCAGGTATGCCGTGTGCAGCCTTCCAGCACCGGCTGCGGCGGTCACTGCCCGCCCTTTTGGACGAAGCTGCGGACGAACTCCTCCGCGTTGCTCTCGAGCACCTCGTCGATCTCGTCGAGGACGCTGTCGAGGTCGGCATCGGACAGCTGCGACGCGGCAGCCGCAGGCGCCGGCAGGTCCGGGGGCAGGTCCGGGTCGCCCTCGCGGCGCTGCGGTCGGCTCTGTTCGAGGTTGGCCATGGTGTCCTCCAGGATCGAACGTCATGGGCGAATGCCCACCACCTTGTCCAACCTAGTCGGACACTCCGACAAGGTCACGCAGCAGCTCGCCCACGTCACGGCTGCGAGCCACCACGTCGCCCAGTTGGGCTTTGGTGCCCTTGAGCGGCTCGTTGAGCGGGATGCGCTGCAGCGCCTGTTGGCCCGGCACGTCGAAGACGATCGAGTCCCAGGAGGCCGAGACCACACTGCCGGCGAATCGCCGCAGGCATTCCCCCCGGAACCAGGCCCGGGTGTCCTCCGGGGGCGTCGTCACAGCCGCGAGGACCTGTTCCGCCCTGACCAGCTCTTCGACCCGGCCCTTGGCCCGCAAGGTCGCGAAGATGCTCTTCTCGGGCCGTAGGTCGGTCCACTGGATGTCCATGGCCGCCAACCGCGGTTCGGTCCATGCCAGTCCGTCGCGCTGCCGGTAGGCCTGCAGCACCCGGAGTTTGGCCACCCAGTCGATCTCGCCGGCCAGACCCATCGGGTCGGCCGCCAGCCGGGTCAGCACCGAGGCCCAGCGGGACATGACTGCGTCCGTCTCCGGGTCGCGCTCTCCGAGTGAGTCCAGCCACGCGTCCGCGGCGTCGTGATAGGCCCACAGCAGATCGAGCGCCCTCAGGTGTCGGCCGTCGCGCAGCGGCACCGTCGCCTGCAGGGTCGGATCGCGGGCGATGACCTTGAGGGCACCGACGGGATCGGCCAGGTCGAGCCCTCGCGGCGCTGCCCCCGCTTCGATCAGCCCCAGCACCAGGGACGTGGTGCCGAGCTTGAGGTAGGTCGCTACATCACACTGGTTGGCGTCGCCGATGATGACGTGCAGACGGCGGTAGCGGTCCGGCGTGGCGTGGGGCTCGTCACGGGTGTTGATGATCGGCCGTTTGACGGTGGTCTCCAAGCCCACCTCGGCCTCGAAGAAGTCGGCCCGTTGCGAGATCTGGAAGCCCGAGCTGCGCGAATCCTGGCCGATCCCCACCCGGCCGGCCCCGCAGATCACCTGACGGGCGACGAAGAACGGGGTGAGATACCGCACGATGTCCCCGAAGGATGTCGCCCGGCGCATGAGGTAGTTCTCGTGGGTGCCGTAGGAGGAGCCCTTGCCGTCGGTGTTGTTCTTGTAGAGCGCCACCGTGGGTCGCGCCGGGTCGGGGTTGAGCAGCAGTGCTGCGCGGCGCATCACTTCGTCGCCCGCGCGGTCCCAGATCACGGCGTCCAGCGGCGAGGTCACCTCGGGTCCGCTGTACTCGGGATGCGCGTGGTCGACGTAGAACCGCGCTCCATTGGTCAGCACGACGTTGGCGAGCGTCGGGTCGTCGATGTCGGTGAGCTGGCTCGGGTCGGCTGCCCACCGCCCGATCTCCCATCCACGCGCGTCGCGCAGCGGCGCTTCCGTCGAATAGTCCCAGCCGCCCTGCCCGGGAATAAGGCCGTGGGCTCGGGCGTATGCCGAGACGACATGGCCGGAGAGAAACATCGGGTTGGCGCTCGGGTCGCCGGGGGCGCTGATGCCGTATTCGGTCTCGATCCCCATGACCCGCCGCACCGTCATAGCGCCACCCTATGTCCGCTCCGGCCCACGGGAGCGTGAGCCGCACATCGAAGGCATCGACAGCGTCGGCCGCGCCGGTTCCGGTGCGGCACACTGGCCGCATGCCTCGTATGCCGTTGCGGACCCGGGCGCTCGCCGCGCTCTTGCGCCGTGGGATCTTCCCGTCGATCGCGACGATGGACCTGGCTGCCATCCAGCGCTCACGGGCCCGTCGGCTGCCCTCCCGGGCACCCGTGGCGTGGGTGGTCGGCCGGGTCTCGCGTGACCTGCAGGTCAGCATGGAGTGGTTCCCCACCCGGGACGGCAGCCGCCGGCAGGCGCGCGTCTACCGTCCGGCAGGACAGCCGCCGCAGGGCGGCTGGCCGGTCGTCTGCTACTTCCACGGTGGCGGCTTTGTCCTGGGCAGCATCACGCAGAG
Organism: Dermatophilaceae bacterium; assembly: GCA_044220505.1. Lineage (GTDB taxonomy): Bacteria > Actinomycetota > Actinomycetes > Actinomycetales > Dermatophilaceae > Phosphoribacter. The sequence goes on from JBGAQV010000049.1 coordinate 4,332, forward strand.
CGACCCGATCTGTTCGCACCTGGCCAGTGCCATTCCCGCGGCAGTCGTGTCGATCGACTACAGGCTTGCGCCTGAACATTGCGCTCCTGCCGGGATCGACGACTGTGAGGATGCGGTTCGCTGGCTGGCGGAGGGTGCGGGCGATCTCGGCGGCGATCCGGGTCGGCTAGCTGTGGCGGGAGACAGCGCCGGCGCAACGCTGGCCGCCCTCGTCGCAATCCGGCTGCGCGACGACCGGGGACCACGGTTGGCCCACCAAGCCCTCATCTACCCGGCGACCGACCTCAGCCAGTCCTTCCCGTCGATCCACGAGCATGCTCACGCACCGGTCCTGGACAAGGCCGCCCTCGACGCCTTCCGCATCCACTACCTCGGCGATAGCGGGATCCCGCCCGAGGACCCCCGCGTGTCTCCCTACTTCACTGCCGATCTCGCCGGCCTGCCGCCGGCGCTCATCCAGACCGCCGATCTCGACCCGCTGCGCGACGAAGGACTGGCCTATGCCGACCGCCTCACCGCCGCGGGTGTGCCCGTCCGTGTCACCAATTACCTGGGCACCGTGCATGGCTTCATGAGCTTCCCCGGGGCCACCGTGGTCGGCCCGCAGGCCCGCCTTGAACTGGTCACCGAACTCCGACGGCATCTGCTGGGTGACTAAGACTGCACGATGACCACGGCTGCTCGATGAGCGAGACACCGCCCGGGCCTGCTGAGGAGGGCCTGGCTCCCGTCCGAGCGCAGTCGGCAACCGCACCGGCATACCGGTGTGATGTGTGCCGCTGTCGCCTGCGCGCCCTTCCCGGGTCCCGGCAGCCCTGGTCTAGGGTTTGACCTGGATCCCGCAGCCCGCATCGAAAGGGACCTCGTGGCGGACGTCGTCGTCTTCTCCGGAAACGCCCATCCCGCTCTGGCTCAACGCATCTGCTCGAGTCTCGGCGTCCGCCTCTCGGGCGTCAACCTCAGCCGGTTCAGCAACGACTGCCTGCAGGCGCAGTTGCTGGCCAACTGCCGCCAACGCGACGTCTACATCATCCAGCCGCTGGTGCCCCCCACTCAGGAGCACCTCATGGAATTGCTGCTCATGATCGACGCTGCGCGCGGGTCATCGGCCGCATCGATCACGGCGGTCATGCCGCACTACGCGTATGCGCGGTCGGACAAGAAGGACGCGTCGCGGATCTCCATCGGTGGCCGGCTGGTGGCCGACCTGCTCAAGACCGCAGGCGTGACCCGCGTGCTCACCATGGCCTTGCATGCGCCCCAGGTGCACGGCTTCTTCCGGGTGCCGGTCGACCACCTCACCGCCATCGGAGTGCTCGCCGATCACTACCGGGCGATGAACCTCGACAACCACATCGTCGTCTCTCCCGACCTGGGCAACGCCAAGACCGCCACGCTCTTCGCTCGTCTGCTCAACCTCCCGGTCGCAGCGGGAAGCAAGCAGCGAATGGCCGACGACAAGGTGGTCATCGACGCCATCGTCGGCGATGTCGCCGGCAAGCGCGCGATCGTCCTGGACGACGAGATCGCCACCGGCGGGTCCATCGTCGAGTTGCTCGATCGGCTCGCCGACGCCGGCTGCATCGACGCCTCGGTCGCCTGTACCCATGGCCTGTTCACCGGCAAGGCCGTCGAACGGCTGCGCGGTCATCCCTTCATCCGCGAAGTCGTCACCACCGACACCGTCCCGCCGCCGCAGGGCTGGCCCGAGCTAGAGGTGCGCTCGGTGGCAGAACTCTTCGCCGAGGCGATCTCGCGCATCCACCAAGGTAAGTCGGTGTCCAAGCTCTTCCGGGGTGTCGACCCCACGCATGCCCCACCTCAGCCGTCGCTTCCGTTCGATGACCACCCGACCCTGCCGACGCTATGACCTCACTCCCGAATCCCCCCGCAGCCGACCGCAACCCTATCGGTATGCCGTGGGCCCTGCTGCTCGACCTCGTGCTCGTCGTCGTCTTCGCCGCGATCGGCCGGGCCAGCCATGCCGAGCAGAACGCCGTCGTAGGCGCTCTCGCGACGGCGGCGCCGTTCGTCGTCGGCACGCTCGCGGGGTGGGCGCTGGTGCGGACGCGGTCGCATACCTGGCCGCTGTCGGTAGGCACCGGCATACCCGTGTGGTTGTCGACCCTGGCCCTCGGGATGGTGCTGCGCGTGCTCTTCGGTGGATCGACAGCCCTCTCGTTCATCCTCGTGGCCGGTTCGGCGCTGGCGATCCTGCTGCTGGGCTGGCGTTGGCTGGCGGTCTGGTGGGCCCGCCGATCCGACCCGGCCCGTTGATGGGCGGCGCGCTCCCCGGCGGGTGGGGCTACCGACCGGCCACGCCCGCGGATGTCGACGCGCTGAACGCGATCTACGGGCACGCCGTGCACACCAGCACGGCGACCTTCGACATCACTGCTCCCCCGGCCGACTACTGGCTGACCCGCATCCGGTCGGTCGAGCCCGGCGACCACGTCATGGTGGCGCACCACGACGACGGACCCGTGCTCGGGTTTGCGTACTCAGGCGTCTTCCGGCCGCGGCCGGCCTACCGATTCACCCGAGAGACCTCCATCTACCTCGCTCCGGAGGTGACCGGGCGCGGCCTGGGCGGCGCCCTGTATGCCGTGCTGCTCGATCTGCTGCGCGCCGACGGGATGCACCTGGCGGTGGCCGTCGTCGCGGGCCCGAATGCCGCGAGCCACGCGCTGCACCGCAGTGCAGGCTTCCAGGAGGTGGGCACGTTGCGCGAGGTCGGGCGAAAGTTCGACCGGTGGGTCGACACGACGTGGTATCAACTGGGTCTCCCCGATGAAGGTGAAGTCGAGGCCCGGACGTCCCTGGGATGAATCCGGAAATACGGTCACAATCCACTCCAAACCGCCCCGTGATTCTTTTCCCGGATTAGTGTGGGAGTTTCGCGGGCGGCGATTTCCTCTTAGAGTCGGCCCCGGTTCGGACTACGTCGGGATGGTCCGGCGTCGTGACCGCGGCCCCGCCGCAACCCCATCGAAGGGATCCTGGTGCGCCACCTGCCCGTGTCCAAGAACGCTGCTGTGATCACTGCCGTGTTGGTGACTGTGCTGCTCGGCTCCCTGATCACCGTGTCGGCCCGAGCTGCGGCCGCAGACTGCTCGGTCTTCACAACCCCGGTCTACCAAGTGGCCAAACCCGGCGGCACCTCGCTGCTGACCCGCAATCCCAACGAGGTCGTGTCGGCACGGACGAAGTACGGCTTCACCGAAGCCTGGCCGTCGGTCGGCCAGGTGTCCCGGAGTGCCGCGGCCGGGCTGACCGTGGTCTATCGCATGTACAGCCAGGAGCGTGCCGACTTCATGTTCGCCGCGGAAGCTGCCGTGGCTGAGGCCCAACAGGCCGGGTATGCCCTCGAGCAGGTTGCCTTCTACGCGGCGGCCGAGGCATCGACCTGCACCGTCCCTGCCTTCCAGATGACCAAGGGGGGCAAGCACCGAGTGGCGTTTGGCACGTCGGAGCGGACGAGCGCCGAGGGCGTCGGCTGGGCGGCCGTCGACGTCGCCTTCTACCTGCCGACGAGCCCGGTCGGCGCCGCCGGCGATGCGACCTCATCGCCAACGACGCAGGTCCCAACCTCCACTTCGACGACGACGACCACCGCTGCACCGACCACGAGCACGGCGACGCAACCCACGGCCAGCGCGTCCTCGAGCGTCACATCGACCGGCCCCACGCCGACATCCACAACGGCCGCGCCGACCACCCCGGTCGACCCGGTCCCCCCGGCACCGGTCTCGCCGCAGGATCCCAGCGCGTTCACGCTTGCCGTCATCCCAGACACTCAGATGGAGATGACCAATGCCAGCGACGACCGGTTCGTCAACCGCTGGACCTGGCTGGTGGCCAACCAGAGTGCGCTCAACGTCCGCTTCGTCGCCCACGTGGGAGACGTGACGAACTGGGGCAATGTCGCTCCGGCGCAGTTCCAGAAGGCCAAGGACTCCCTGTCGGTGCTCAAGGGCAAGATCCCGTGGATGGCAGTCGCCGGCAACCACGACACCGCCGTCGTGTGCTCTGGAGGCTCCGGCTGTCCGGGTGTGTCCGGTCGAGTCGCGGTCCGCGACGCCACCACGTTCAACTCCTACCTGGCCGGGACGATGGACAACGTCGCGGGTACCCGGGTCGCCGGACAGGTGGAGAACGCTTTCCACACCTTCACCGCCGGAGGCACCAAATGGCTCGTCCTGGGGATCGAGCTCTGGCCACGCACGGAGGTCGTGACCTGGGCTCGTGATGTCGTCGCGTCTCATCCCGACTACAACGTCATCGTCGTCACGCATTCCTACCTGACTTCCGGCGGGTCCATCGCGACATCGACGGACGGTTACGGCAACAATCCCGCCTCGGTGATCTTCGAGCAGGTCGTGAAGCCGTTCGGGAATGTCAAAATGGTGTTCTCGGGGCACGACGGCACCGCGACGACCCGGCGCGATCTGGGCACGCACGGGAATGTCATTCTTTCGATGCTGCAGTGCTACCACTCCACCGTGACGAACCCGATGCGATTGGTCACCATCGATGTCGCCGCCGGCACGGTGAAGTCCTGGGTGTACGCCCCTAAGACCGACCAGACGCTGGCCGCCGCCCAGACGTGGACGGGGATCACCTTCATCAAGTGAGCCCCACCCCCTGGGTGGTCCGATGGACGGGCCTCCCGGGGCGGACCGGCCTCCGGAGAAGCCTGCCTACAGGTACTGTCCGGTGTTCTCCACGGTGTGGATGGAGCGTCCCGGCTCGGTGCCGTCCTTGGTGTTGATGAGCGTGCGGATGTAGACGATCCGCTCACCCTTCTTGCCCGAGATGCGCGCCCAGTCGTCCGGGTTGGTGGTGTTGGGCAGGTCCTCGTTCTCCTTGAACTCCTCGACACACGAAGACAGCAGGTGCTCGACCCGCAGGCCCTTTTGTCCCGTGGTGAGGTAGTCCTTGATGGCGTTCTTCTTGGCCCGGTCGACGACGTTCTGGATCATCGCGCCGGAGTTGAAGTCCTTGAAGTAGAGCACCTCCTTGTCGCCTCCCGCGTAGGTGACCTCGAGGAAACGGTTCTCATCAGCCGCTGAGTACATCCGTTCGACTGCGGCGTGGATCATCGCCGTGACCGTCCGGTCGCGGTCCCCGTCGTGCTCGCTGAGGTCGTCCGGGTGCAGCGGGAGGTCGGTGGTGAGGTACTTGCTGAAAATGTCTCGGGCCGCCTCGGCGTCGGGTCGCTCGATCTTGATCTTGGCGTCGAGGCGGCCGGGCCGCAGGATCGCTGGGTCGATCATGTCCTCGCGGTTGGAGGCCCCGATGACGATGACGTTTTCGAGCCGCTCCACACCGTCGATCTCGGACAACAGCTGGGGCACGATCGTCGTCTCGACGTCACTGGACACTCCGGAGCCGCGGGTCCGGAACAGCGAGTCCATCTCGTCGAAGAACACCACCACGGGCGTGCCGTCGGAGGCCTTCTCACGCGCCCGCTGGAAGATCAGCCGGATGTGCCGTTCGGTCTCACCGACGTACTTGTTGAGCAGTTCGGGGCCCTTGATGTTGAGGAAGTAGCTCTTCTCGACCGGCCGGCCGGTGCGCTCGGCCACCTTGCGCGCCAAGGACGCAGCCACGGCCTTGGCGATGAGCGTCTTGCCGCACCCGGGCGGTCCGTAGAGCAGCACCCCCTTGGGCGCCTTGAGGTGGTGCTCCTTGTAGAGCTCGGGATGCAGGTAGGGCAACTCCACGGCGTCGCGGATCGCCTCGATCTGGCCGGCCAGGCCGCCGATGTCCTCGTACGCGATATCGGGGACCTCTTCCAGGACGAGGTCCTGGACCTCGGCCTTCGGCACCCGTTCGAAGACGAAGCCGGAACGCGGGTCGACCGTGAGGGCGTCACCGACCCGGACGAGTTGCCCGATGAGCGAGGCGGCGCGACGGCATACCCGTTCCTCGTCGGCGTGCGCGACGACCAGCAGCCGGTCGTCGTCGAGGACCTCCTTGACCAGGACGACCTCACCGACCTTCTCGAAGCCCTTGACTGCAACGACGTTGAGCGCCTCGTTGAGCATGACCTCACGGCCAGGCGTCACCTCATTCGCGGCCAGCGAGGGAGCGACCGCGACTCGCATCTTGCGCCCGGCGGTCAGAATGTCGACGCTTCCGTCCTCGACCTCGCCGAGGACGACGCCATAGCCGTTGGGCGGAGCACCCAGGCGGTCGACCTCGGCGCGCAGGTTGACGATCTGGGCCCGGGCATCCTTGAGTGTGCGAGTCAACCGGTCGTTCTGGGCACTGAGCGTCGACAGCGAGGACTGCTGGGCGATGAGGCGCCGTTCCAGCTCGCGCATCCGGTGTGCCTCGGGTCGGCCGCTGTCGCGCAGCGCGGCGATCTCGGCCTGGAGCCGCTCTGCGCCGGCATCCGGGGCGCTCGCAGCCGGGGTCTGCTTGGGATCGGACATCGGTGGTTGCCTTCCGTGGGGGCCTCGGGCGACGCTCGGGCGACGTAGTGGCCTATGTCGACACTAGCCGCGTCGGCTTGGTCAGGACGGCATCGTCTCGGTGACCGACCGTCTCGCGCGTCGCACCTTCTTGTCGGAGATGGGGCGTTCACCCAGGGCCTCGGGGGTCCACTCGGCTCCGCGGAGGGCATCGTCGGGGGCAGCAGCCGGTATGCCGTCCGGCCCATTCGAAGTCTCCTGCTCGAAGAGCGGATCGGCACCGGTTGCGGGCGGTGCCCCGGTGGTGTGCCGAGCGCCATCTACGCCCGACTCGCCGTAAGCGCCCTTGGCGGGACGCCGAGTACGGCGCGGCGCGGCGACCCCATCGGCCAACCGCCGGGTCGTGAGCAGGAAACCGGTGTGTCCATGCATGCGGTGCTGCGGACGCACGGCCAACCCCTCGAGGTGCCAACCGCGCACTAAGCTCTCCCAGGCAGACGGCTCGGTGAACCCGCCGTGCGCCCGTACTGTCTCGGCGACCCGGGAGAGTTGCGTCGTCGTGGCGACGTAGCAGGTCAGCACCCCACCTGGGCGGAGCGCGTCGCCGACCACATCGACGCACTCCCACGGGGCGAGCATGTCCAGCACCACTCGGTCGACGCTGCTGGCCTCGACCTGCTCGGGCAGCGCTTCGGTCAGGTCGCCGATGACGATGCGCCAGGACGCATGGGACCGCCCGAGGAAGGCCCGGACATTGCCGGCGGCGATGTCGGCGAAGTCGGCCCGGCGCTCGAATGAGATGAGCTCACCGTCGGCACCGATCGCACGCAGCAGCGACATCGACAGCGCGCCGGATCCGACGCCGGCCTCCACGACGCGTGCCCCGGGATAGATGTCACCCATGGTGACGATCTGTCCGGCGTCCTTGGGATAGACCACGGCGGCACCTCTGGGCATCGACATGACGTAGTCGGCGAGCAGCGGGCGCAGCGCGAGGTATTCGATACCGGCGGTGTTGGCCACCACGCTGCCCTCGGGCTGCCCGAGGAGCGCGTCGTGCAACAGCCGGCCCTGGTGGGTGTGGAACTCCCGGCCCGCCTCCAACGTGATGGTGTGCAGGCGTCCCTTGGCGTCGGTGAGCTGGACGCGGTCACCGACGACGAATGCACCGCGGCGTGCCTGGGCCCCTCCCGTGGACACCGCCTGGGTGCCTCCCGAAGGCGCCGTCTGGGTGTCTCCCGTGGGCCAGGCCGGAGGGCCGTCGTGGTCGGTCGTCATGCCGGGTGAGTCTAGGGCGCGGTCGTGCGTGTGCCCGACACCCGCCGGACCGTGCGGGCTTCGACCTCGTAGCGGCTCTGGACGACGGCGCCGACCCGGAAGAACCGGCGCCGCAGCGCACCGGAGATCTGAACGACATCGCCTTCGGCGAGCGACCTGGCGCGCCTGCGCGTGGTGGCCGACCAACAGGCCACTTCGATGACGTCGACCGTGGCCGAGGTGGTCGACCGGAGCGGCCCGCCGCGCGGGACGACCACGCGCAATGCGAGCACCGCGTCGCCGCTGGGCAGCACCCGCTCCTCGCCGGTGCTGCTCACCCGGCCCTGCACCATCACCTCGTTGATGCCGGCAACGCCGCTGGTCATCCTGCTGGCCGTGCTGTTGACTCGCTGCCCTGCCACTGTGCCCGCGCCCACGTCCGCGCCCCTTCGTCATCGGTCGATGCGCCGCGATTGACGCGACGAGTCGAGGATGGGCTCCAGCACCGCAACCTGCGACCGAAGAGTGTGGGGGCTGTGGACGGTGTGACGTGGCGCCCAGGGATGTGGATGGGCGACAGACCGACCGGTCAGCGGCGGACGAGCGCCGCCTCGGCGTCTTCCAACGAGACCGACCCGAGGATCGTCCCGGCCGGGTCACGGACGAGCACGACGGCATGGCCAGGATGATCGGTCCCGTTGCCTGCCAAGGCCTGAACCACGGTCGCAGCCGAGTCGGCGGGCTGTGCCGTCACCACCCAGCCGGTGCCCCCGGCCACGAGGAAGGCAGTCGCGGGTGCGCCCGCCAGCGCTGTTTCCGGCTCGCCGGCGAGGGTCGCCAGGTCGACCCAGCCCACCGGCATACCGGTCGGGTCGACGACGACCGCCGCGGCGGCCTCAGGCACCCGGATCAGCCCGTCGACCACGGTCTGAGCGGACGCGTGGGCGGGCACTGCGACGACCGGCCGGAGCAGCTGCCCCACTCGCATCGCCTCGACCGCGACTCTCGTGCGCCCGACCGCGATGGAGGCCGTGGCTCCCCGCCAGAGGAAGGCCCCGATCAGGCCCACCCACACGAGGGACACCAGGTCTGGAGCCGTCCGGGTGAGCAGGGGTTCGACGATGGCGAGCCACGCCGCGACTGCAGCGGTGATGATCCGGCCGGACCATCCGGCGACAAGCATGCCCCGCCCTCGGCTGCCAGTGGCCCCCCAAACGGCCGCCTCCACGAGGAATCCGCCGTCCAACGGCAATCCCGGCAACAGGTTGAAGACCGCCACGAGGAGGTTGGAATAGGCCAGCGCCCCGGCCAGCAGCCCGGGAATGGGCGCGGAGAGCACCGAACTCCCCCACCATCCCAGCACCGCGAGCGCGACATTCCCCAGCGGCCCGGCCACGGCGACGAGGGCCGAGGTCCGTGGGCGCTCATGGGCGCCGCCGAAGACAGTGTGGCCGCCCCACAGGTTGGCCACGATCCGGTCCACCCGCCCGCCCAATGCGCGGGCAGCGATGGCGTGGCCGGCCTCGTGGACGAGCACGGACAGCAAGAGCAGGAGCGCGTATGCCGCGGCGACCAGATAGCCGGTCGTCCCCAGTCCCACTCGTGGCCCGAAGGTCAGGACGATGACCGCTGCGATGACCGCCCACGACCCGGCGATGTAGACCGGGATGCCACTCACTCGCCCGATGAGCCAGCCGTACGACGGGGACGGCGCGGCGCTCATGCGCCAAGACCCTAATCCATCGACGGCATACTGGATCATTGCGCCGCACTCGCTCCCCGGGGTCCGGTGCACCCCAGGACCCCGAGCAAGGAACCGTGACCACGTGCCTGTCCCTCGTCCCGACGCCACCCAGACCCTGACCGAGCTGCTCCAGGAGCGGGTCCTGCTCATGGACGGGGCGATGGGCACGATGGTGCAGCGCCACGAACTCACCGAGGCCGACTACCGCGGCGAGCGGTTCGCCGACTGGCCCAGCGATGTGCGCGGTAACAACGACCTGCTCTCGCTGACCCGCCCCGAGGTCATCGTCGGCATCCACCGCGCCTACCTGGAGGCCGGGGCCGACATCGTCGGGACCAATACCTTCAATGCCCAGCGCATCTCCTTGTCCGACTACGGGATGGCGGACCTGGCCTACGAACTCAACGTCGCCGCAGCCCGGCTCGCGAGGGCCGAGTGCGATGCCATGACCACCGCCACGCCTGATCGGCCGCGGTTCGTCGCAGGTGCCCTCGGTCCCACAACCCGCACTGCGTCGATCTCCCCCGACGTCAACGACCCCGGCGCGCGCAACATCACCTTCGACGAGCTGCGCGATGCCTATCTCGAACAGGCCCGCGGTCTGGTCGACGGCGGCGCCGACCTGCTGCTCGTGGAAACGATCTTCGACACTCTCAACGCCAAGGCAGCGATCTTCGCCCTGGAGACCTTGTTCGAGGAGCGCGGGCGCCGCTGGCCGGTCGTCATCTCCGGCACCATCACCGATGCCTCCGGACGCACCTTGTCCGGTCAGACGACGGAGGCCTTCTGGAACTCCGTCCGGCACGTCAAGCCGCTCGCGATCGGACTCAACTGCGCGCTCGGCGCCGCCGAGATGCGCCCATACGTCGCCGAACTGTCCCGGCTGGCCGACACTTTCGTCTCCTGCTACCCCAACGCGGGGTTGCCCAACGCCTTCGGCGAATACGACGAGACCCCGGCTCAGATGGCTGCCACGGTCGCCGAGTTCGTCGACGCGGGGCTGGTCAACCTGCTCGGTGGGTGCTGCGGCACGACTCCCGACCACGTTGCGGCCTTCGCTGCGGCAGTGGCAGGTATGCCGCCTCGCCGGGTCCCCGAGATCGTCCCGGCAACCCGGCTGGCTGGTCTCGAGCCGCTCACCATCGACGCCGACTCGCTGTTCGTCAATGTCGGCGAGCGCACCAACATCACCGGCTCGGCGCGGTTCCGCAACCTCATCAAGGCCGGGGACTACTCCACCGCGCTCACGGTGGCTCGCCAACAGGTCGAGGCCGGCGCCCAGATCATCGACGTCAACATGGACGAAGGGATGATCGACGGCGTCGCCGCCATGGACCGGTTCCTCAAGCTGGTCGCCAGCGAACCCGACATCAGCCGGGTGCCGGTCATGGTCGACTCCTCCGACTGGAAGGTTATCGAGGCCGGGCTCAAGTGCGTCCAGGGCAAGCCGATCGTCAACTCCATCTCGATGAAGGAGGGCGTTGACGCCTTCGTCGACCACGCCCGGCTCTGCCGCAAGTACGGGGCCGCGGTTGTCGTCATGGCCTTCGACGAACAGGGCCAGGCCGACACCCTGGCCCGGCGGCAGGAGATCAGCCGCACGGCATACGAGATCCTCACCGAGCAGGTGGGGTTCGACCCGAGCGACATCATCATCGATCCCAACATCTTCGCCGTGGCCACCGGGATCGAGGAGCACGCGCGCTACGGCATCGACTTCATCGACGCCGTGGCATGGATCAAGGCCAATCTGCCCGGCGCCCTGGTGTCCGGCGGAGTGTCGAACGTGTCGTTCTCCTTCCGGGGCAACAACCCGGTCCGCGAGGCGATCCACGCGGTCTTCCTCTACCACGCGGTGCGCGCGGGGATGGACCTGGGGATCGTCAACGCCGGCGCCCTGGTCGGCTACGACGAGATCGATCCCGAGTTGCGCGAGCGCATCGAAGACGTCGTTCTCGCCCGCCGCGCGGACTCCACCGAGCGGCTCCTGGAGGTCGCCGACCGCTTCAACGTCGCCGGTGGGGCCACCCCGGTGGCCGACGAGCAGTGGCGCTCACTGCCGTTGCGCGAACGCATCACCCATGCCCTCGTCAAGGGCATCGACGAGCATGTCGAGGCCGACACCGAAGCATTGCGCGCCGAGTTGAAGGCCACCGGCGGTCGTCCCATCGACGTCATCGAAGGCCCGCTCATGGACGGCATGAACGTCGTCGGTGACCTCTTCGGCACAGGCAAGATGTTCTTGCCCCAGGTGGTCAAGTCGGCCCGGGTGATGAAGAAGGCCGTCGGTTACCTCGTGCCGTTCATCGAAGCCGAGCGCCTGGCCGGGGGCGACACCAGCGCCCACACCAACGGCACCATCGTCATGGCGACGGTCAAGGGCGATGTGCACGACATCGGCAAGAACATCGTCGGGGTGGTCCTGCAGTGCAACAACTACGACGTCATCGACCTGGGCGTCATGGTCCCGGCGGCGCGGATCCTCGAGGCAGCCGCCGAGCACGACGCCGACATCATCGGCCTGTCCGGTCTCATCACCCCGAGCCTGGGCGAAATGGTGTCCTTCGCTGCGGAGCTGCAACGGCTCGGGTCGGACATCCCGCTACTCATCGGCGGGGCGACCACCTCCAAGGCCCACACCGCGGTCAAGGTCGCGCCGAAGTACGACGGACCCGTCATCTGGGTCAAGGACGCCTCGCGCTCGGTTCCGGTAGCCGCGGCACTGCTCTCCCCGGAGCAGAAGCCCGACCTGCTCGCCTCTGTCGCCGCCGACTACCAGAGCGTGCGGGAGCGGTATGCCGCGCGGCACGGCGATCGCCCGCTGGTCACCCTGGAAGCGGCCCGGGAGGCGCGCACTCCGGTGGATTGGACGGCATACCAGCCGGTCGTCCCGGCGATCCTGGACCCCGAGCGCGACTGCGAGGTGCCGGAGGCCGCCCGTCCCGCAGCCGGACGTCTCGTCCTGTCCGACTACCCCGTCGCTGAGCTGCGGCGCTACATCGACTGGCAGCCCTTCTTCGCAGCATGGGAACTGCCCGGCCGGTTCCCCGACCTGCTGCACAATCCGGCCTCGGGCGAGGCCGCGCGCAAACTCTACGAGGACGCGCTGGCTATGCTCGACCGGATCGAGGCCGAAGGGTGGCTGCACCCGGCGGGGGTCGTCGGCCTCTTCCCGGCCAACGCCGTGAGCGACGATGTCGAGATCTATGCCGACGCCTCCCGTGACCGGGTGATCGCGACCCTGCATCATTTGCGTCAGCAGGGCGAACACCGCCCCGGAGTGCCGCACCGCAGCAATGCCGACTTCGTCGCCCCCCGCGACTCCGGATTGCTCGACCACGTGGGTGCCTTCGCGGTCACGGCCGGCGTCGAGTTGCCCGGCCGAGTCGCGGCCTTCAAGCAGGCCCACGACGACTACTCCGCCATCCTGCTGGAATCGCTCGCCGACCGGCTGGCTGAGGCGTTCGCCGAGCGGATGCACGAGCGGGTGCGCCGGGAGTGGTGGGCCTATGCCCCCGACGAGGCGCTCGACAATGACGCGCTCATCGCCGAGCGCTACGTCGGTGTCCGGCCCGCGCCGGGCTATCCCGCCTGCCCCGACCACACCGAGAAGGCGACGATCTGGTCACTGCTCGAGGTCGAGACCAGCATCGGGATGCAGCTCACCGAGTCGATGGCGATGTGGCCGGGTGCGTCGGTCTCCGGGCTCTATTTCGCGGCACCGCACGCGCAGTACTTCGTCGTCGGTCGCCTCGGGCGCGACCAGGTCGCCGAGTATGCCGCGCGCAAGGGCTGGACCGTCGCCGAGGCCGAGCAGTGGCTCGCGCCGAATCTCGGGTATGAACCCGCCGAGTAGCTGCCGTTGCACGGCACACCGACGCTGGTATGCCGTGCGGCCGCCGCCCCGGTCGCGGTCGCCCCCGAGGTGGCGCCGGAAACGGTCTCCTGCGACCGGTGTCGGTGTGCTGCCCTAGGGTCGATGTCCAGGAGGGTCGCATGGTCGCCGCACTGTCTCCGAGCCGGGCCTCGGACTTCAAGAACTGCCCGCTGCTCTATCGCTTCCGGGTGGTCGATCGGCTGCCGTCCACGCCGAGCCCGGCCGCAGCCCGCGGCACGCTCGTGCATGCCGTACTGGAGCGGCTCTTCGACCTGCCGGCTCACGAACGCACCCTCGAGGCCGCGGCGGCCCTCGTAGCCCCCGAGTGGGAGCGGCTGGTCGCGCTGGAGCCCGAACTGGCCGGCCTGCTCGACGCCGACGACGATGGATCGGCCGACGCGTGGTATCACCAGGCGACCGGCCTGGTGCGCACCTGGTTCAGCCTCGAGGACCCTACTCGCCTCGAGCCGGCCGAGCGGGAGCTCTACGTCGAGGCCGAGGTCGACGGCTTGACCCTGCGGGGCTATGTCGACCGGCTCGACGTCGCACCCAACGGAGCCCTGCGGGTTGTGGACTACAAGACCGGCCGGTCGCCGTCCGAGCTGTTCGAGCGGTCCAGCCTGTTCCAGATGAAGTTCTACGCGCTCGTGCTCTGGCGGTTGCACGGCGTCGTGCCGAGCATGCTCCAGCTGGTCTACCTGGGCAATGGCGAGATCGTCCGTTATGTCCCCGACGAAGCTGATCTGCTGGCCACCCAACGCAACATCGCCGCCTTGTGGCGGGCGATCCAGAGGGCGGCCGAGTCGGGTGATTGGCGACCTCGCCGCTCGAAGTTGTGCGATTGGTGTGACTACCGCGAGCTGTGTCCGGAATGGGGCGGCACTCCCCCACCGCTGCCGGCCGACGCCCAGCAGCGCGCCATCGACCCAGAAGTCGTGGGTCGCCCCGCCCCGGCCGATGACTGAATGTCCCGGTCGCGCGCGGGTCAACCAGGTGCGTGCCTGCCGACGCTCAGGACCGGCCAAGAGTTGAGTCCGTAGCGTTGGTGTACGACGACACCGGTGGGCGTGTCCCTGTAGGTAGGGGTGCGGTCACCGCGTG
>JBGAQV010000004.1:0-52456 GCA_044220505.1 Dermatophilaceae bacterium
AGACGAGCGCCAGGATGACCGCCATCAGGGTGAACGACAACGCCGCCGCGACCGGGAAGCCACCGAGCACCTTGAAGAACTGGCTCTCGATGACATTGCCGACCATCTTGGTCGAGTCCGATCCGAGCAACTCGGCGTTGACGTAGTCACCCGCGGCAGGGATGAAGGTGAGCAGGGTGCCGGCGAGCACGCCCGGCATCGACATCGGCAGGGTCACCCGGCGGAAGGTCGTCAGGCCGTTGGCGTAGAGGTCACCGCCGGCCTCGATGATCTTGGGGTCGGCCCGCTCCAGCGAGGCATAGATCGGCAGCACCATGAACGGCAGGAAGTTGTAGGTCAAGCCCGCTACGACCGCGAATCCCGTCTCGGTGATGCGGCCGCTGCTGGGCATGACATGCAGCCATTTCAACGCGCCGACGATCGGCCCCTCGTCGGCGAGGATCTGCCGCCAGGCGATCGTGCGCAGGATGAAGGACGTGAAGAACGGCGCGATGACGCAGATCATCATCAGCCCGCGCCACTTGCCGGCCTTGAAGGCCATCGCGTAAGCCAACGGATAGGCCAGGACGAAGGCCAGCAGCGTCGCCGCGCCCGCGAAGAGCAACGAGCGACCGAACTGCGGAAGGTATTCGGTCATCGCCGTGACGTAGCTGCCGAAATTCACGTCGCGGTAGTAGTAGCCGGGGTAGCCCGGGAACTGCGACTGCAGCGACACCGCGGCCAGTTGGGCCATCGGGGCGACGAAGAAGACCAGCAGCCACAGCACGCCTGGCAGCAACAGCAGGTATGCCGTGATGCCGCCCTTCTTCGTCGGCTCCGGTGCGGGTCCGCCGGGTGTCTGCGCACCGGCCCCCGTGGAGCCGATATGCGCCAGGGCTGTCATGACCGGACTCCGAAGGCGTGGCCGGGGTTCCAGGAGATCCAGACCTGGTCGCCCGGCTTGTTGCTGATCCGGTCAAGGTCGAGGTTCTGCTCGTAGACCGCCCAGCGCCCGACGCCGGGGACGTCGACGAGGTACTGAGTCGCCACCCCGGTGAACGAGACATCCAGCAGGGTCCCGGGGCCCAGGCTGGCGCCATCAGACCCCGCGCTCGGTGCTTCGTCGTGCACTCGGGTCTTCTCCGGGCGAATGCCGAAGATCGCCTCGCCACCCTCTCCCGGAGCCATCCGCGAGGTGCGGACCTTGACCTTGTGGTCGCCGGCGCCGATGACCGTGAAGTCCCCGTCGATGCCCGCCACGGTGCCGTGCAGCATGTTCGACTGGCCAAGGAAGTTGGCGACGAACTTCGTGCGGGGCAGGTCGTAGAGCACCTCGGGGGCGCCCATCTGCTCGATCCGGCCGAGGTTCATCACCGCGACGGTGTCGGCCATGGTCATGGCCTCTTCCTGGTCGTGGGTGACGTGGACGAAGGTCAGCCCGACCTCCATCTGGATGCGCTTGAGCTCGACCTGCATCTCCCGCCGCAGCTTGAGGTCGAGCGCACCGAGCGGCTCGTCGAGCAGGAGCACCTCGGGGTGGTTGACCAGCGCACGAGCGACCGCCACGCGCTGCTGCTGACCACCGGACAACTGGGTCGGCTTGCGGTCAGCCAGGTGGGACAGCTGCACCAGTTCCAGCGTCTTGTTGGCCTCGCCGACCGGGTCCGCCGAGCCCCGGCGCTTCGGGCCGAAGGCGACGTTGTCGCGCACGGTGAGGTGCGGGAAGAGCGCGTAGGACTGGAAGACCGTGTTGACCGGCCGCTCGTAGGGCCGCGACCCGGTGAGGTCGGTCGACCCGATCTTGATCCGGCCGGCCGTCGGCTGCTCGAGCCCGGCGACCATGCGCAGAGTCGTCGTCTTGCCGCAGCCCGACGGGCCCAGGAGCGCGAAGAACGATCCGCGCGGGACCGTCAAGGACAGGTCGTCGACAGCCGTGAAGGTGGCGAAGCTCTTGGTGACGTCCTCGAGGATGAGGTCGCCCTTGGCGTCGCGGAAGGCACCGGATGACTTGGAGAAGATGCCCATCAGTTCCCCACGACCTTCGCCCACATCTTGGAGTACTCCTCGTCCTCGGCCGCGCTGAGGGCCCTAAAGCCCTTGACGTTGTGCTCGGTGATCCACTGCGACGTCGGGAAGATCAACGGACTCTCGGCCAGCTCGGGATCGATCTTCTTCATCTCTTCCTGCGCACCGGTGACGGGGCAGATGTAGTTGACGTACGCGGCAACTTGGGCAGCGATGTCGGGGCGGTAGTAGAAGTCCATGAGCTTCATCGCGTTGCGACGGTGTGTCGACGTGATCGGGATCATCATGTTGTCGCTCCAGAGGGTGCCTCCGGAGTCGGGCACGACGAATTCCCAGTTGTCGTTCTCGGTCTCGGCCTTCAGGATCGAGATGTCACCGCTCCACACGATGCCGGCGATGGCATTTCCGGACTTGAGGTCCTCCATGTAGGCGTTGCCCTTGATCCGGCGAATGTTGCCGTCGGCGACGCGCTTGGTGACCTCGTCCATGCCGGCGGCCACCTGGTCCTTGGTGAACGTCCCGGAGATGTCGACGCCCTGGCTGAGCATGATGAGCCCGACTGTGTCACGGAACTCCGACAGCACCGTGATCTTGCCCTTGAGGTCTTCGGCCCACAGATCCTTGAGGCTCTTGAGCTCCCGGCCGACCTTGCTCTTGTCGTAACCGATCCCGGCGAAGCCGGACTGCCAGGTCAACGAGTAGAGGCGGCCCGGGTCGAAGGAGACGTCCTTGAGCGGCTCGAGCAACCGGCCGGCGTTGGGGATGTGGATGAGATCCAGCGGCTGCACGAGTTGGTCGCGGATCATCCGGTTGGCCATCCAGTCGGTCAACGTGATGATGTCGCGCTTGATGTCCTGCGGAGGCGTCGCCTGCAACTGCGGGCGGATCTTGCTCACATAGGAGTCGTTGTCGTCGATGTCCTCGGAGTAGGTCGCGAGGATTCCCGTCTCCTTGATGAACGCGTCGAGACTGTCGTGCTTGTTCGTCTCCTCGTTGACATCCAGGTATGCCGTCCAGTTGGCCCACGCGAGGGTCTTCTCGGTGGCGCTCATGTCCTTGGGCAGCTTGATCTCGGGCTTGCCGCCGGCGGGCGGCTCTGGCGGCGCGCACGCCGCCAGGCCCAACGCCGCCAGTCCCGCGCCTGCTCCCCCGAGCATCTGACGCCGCGAGATCGACGCCCGCGCCATGGACGCGAGCTGCCGAACCCGCGGGTCCGGGTCCTGATTCATCCTCATCGTTGAGTCCCCTCCAGGTCAGTCGTGACGTCAGGCATCGATGTTGGCCATGACGTGCTTGATCCGCGTGTAGTCCTCCAGCCCGTACATCGACAGGTCCTTGCCGTAGCCGCTGTTCTTGTAGCCGCCGTGCGGCATCTCGGCCACGATCGGGATGTGGGTGTTGATCCACACGCACCCGAAGTCCAGCGACCGGGACATCCGCATCGCCCGGCCGAAGTCCTTGGTCCACACGCTCGACGCCAGTCCGTAATCAACCCCATTGGCCCAACGCAGTGCCTCCTGCTCGTCGGAGAAGCGCTGCACGGTGATGACCGGACCGAAGATCTCGTTCTGGATCGCTTCGTCGTCCTGGCGCAGCCCGGACAGGACCGTGGGCTCGAGGAAGAAGCCGTCCCCGAGGGCCGACACCCGTGAACCACCGGCGGAGACGGTCGCGTGCCCGGGAAGCCGCTCGATGAAGCCCTGCACCCGCTCAAGCTGGTTCGGGTTGTTGACCGGGCCGAAGAGCGCGTCCTCGTCGTCCGGCATACCGACCTTGGCCGAGTTCTTGGCGTACTCCGCGAGCGCGGCCACGAAGTCGTCGTGGATGCCCGGGCCGGCCAGCACGCGGGTCGCCGCGGTGCAGTCCTGCCCGGCATTGAAGTAGCCGGCGATGGCGATGCCCTCGACGGCTGCCTCGATGTCGGCGTCGTCGAAGACGATGACCGGCGCCTTGCCGCCGAGTTCGAGGTGGACCCGCTTGAGTCCCTCGGCTGCGCTCTGGGCGACCTGCGAGCCGGCCCGCACCGAGCCGGTGATGGCGACCATGTCGGGGCGGCGGTGGCTGACGACCATCCGGCCGGTGTCGCGGTCGCCGGTGACGACGTTGAACGTGCCAGCCGGGAAGAACGGTGCCGCGCACTCGGCCAGCAGCAGCGTCGTCTCGGGGGTGGTGTCACTCGGCTTGAGCACGACGGTGTTGCCCGCGGCCAGCGCCGGGGCGATCTTCCACATCGCCATCATCATCGGGTAGTTCCACGGCGTGACCTGGCCGATGACCCCGATGGGCTCACGGCGGATCCACGAGGTGTGGCCGGGCATGTATTCACCGGCAGAGCGACCCTCCAGCACCCGGGCCGCGCCGGCGAAGAAGCGCAGCTGGTCGAGCATCGGGGGCACTTCTTCGCTGGCCGTCAGGGCGTGCGGCTTGCCCGTGTTCTCGCCTTCCAGCGCGACGAACTCATCGGCGCGTGCCTCGATGGCGTCGGCGAACTTCAGCAGAGCCTCCTGACGCTGGCGGGGGGTCGTGCGTCCCCACTCTGCGAAGGCAGCGTCAGCGGCGGCATACGCGCGGTCGACCTCCTCCTGTCCGGAGACGGGCGCGGACGCCACCACTGCCGCAGTGGCAGGGTTGACGATGTCCAGGCGAGCGTCGGTCGTGGCGTCGACATACTCGCCACCGATGTGGTTGCGCAGCTGGCGCGGCTGGGTGGCCATGGTCCCTCCGGATCCAATCTCAGTGAGCCGAGTGCACGCCGCTCCCGGGGCGCCTCCCGGTGCAGGGGGGAGGGCCGGACGTGCAGTTCGCCGCAATCTAGCGGCTGGCCGCCGATTCCGGTAGAGCCGCGCTAACTCAGATACGGAATTCGCGTCCGATTCGGATGGATGCTGCGGAATCCGTCGGATATCGCGGTCCCGAAACGCTTGCTTTCGAGTACCGACCCGGGCCACCATCGGGGACCATGACCCCTCGGACCCCGCCCGAGCCACCGAGTTCCCGCGCCGGCGCCGACCGCGCCGGTGCCGACCGCCTCGACCGCGCCGGCAGCGCCGGCAGCGACAACGCAGGCGACCGCGGCCGGCGCAGCCGCTCTGGCGCACCCACGCTCGACGCCGCCAGTAAGGCGATCATCGAACAGCTGCAGGGCGACGGCCGACGCTCGTATGCCGCGATCGCTGCGGCGGTCGGGCTGTCCGAGGCCGCGGTTCGGGCCCGGGTGCAGAAGCTCACCGACGGCGGCGTCCTGCAGATCGTCGCGGTGACCGACCCGCTGCATGTCGGATTCCAACGCCAGGCGATGGTCGGCATCAAGGTGTCCGGCGACATGACCGACGTCGCCTCGCGGCTGGGCGCACTCCCGGAAGTCGCCTATGTCGTCATCACGGCGGGCAGTTTCGACATCCTCGCCGAGGTCGTCTGTGAGGACGACGAGCACCTGCTCGAGGTGATCAGCCGTGAGATTCGCACCCTGACCGGTGTCGCGGAAACCGAGACCTTCGTCTACCTCAAACTCAACAAGCAGCACTACAACTGGGGGACCAGATGACCATCTATCCCAATGAGATCTGGGAACCGAGCTCCGACTACCACACCCGCACCGGCAAGCTCTACTCGGAGGCCGCACGCGACCACCTCTGGATGCACTTCACCCGGCACTCGACCTTCGAGGGCCACGAGGGGCGGCACAACGTGCCGATCATCGTCAAGGGCGAGGGTGCCTACATCTGGGACGACCGCGGCAACCGCTATCTCGACGGGCTGTCCGGGCTGTTCACCGTGCAGGTCGGCCACGGTCGGCAGGAACTCGCCGACGCCGCCATGACCCAGTTCGGCAAGATCGCCTATTTCCCGCTGTGGTCCTACGCCCACCCGCGCGCCATCGAGCTCGCCGAGCGGGTGGCTCACTACGCCCCCGGCGACCTCAACCGGGTCTTCTTCACCACCGGCGGCGGCGAGGCGGTCGAGTCGGCGTGGAAACTCGCCAAGCACTACTTCAAGCTCAAGGGCAAGCCGCTCAAACACAAGGTCATCTCACGGGCGGTGGCCTACCACGGCACCCCTCAGGGTGCCCTGTCCATCACCGGCATACCTGCCGCCAAGACGATGTTCGAGCCGCTCGTCCCCGGCGGGCACAAGGTGCCCAACACCAACATCTATCGCGCCCCGGAGCACCTTCGCGATGACCCGAAGGCCTTCGGGTTGTGGGCCGCCAACCGGATCGCCGAGGCCATCGAGTTCGAGGGCCCGGAGAGCGTCGCCGCGGTCTTCCTCGAGCCGGTGCAGAACTCCGGCGGCTGTTTCCCGCCCCCGCCGGGCTATTTCGAACGGGTCCGCGAGATCTGCGACGAATACGACGTGCTCCTGGTGTCGGACGAGACGATCTGTGCCTTCGGCCGGATCGGTGATTGGTTCGCCTGCAACCAACTCGGCTACGTGCCGGACATCATCACGACGGCCAAGGGCATCACGTCCGGCTACGCGCCGCTCGGGGCGATGATCGTCAGCGACCGGATCTTCGAACCCTTCCGCAGCGACACGACCTACTTCCCGCACGGCTATACCTTCGGTGGTCACCCGATCTCCTGCGCGGTCGCCATGGCCAACCTCGACATCTTCGAGCGGGAGGGACTCAACGCGCACGTCCGCGAGAACGCCCCGGCCTTCCGCGCTGCACTCGAAGGGCTGCTCGACCTGCCGATCGTCGGTGACGTGCGTGGCGAGGGCTACTTCTACGGGATCGAGCTGGTCAAGGACAAAGCCACTCGCGCGACCTTCGACGAGGCCGAGTGTGAGCGGCTGTTGCGCGGTTATCTGTCCAAGGCACTGTTCGACGCGGGCCTCTACTGCCGGGCCGACGACCGCGGCGACCCGGTCATCCAGCTCGCGCCCCCACTGACCATCGGCCCGGCAGAGTTCGCCGACATCGCGGCCACGCTGCGAACGGTCCTGCAAGGCGCCGACGCATACCTGTGAGCGGGCCACGGCTGGTGGGGACGCGCCCCCTCTGGTGGGACGAGGGTTCCCGGGAGGGCTCGCCGTCCGCGGCCGCACGAGCCGACGGGTATGCCGGCCGGTCGACTCCCGGGGCACCCTCCGTCGGCGTCGACCTGCCTCCAGACGTGGATGTCTGCATCGTCGGGGGCGGTTTCACCGGGCTCTGGACGGCCTATTACCTTCTGCTGGCCGACCCCTCGCTCGACGTGATCGTCCTCGAGGCCGAGCATGTGGGATTCGGCGCGAGCGGTCGCAACGGCGGGTGGGTGAGCGCCCTCTATCCGGTGTCGCTGGACACCCTGGCCGCCTCGCACGGCGCTCCGGCCGCGGCGGCGATGGGCGCAGCCCTGCGCGAGACCGTCGTGGAGGTCGGCCGAGCTGCCGAGGCCGAGCGGATCGACTGCGATTTCCACCTCGGCGGCACACTCACCGGAGCGCGCACCCTGGCTCAGGTGCAGCGGGCTCAGGCCGCCGTCAGCCACGGGCAGCGTTGGGACCCGCAGCTGCAGTGGCTGGGACCGGTCGAGGCCGCCGAACGGGTGCGCATGCAGGGCCTGTTAGGCGCGAGTTTCCATCCCAGCTGCGCTCGCGTGCAGCCGCGCCGGCTCGTCGACGGGCTGGCTGCGACCGTCCGACGGCTCGGCGGCCGGATCGTCGAGGGCGTGCGGGTCAGCGAACTCGGCGACCACCGGGTGACGGTGAGCGGCGGCTCGGTGGTGACCACCCGGCATACCGTGCTCGCGACCGAGGCCTGGACCGCGACGCTGCCGGGACGCAAGCGGCAGGTCGCCCCGGTCTACTCGCTGATGATCGCCACCGAGCCCCTGCCGGCATCGGTATGGGACGAGATCGGGCTCGCCGGCCGCGAGACGTTCGCCGACCACCGGCACGTCGTCATCTACGGCCAGCGCACGGCCGACGACCGCATCGCCTTCGGCGGACGCGGCGCTCCCTATCACCTGCGGTCGGCGATCAAGCCGGAATTCGACTCGGAACCAAAGGTTTTCGCTGACATCGAGGCGACGCTCCACGATCTCTTCCCGGCGACGGCCGGGTATGCCGTGACCCACCGCTGGGGCGGGCCGCTCGGCATCGCGCGCGACTGGCATCCGCAGGTGAGCTATGACCCGGTGACGGGCGTCGGCTCGGCCGGAGGGTATGTCGGCGACGGGGTCGCGGCAACCAACCTTGCCGGTCGCACCCTGGCCGACCTCATCCGGGGGGTGACCTCACCGCTGACCAGCCTGCCCTGGGTGGGCCACCGATCCCCCGTCTGGGAACCCGAGCCACTGCGCTGGGTCGGCGTCAATGCCGGCCTCAAACTGGCCGATTGGGCTGACGCGGAGGAGGCCCGCACCGGCCGACCGGCGCGATTGGGCCGATTGCTCACCGCGCTCACCGGCCACTGACGCGTGATCGGTTAATGCAGCAGTGCGGCCGCCAGGAGGATGACCGGCACGCTGCCGAAGGTCGTGACGAAGATGGCGTCGCGGGTGAGGAAAATGGCCTTCTCGTAGCGCAGGGCGTAGGTGAAGATGTTCTGCGCCGTCGGCAGCGCCGCCATGACGACCGACACGAGCACGCCATGACCGCGAATTCCCAGCGCCAACGCCAGCAGGCCCGCGACGGCCGGTTGCACGACGAGCTTGAGGGCTGCGAGGAAGCCCAGCCGGCCGAACTGCTCCCCCGGTCGCTGGCCCAGCCGCAGCGAGATGCCGAAGGCGACGAGCATCCCCGGCACCGCGAGGTTGCCGATGAGAGTGAGCGGAGCCAGGGCCACCTCGGGGATCTGATAGCCGGTCAGTGAGACCACCAGACCGAGCAGCGCGCCGACTGTGATCGGGTTACGAAAGAGACCGGTCAGCCGCGCGACGAGGCCCGGTTTGGCGCCCTCCAGCTGCGAGTCGAGAATCGTCATGCTGATCGGTGTGAAGAGCAGCAATTGCACGAGCAGCAGCGGCGCCGAGTGGGTCGCATCGCCGAGCACGTAGATCGCGATGGGGATGCCGAGGTTGGCCGAATTGACATAGCCCGCCGAGAGCGCTGCCATGACCGACTCCGACAGGCCGGCCCGCCAGCGGCGACGCGAGACGGCATACGCGATCGCCATGACCGTCAGGGCGCTGCCGAGCGCGACGAGCAGTTGCGGCGACAGGACCGCCGACACCGGCGCCTTGGCCAAGATGACCAGCAGCAGCGCCGGGGACGCGACGAAGAAGGCGAGGTCGGCGAGGATGCGCTGGGCGGCCAGGTCGAGGACCCGGCGGTCGGCGAGCACCCACCCCACGGCGACGACGGCCGAGATCGTCACGAATCCCTGCAGCGCGCCGAGCACGCCCCGATCCTGCCACTGCCGCGCTCCGGTATGCCGTCCGGTCCAGCATGCGCTCGGGCGTCCTGCGCGAGCGATCGCCGCCGGACGAGGAAATCAGGGTGAGGGTGTCAGTGCCAGAGGTTAGGGTCACCTAATGCCGATGATCGAAGCACATGACCTGCGCAAGACCTACCGGGCCAACGGCGAGGACGTCCACGCCCTCGACGGCCTCAGCCTGCAGGTGCCCGAAGGCCGGGTGATCGGGCTGCTCGGGCCCAATGGCGCCGGCAAGACCACCGCGGTCAAGGTGCTGACGACTCTCATCCGGCCCGACTCAGGCACCGCCCGGGTCGCGGGCCTCGACGTGCTCACCCAGGCACGCGAGGTCAAACGGGTCATCGGGTCCAGCGGTCAATACGCCGCCGTCGACGAAAACCTCACCGGCTTGGAGAACCTCGAGATGGTGGGCCGGCTCTACCACCTGGGCACCCGCGCGGCTCGGGTGCGAGCCCGTGAGCTCATCGAGCTCTTCGACCTCGCCGAGGCGGGCGACCGGCCGGTGAAGGGCTTCTCGGGAGGCATGCGGCGGCGCATCGACCTGGCCGGAGCCCTCGTCATCGACCCGCAGGTCCTCTTCCTCGACGAACCGACGACCGGCCTCGACCCTCGTAGCCGGATCGCCCTCTGGGGGGTCATCAAGAGTCTCGTCGCGGGCGGCACCACCGTGCTGCTCACGACGCAGTACCTCGAAGAGGCCGACCACCTCGCCGACAGCATCTACGTCATCGACCAGGGCCGAGTCATCGCCGAGGGCACTTCTGACGAGCTCAAGGCCCAGATCGGCGGCCACCGGATCGCTCTTGCGCTCGTCGACTCCGCCGACACCGGTGCGGCGCGCGAGATCCTCGCCCGACACGGCACCGGCCCGGTCACCGTCGACGACTCGGGCCGCTCGCTGGAGGTCCCGGTGCAACGGGGACCCAGCACTCTGGCCGCCGCCCTGGCCGAGTTGGGCCAGGCCGGAGTCGAATTGCACGACGCCGGCATCCGCCGCCCGACCCTTGACGATGTCTTCCTTACCCTCACCGGCCACCTGGCCCAAGCGTCACCCGACCCCACCTCCCCCCAGATCGACGAGGCCGCCTCATGACCACCCAGCTGGCCCGGCATACCGACACCGCCCTCCCCCACGACCCCCGCACCGGTGGTCCGCGCTGGCGGCTGCTCAGCGACGCGTGGACGATCACGTGGCGCAACCTGCTGAAGTTCAAGCGCAGCCCCGACTACGTCGTCTTCGCGGTGCTGCAGCCGATCATGTTCGTGCTGCTGTTCAGCCAGGTCTACGGCGGCTCGATCCGCGTCGAGGGCACCAACTACACCGACTACCTCATGGCCGGCATCTTCGGCCAGACCGTGCTCTTCGGGGCGACCTTCTCCGGCTATGGCATGGCGCAAGACCTCAAGGACGGCATCATCGACCGCTTCCGCACCCTGCCGATGCACCCGGCGGCCGTGCTGCTCGGACGCACCGCCGCCGACCTCGCGCTCAACACCGTCTCGATGGTCATCATGATCCTCACCGGCCTGGTCGTGGGCTGGCGATTCCACGAGGGGATGCTCGCGTTCCTCGGTGGTGTCGCGCTGTTGCTGCTGTTCAGCTACGCCTTCAGCTGGGTCATGGCGCTCATCGGGATGATGGTCCGCACGCCGGAGGTCATCAACAATGCGTCGTTCATGATCCTGTTCCCCCTCACCTTCATCTCCAACGCCTTCGTCCAGGCGCAGAACCTGCCCGGGCCGTTGCAGGCCTTCGCCAACTGGAACCCGGTGTCCGCGCTGGTCCAGGCCGCCCGGTCGCTGTTCGGCAACCTCGGCCAGTCGCCGGTGTCGGACGCCTTGCCGATGCGCTATCCCATCGCGATGGTGCTCATCGGCTCGGTGCTCATGCTCGCGATCTTCGTGCCGCTGGCGGTGACTCGCTACACCCGCACCTCGCGCCGCTGACGTCGCCGACGGCTCGCCCGCACTGCCCAACTGCGCTGCCCAACTGCGCTGCCCAACGGCGGGCGTATGCCGGATGGCGGGTGCGGCCCATCCGACTGAGAGGATGGGCCCACCATGACCGCCAGCCACCCGGCATACCCGCTCGTCGACGCACTCGAGCAGGTGCGCCCCGAGGACCCCGACGGCCTGTATACCGCGTTCCTGGACTGGGTGGGCGGTTCCGGTCTGGAGCTCTATCCGCACCAGGACGAGGCGATCGTCGCCCTGCTCACCGGTGGGCACGTCATCCTCGCGACGCCGACCGGTTCGGGTAAGTCGCTGGTGGCGGTCGCGGGGCACGCCAAGGGACTGGTCGACGGACGGCGCAGCTTCTACACCGCCCCGATCAAGGCCCTAGTCAACGAGAGGTTCTTCGCGCTCTGCGATGCCTTCGGCCCGCAGCGGGTCGGCCTGCTCACCGGCGACGCGTCGGTCAACCCGCAGGCGCCGATCATCTGCTGCACCGCGGAGGTGCTGGCCAACATGGCGCTGCGCGAGGGCGCCAACGGCGCGGGGCTCGACGGCGTGGTCGTCATGGACGAGTTCCACTATTACGCCGATCCACAGCGCGGGTGGGCCTGGCAGGTGCCGTTGCTGGAACTCAGCCGGGCGCAGTTCGTGCTCATGTCGGCCACCCTCGGCGACATGTCGCGCATCGACGCCGACCTGCAGCGTCGCACCGGCCGCTCGGTGAGCGAGGTGACGAGTGTCGCTCGGCCGGTGCCGCTCACCTTCAGCTGGTCGGTCACTTCGCTGGCCGAAACCCTCGAGGAGATCGTCAGCACCAGGCGGGCGCCGGTCTATGTCGTCCACCCGTCGCAGGCCGCGGCCGCCGAGCAGGCCGCCTCGCTGAAGAACCTCCCCTTGCTGAGCGCCACCGAGAAGGCCGCAGTCGCCGACCGGTTGGCCGGGGTCCGGTTCGCGGCGGGGTTCGGTCGGGTGCTCGGCGGGTTGCTGCGCCGCGGCATCGGCGTGCACCACGCGGGGATGCTGCCGCGCTATCGCCGCCTGGTCGAGCAGCTGGCCCAGGCCGGTCTGGTCAAGGTGGTCTGCGGCACCGACACCCTCGGGGTCGGCATCAACGTGCCGATCCGCACCGTTCTGCTCACCCAGTTGACGAAGTTCGACGGCCACCGCGAACGACTACTCAAGGCTCGCGAGTTCCACCAGATCGCCGGGCGAGCCGGCCGAGCCGGGTTCGACACCCTCGGCGAGGTCGTCGTCCAGGCCCCCGACCACGTCATCGAGAACGCCCGTCGGCTGGCCAAGGCGGGCGACGACCCGGTCAAGGTCAAGCGGGTGCAGCGCGTCAAACCCGCTGCCGGACAGATCGTCTGGAGCGAGGCGACCTTCGATCGGCTCGTCGCGGCCGCTCCGGAGGCGTTGGTGTCCCGGATGCGAGTCGATGACGCGATGATCATCAACGTCGTGGCCCGCCCGGGTGACCCGGTGCGGGCTCTGTCGCGGCTCACGCGCGACAACCACGAGGACCCGACGGCGCAGGCGCGGCTGGCCCGGCGAGCCATCCGGCTGGGCCGTAGCCTGCTCGATGCCGGTGTGCTGCAACGTCTTCCGCAGCACGACGAAACCGGGCGCACCCTCGCGCTCACCG
The DNA here is from genome assembly GCA_044220505.1 of Dermatophilaceae bacterium. GTDB lineage: Bacteria > Actinomycetota > Actinomycetes > Actinomycetales > Dermatophilaceae > Phosphoribacter. Next base: position 12,966 of record JBGAQV010000004.1, read on the forward strand.
TCGAGCTGCCCGATGACTTCGCCCTCAACCAGCCGTTGGCACAATTCGCCCTCGCCGCCCTCGACGTGCTCGACCCCGACGCGCCGAGCTACGCCCTCGATGTCATCTCGGTCGTCGAAGCAGTCCTGGACAACCCCAAGCCGGTCCTGCTGGCCCAGCAATGGGCCGCCCGCGGCGAGGCCGTCGCCGACATGAAGGCCGACGGTATCGATTACGAAGAGCGGATGGAGCTGCTCGAGGAGGTGACCTGGCCGCGCCCACTGGCCGAGCTGCTCGACGCGACGTACACGGCATACCGGCACACCCACCCCTGGCTCGGTGAGGACGCGCTGGCACCCAAGTCGATCGTCCGTGAGATGTGGGAACAGGCAATGAGTTTCACCGACCTGGTGAGCCGTTACGGCCTGAGCCGCTCCGAGGGTGTGGTGCTGCGCTATCTGTCCGACGCCTACCGCACCCTGCGCCAGACCGTGCCCACCGGCTATCGCAACCCCCAGCTCGACGAGGTCATCGAGTGGCTCGGCGAGACGATCCGCCAGACCGACTCCTCACTCGTCGACGAGTGGGAGGCGCTCGCCACCCCCGGCGCGACCCACTCACGCGAGCCGAGCGAAGCCCCCCGGCCGCCGCGGCCGTTGTCGGCCAATGTTCAGGCGCTGCAGACCATGGTGCGCCGCGCGATGTGGCGACGCGTCGAACTCGCCGCTCGTGACGACGTCGCCGGCCTCGCTGCGCTGGAGCGGGCCGCCGCAGACCTCACCGATCCGCCCAGCCAGGTCGTCATGACCAGGCAGGAGTGGGATGCCGCTCTGGATGCCTACTACGCCGAGCACGACGACGTCCGCACCGACGCCGACGCGCGGGGGCCGGCGCTGCTGGCGGTTGAGCGCGATGTCACCGAGTCACCCGACGGCGAGCCGGGGCGGTTCTGGCGGGTGCGGCAGACCCTGGCCGATCCGGCCGACCACCACGACTGGGTCATCGAGGCGCAGGTCGACCTCGACGCAACCGACGCGGTCGGCGAGCCGGTGATCACCACCCTGGCGCTCCGAGTGCTGTGAGAGTGCGACACCACGACTCGGTGCCGTCCCAAGACAGTCGTGAATCACCTTGTCGCACAACCCAGTTGGTCGAGCAGGAAGGACCACTCCCAGGCAATCTCGCGCCACATGTCGTATCGGCCCGAACGCCCGCCGTGCCCGGCATCCATCTCGGTGCGAAAGACGATCGGACGGCATACCTCGTCGTCGGTCACTCGGTCGCGCAGCCGCGCCACCCACTTGGCCGGCTCGGTCACGAGCACCCGAGTGTCGTGCCAGCTCGTGGTCACCAACAGCGCGGGGTAGTCGTCCGCAGTGACGTTCTCGTAGGGCGAATAGGACCGGATGAGCTCGTATGCCGTGGGGTCGCCCACCGGGTCCCCCCACTCCTCCTGCTCGGTGACCGTGAGCGGGAGGTCGAGATCGAGCATCGAGGTGAGCACGTCGACGAAGGGAACCTGTGCGTGCACGACCCGGAAGCGCGCCGGGTCGCGCTGCAGCGAGGCGGCCACGAGCAGGCCGCCGGCAGAACCTCCTTCGGCAGCAAGGCGACGCGGATCAACCCAGCCTGACTCACCGAGATGCTGAGCACAGGCGAGGAAGTCGGTGAAGGAGTTGGGCTTGTCGGCCAGCCGTCCGGCTTCGTACCAGTCCCAGCCCAGCTCGGTGCCACCCCGCACGTGGGCGATCGCGACCACGACTCCTCGATCCAGCAAGGACAGCCGGGCCACCGAGAAAGCCGGATCACTGGGTATGCCGTAGGCGCCATAGCCGGAGAGCAGGCCCGGCGCCGTGCCGTCCGGCTCCACGTCGGCCCGCCAGACCAGGCTGATCGGGATGCGTGCCCCATCGGGGGCTGTCGCCCACAGCCGCCGCTCCCGCAGCCGGGTCAAGTCGTATCCCCGCACGCGCCGCGACTTCAGCAGTGTGAACGACTGCGCCACGACGTCGTAGTCATAGACGGCAGGGGGCGCGGCGAGTGATTCCAGGACCACCTGCACCGTCGTCGAGGTGGGGTCAGGGGTGACCCCGGTCGCGACCACCACGGTCTCGCCCGCCACCGCGACATCGTGAGCCGGCCCGAAGCCGCCGGGGCCGCCGAAGCCACCGTCCGCCGTGATGGGGACGATCCGCAGCCCTGGCCGACCTCCGCTGCGCAATGAGAGGGAGACGAACGTGTCGAAGGCCTCCACGCCCTGGATGAGCTCGTCCGGGGCCGACCAGTCGAGATCAACCCACTCGTGCGAGTCAAGGCCTCCGGGCAGCGGTGCCCAACTCACCTGGAAGTTGGCTCGTGCGGCATTGTGAGTGATGAGCAAACCACCGGCATACGGCTCGACGTCGGCGAGCACCCCGTCGCGTCGCGGCACCACCGGCACGGGCGCTTGCGTCGGTACGGCTGCGTCCACGAGCCACACCCCGGTCGAGGTCTTCGACGACGCAGTGAGCAGGATCCATCGTTCGTCCTTGCTCGTCGACACACCGAGGAACATGCGTTCGTCGGGTTCGGCCAGCACGCAGACATCCGCGGACGCAGGGGTGCCCACCTCGTGCCGCCAGATCTCGTGCGATCGCCAACTGCGGTCAAGTCGGGTGTAGAAGACGTGTCGCGAGTCGGCCGACCAGGCCAGCCCTTCCCCGATTCCGTGGACCAAGGCGTCGACCTCGGCGCCGGTCTGGAGCTCCCGGATCACCAGGTCGTAGCGCTCCTGACCCGAGCGGTCCGACGAGAAGGCCAGCAGCCTGCCATCGGGAGACAGTTCGAGGTCACCCAGTGCGAAGAAGTCACTTCCGATCGCTTCGAGGTTCTCGTCAAGCAACACCTGTTCACCCTCAGGTGGCTCGCCCGCCACGAGCGTCGGCCGATGCGGGCTCAGCGCGACCGATAGCCGAGCGTGCACGGCATACCCGTGCCCTTCGACGGTGCGGCTGTAGTACCACCACTCCCGATAACGCACCGGCACACTGAGGTCGGTCTCGACCGTGCGAGAGCGGATCTCGTCGAAGATCTCCGTCCGCAGCGCTTGGAGGTGTGCGGTGCGGTGGTCGGCGTAGGCGTTCTCGTCCTGCAGGTATGCCGTGAGTCGCGGGTCCTCCCGGTCGGCCATCCACGCGAACTCGTCGACCCGTTCGTGGCCGTGGCGCGTCGTGACCACGGGGAACTGCGGTGCGCGGGGCGGCTTCACGCCGGCAAGCCTATGCGGGCTCGTCGGCCGACCCGGCGGCGGGCCAAGCCCCCGGCAGACGGCGGCTGACGAACCGGCGCGGTGCACCATCGATCGGGTCCCGAAAGGCGAGGACCTGAGCCACGAGCCCGAGCGGCGCGCTGAAGTCGTCATCGGCGACGTCGTAGACCTGCGGGTAGAGCGGATCGCCAACGATGGGCAGGCCCAGCCACGACATCGTCACTCGCAACTGGTGGGTTCGCCCGGTGTGCGGGACCAGCCGATAGAGCCCGAATGGTATGCCGGCCGGTCCCGTCCACCGGCGCCGCAGCTCGATGTCGGTCACGGCGTTCGGTGCTCGGTCGGGCCGGATCCGCGCCTGCCATTGGCCGTGCGGTTTGTCGATGTGCACCGCCACCCGTTGGGGCAGCGTCACCGAGGGGTCGAGGCGGGCCACAGCGAGATACTCCTTGTGCACCTGCGCGCGAGCGAACAGCTGCTGATAGGCCCCACGCCAGCGCTGCTCGGTGGTGAGCAGCAGCACCCCACTGGTCAGGCGGTCCAACCGGTGGGCGGGGGTGAGCCGCGGCAGCCCGAGCTGCTCGCGCAGCCGGGTGACGACGGTCTGGCGCACGTGCATCCCGCGGGGCGTGGTGGCCAGGAACGGCGGCTTGTCGACGACGACGATGCGCTCGTCGTGGTGGAGCACCTCGACCTCGAAGGGCACCGGCACTTCGTCCGGCAGGTCGCGGTGGACCCACACGACCGAGCGCGGGACGAACGGCGCATCGGGAGCACACGGCATACCGTCGATCCCGACGAACGCACCGGCCGCGAGCATCGAGTCGATCCGCTCCGGACCCAGTGCCGGGATGCGTGCGACGAGGTGGTCGCGCAGGGTGAGCCATGGTCCCTCCTGCGGCATGCGCAGCCGCATCGCGTCGACCCCGTGCCGCTGCGGCAGTGGTGAGGCCGGGATGCCGCCGCGTGCCATGTGCTGCTCCTCCCCCGGCCTCGGGTCCGATCTACTCGGTCAGACCAGGCAGGCCGGACCGAGCAGCGCCTTGAGATCGCCGAAGAGCGCCGGCGAGGGGGTGACCCGGAAGGAGTCGTCCAGGCGCATGAGCACGGTCCGGTCGGGTTGGGTGAGGCGCACGTGCACCTCGGTGACCCCAGGGTGCTGCCCGAGCACCCGGCGCAACTCCTCGACCCGCCCGCCGGTGGCCTGACGCAGGGTCATCGCCACGACGACCGGGCCGCGTGGGCCTTCCTTGATGTCGGGCAGGGTGAGGTCCTGGGCGTAGATCGACATCGAGTCGTCGCGCAGGTTGACCCGGCCGCGCACCGCGACGACCGTGTCGGGTGCCAGCAGAGCCGCGACCTGGTTGTACATCTGCGGGAAGAACAAGCACTCGACCGCGCCGTCGAGATCCTCGACCGTGGCGATCGCCCAGAGGTCGCCCTTCTTGTTGCGTTTGAGCGCTAGCGACGTGACCAGTCCGGCGACGGTCACGGTGTCGCCGTCGCGGCGCCGCTCCTCGCCCATGAGCGTCGCGATGGCGGTGTCGGCATGAGCAGCAAGGACGTGTTCGATGCCGAAGAGCGGATGATCCGAGACGTAGAGCCCAAGCATCTCGCGCTCGAAGGTGAGCAACGTCTGCTTGTCCCACTCCAGCTCGGGGATGGTCGGCAGCGCCACGAGAGCCAGCGGTCCGGTGTCGTCGTCGCCGAAACCGAAATCGCCGAACAGCGAGTCCTGCCCGATGGCCTCCTGCTTCTTCTCTTCGGCGAGAGCATCGACATAGGCCTCGTGCACGCGCACCAGACCGGCACGACTGTGACCTAGCGAGTCGAATGCCCCCGACTTGACCAGCGACTCGATGGTGCGTTTGTTGAGCACGGTCGCCGGACACTTGCGCAGGAAGTCCTCGAAGGAGGTGAAACGCCCCTTCTCCGCGCGCGCGGCGACGATGCACTCGACGACGTTGCGCCCGACATTGCGCACCGCCTCGAGCCCGAAGCGGATGTCGCTGCCGACTGCGGCGAAGTGCCCGATCGAGGAGTTGACGTCGGGCGGGAGCACTCTGATGCCCATGTGGCGGCACTCGTTGAGATAGAGCGCCGACTTGTCCTTGTCGTCGCGCACGCTGGTGAGCAGGGCGGCCATGTATTCGGCCGGGTAGTTGGCTTTGAGGTATGCCGTCCAGTAGGACACCAGCCCGTATGCCGCGGTGTGCGACTTGTTGAAGGCGTAGTCCGAGAAGGGGACGAGGATCTCCCACAAGGCGCGGATCGCATCGGCGGAGTAGCCGTTGGCGCTCATGCCGGCCTCGAAGGGACCGAACTCGGCGTCGAGGATCTCCTTCTTCTTCTTGCCCATGGCCCGGCGCAGCATGTCGGCCTTGCCCAGGGAGTAGCCCGCGACCCGGCCGGCGATGTGTTGGACCTGCTCCTGGTAGATGATCAGGCCGTAGGTCGGCTCGAGGATGTCGGCCAGCGGCTCGGACAGCTCGGGGTGGATCGGCTGGATCTCCTGCTTTCCGGTCTTGCGCAAGGCGTAGTTGGTGTGGCTGTTGGCCCCCATCGGGCCGGGCCGGTAGAGCGCGAGGGCGGCCGAGATGTCCTCGAACGAGTCGGGTTGCATGAGCCGCAGCAGGGTGCGCATGCCGCCGCCGTCGAGCTGGAACACCCCGAGGGTGTCGGCCCGGGCCAGCAGCTCATAGGTCGCCGGGTCGTCGAGCGTCTTGGACAACTCGTCGAGGTCGACGTCGATGCCGCGGTTGGCCTTCACGTTGGCGATGGCGTCATCGAGGATGGTGAGGTTGCGCAGCCCGAGGAAGTCCATCTTGACCAGGCCGAGCTTCTCGCAGGACGGGTAGTCGAACTGCGTGATGATCTGGCCGTCCTGCAAGCGCCGCAGGATGGGGATGACATCGACGAGCGGCTCGCTGCTCATGATGACGCCGGCCGCATGGACGCCCCACTGCCGCTTCAACCCCTCCAGACCGCGGGCGGTCTCGACGACCTCGGCCAGGTGCGGCGCGCTCTCGACGAGCTCGCGGAACTCCTTGCCCTCGGCATACCGCTTGGACTCGGGGTTGTAGAGATCGGCCAGCGACACGCCCTTGCCCATGACGTCCGGGGGCATCGCCTTGGTGAGCGCCTCCCCGACGTTGAACGGGTGGTCCATGACCCGGGCTGCGTCCTTGACGGCCTGCTTGGCCTTGATGGTGCCGTAGGTGACGATCATCGAGACCCGGTCGGCGCCGTACTTCTCGGTGACGTAGCGGATCACCTCACCCCGACGGCGCTCATCGAAGTCGATGTCGAAGTCCGGCATGGAGACCCGGTCCGGGTTGAGGAAGCGTTCGAAGATGAGTCCGTGCTCCAAGGGATCCAAGTCGGTGATCCGCATCGCGTAGGCGACCATCGACCCGGCTCCGGAGCCCCGGCCCGGACCCACCCGGATGCCGTTGTCCTTGGCCCAGTTGATGAAGTCGGCCACGACGAGGAAGTAGCCCGGGTAGCCCTTGGTGATGATGACGTCGGCCTCGAAGTCGGCGCGCTCCTGCACCTGCGCCGGTATGCCGTTCGGATAGCGCCTGCGCAGACCGCGCTGGACCTCCTTGACAAACCAGGTGGTCTCGGATTCCCCTGCGGGACAGGGGAATCGGGGCATGTATCGCCCCTCCTCCTCATGGAAGGACACCTCGCAGCGTGCGGCGACGAGCAGCGTGTTGTCGCAGGCTTCGGGTAGCTCCCGCCAGGTGTGACGCATCTCCTGCGCGCTCTGCAGGTAGTAGCCGGTGCCGTCGAAGGCGAAGCGGCCGGGGTCGTTGAGCTTGGACCCCGACTGCACGCACAGCAGCGCTGCGTGCGCGGTGGCGTCCTCGGGGTGGGTGTAATGCGAATCGTTGGTCGCCAGCAAGGGCAGGCGCAATTCCTTGGCCAGCCGCAACAGGTCCTTGATGGCCCGGCGCTCGATGTCGTTGCCGTGGTCCATGACCTCGCAGAAGTAGTTGTCCGCGCCGAAGATGTCGCGGTACTCCGCAGCGGCCGCCTTGGCCAGGTCGTACTGCCCGAGCCGCAGCCGGGTCTGGATCTCGCCGGAGGGGCATCCGGTCGTGGCGACGAGCCCGCCGCTGTAGCGCGCGAGCAACTCACGGTCGATGCGCGGCCATTTGGCGTAGACCTGGTCGAGCGAGGCCTGGGAATCGAGCTTGAACAGGTTGCGCAGGCCGGTGTTGTCCTGCGCGAGCAGGGTCATGTGGGTGTAGGCCCCGCTGCCGGAGACGTCGTCCTCGTCACGAATGCCCTGGGACCGCTTGTCACCCCACGAGACGCGCGACTTGTCGGTGCGGTGAGTGCCGGGTGTGACATAGGCCTCGACCCCGATGATCGGCTTGACGCCGGTGCCCTTGGCCTTGCGCCAGAACTCGTAGGCCCCGAAGACGTAGCCGTGATCGGTCGTCGCCAGCGCCGGCATCCCCAGCTCGGCCGCCTTGGCGAACAGATCCCCGATCCGCGCAGCGCCGTCGAGCATGGAGTATTCGGTGTGGACGTGCAGGTGCACGAAACTCTCGTCCGGCGACGGCGCACCGGCGCCTGACGAGGCGAGGGGGCTGACTGGGGAAGGCATCGCGAGTGAGTCTAGGCCCGCCCACCGACCCCCACCGGGCGTGTCGCGCCGGCCAGTCGCGGTGGGCGAGACTCTCCCCCGCTGCCCGTATGCCGTGCGGTCGCCGGAGGGCCCCGCGCGGTCTGGCGCACCGACTCAGTGGTCGGCGGCAAGCACCTCGAGGGCGTGGTCGAGATCAGCGGGGTATGGGCTGGTGAAGGTGACCCACTCCCCCGTGCCGGGATGCTCGAAACCGAGCCCGACGGCGTGCAGCCATTGCCGCTCCAGGCCGAGCCTGGCGGCCAGCCGCGGGTCGCCCCCGTAGAGCGGGTCGCCGCAGCAGGAGTGCCGCACGGCGGCCATGTGCACCCGGATCTGATGGGTGCGGCCGGTCTCCAAGCCGATCTCCAGCAGCGACGCCGCCCGGAATGCCTCGATCACCTCGTAGTGCGTGATCGCGGGCTTGCCTCGCTCGCTCACTGTGAACTTGTAGTCGTGACCGGGATGCCGTCCGATCGGCGCGTCGATGGTGCCCACCATGGGGTCGGGCAGCCCTTGGACCAGCGCGTGATAGGTCTTGTGGACCTGCCGGGTCTTGAAGGCCCGCTTGAGCCGGCTGTAGGCATACTCGCTCTTGGCCACGACCATGAGCCCGGACGTGCCGACGTCCAGCCGGGAGACGATGCCTTGGCGCTCGCTGGCCCCGGAGGTGCTGATCCGGTAGCCCGCAGCCGCCAGCCCGCCTACGACGTCCGGGCCGGTCCAGCCCACGCTCGCGTGCGCCGCGACGCCGATCGGCTTGTCGACCACGACGATGTCGTCGTCGTCGTGAACGATCCCCATGCCGGGCACCGGCTGGGCGACGATCTCGACATGCGACCCGGGCGTGACAGCGGGGAGCGTGACATCCAGGACGTCGCCCCCGCGGACGCGGCCGGATTTCGAGACCGGTATGCCGTTGACCGTCACCTTCCCGGCCAAGGCCAGATCGGCCGCCTTGGTGCGGGAGAGGCCGAAAAGGCGGGCCAGCGCCGCATCGATCCGCTCCCCGTCCAGGCCATCGGGCACGAGCAGGGTGCGGGCGTCACCCACGGGCGTCGCTCGCCGGGCTCGAGTCAGAGGCACGGCGGCCATCGACACCGATGCCACGCAGCGCGAGCAGCGCCATGAGGATGGCGGCCGACACGATGGCGATGTCGGCGACATTGCCGATGAACCAGCCGTTGTAGTCGATGAAGTCGACGACATGGCCCTGGCCGACGCCCGGGGGGCGCACCAGGCGGTCGGTGAGATTGCCGGTGGCTCCGCCCAGCAGCAGACCGAAAGCCCAGGCCCAGGCGCGGCTACCCAGGTTCCGGGCGCTGCGCAGGATGACGATCAACACGACGACGGCCAGCAGGGTGAGCACCCAAGTGCTCCCGGTGCCGAGCGAGAAGGCCGCGCCAGGATTGTGGACCAGGACGAGCCGGAGTCGCTCGCCGAGCACTTCGACCGGATCGCCGTCGGCCAGCGCGCGAAGGGCCCAGGCCTTGCTGGCCTGGTCGGCGGCATACCAGAGCAACGCGAGGCAGCCGGTGAGTGCCAGGAGCGGCCGGCTGGCCCGGGCAGGGGCGTCGGTCGACTCGGAACCGGGGGGCGTGGGGGTGGCGGCGCTCAGAGCCGCTCGGTCTTCTCCTTGCATGACCTGCATAGGGTCGCACGCGGAGCGGCCTGAAGGCGAAACTTGCCGATCGGCTCGCCGCAGTTCTCACACACGCCGTAACGGCCCTGATCGAGGCGGGTCAGCGCATGCTGGCTCTGCTCCAACTTGTCGCGGGAGATGTTGGCCAGGGAGAGTTCCTGCTCACGTTCGTAGGTCTTGGCCCCCGCGTCGGCCTGATCATCGCCCGAGCCGTCTCCGGCATCCCAGATGAGACCTTGCAGGTCTTCCTCGGCATTGCGTAGGTCGTTCTTGGCGCGTCGGATGTCGCGTTCGAGTTCCTCGCGCAAGGTGACGATCTCTTCGACCGTCCAGAGATCCTCGCCGGCACGGACCGGCACGGTGCCGGCGAGCGACGCCGCGGAGCCGGGGTCCCCCGCTGAGGTCGCTGCGGAGCCCACGCCGTCGTCGGCGATCGGCCCGTCACCGGCGGCACCGGCACGCTTCTTGGCCCCCTTGGCAGCCTTGCCTTCGGACCGCTTCGTGGCCGTCTTGGCCGACACGGCCTTCTTGGCCGCAGCCTTCTTGGCCGCCCCCGCCTTGGAGGTGCCTGCTCCGGTCTTGGACCCAGCCATGACGTCCTGTCCTTCGAGGGATATGGATGCCTGAACGCCGCGAGGATAAGGCACAACGGGGTGAGATCGGGCAGGACGTCCGTTCCCGGGCGTGCCGTGTCGGCGGTGCACACACTTCGCGCGAGTCAGGTCGAGCACCACACGACGGAAGGCCCGGGCGAATCGCCCGAGCCTTCCGTCATGGTGTGTCGAAGATCACTGGTCTGCGCTGGTGTTGCCGAGCTCTCCCAGCCTGCTCTCGAAGTACTCCCGCAGGTGTGAGCGGTAGTTGCGCTCAAAGCCGCGCAACTCGTCGATCTTGCGCTCGATGAGGCTGCGCTGGCCCTCCAACTCCTCCAGGACGGCGGCCTTCTTCTGCTGGGCTTCGGCGACCATCCCGGTGGCGCGTTCGCGCGCCTCGGTGATCATCTGGTCCTTGAGCGAGGCGGCCTCGGCGAGCATCTCGTCGTGCTGGCGCTGGGCCGTGCCGATGAGCTCGTCGTGGCGTGCCTGGGCGGTGTTGACCAGCTCGTCGTGACGGTGCTGACCGGTGCCGACCAGCTCCTCGAACCGGGCCTGCCCGGTCGAGAGCAACTCGCGGTGGCGGGCCTCGGCCTCGTTGACCAGTTGCGAGCTGCGGCTCTCGGCGTCGGACAGCATGGCCGACGAACGGCTCTCGGCGTCGCTGACCAGGGCAGAGCTGTGGCTCTCAGCCTCGCTGATCAGGGCCGCACGACGGGCCTCCCCCTGGGCGACATGCTCGTCATGCACACGCTGGGCGAGTTCGATGAGACCAGCCGCGCCCGCCGCCCCACCGCCGCCGATGATGCTCATGGCACCGGTCGTGGTCGGCATCCCAGCGGCGGCCGTCTCGGCGGCCCGAGCTTGAGCCTCCTCGGCACGACGCTCGGCGTCAGCCGCGCGGGCCTCGGCCTCCGCGATCCGACGCTCGGCGTCGGACAGCGCCTGGCTGCACTCGTCGGCCCGACGGGCTGCCTCGGCGGCATTCTGCTCGACCTGGCCGGCCCGGTCCTCCGCTGCCTGCACCGCCGCCGTAAGCTCCTGCACCCGGGATTCGGCGTCGGCAGCTGCCCGGCCGGCCTCGTCCGCCCGAGCCAGCGCCTGCGCAGCGGCCGCGTTGCCGACCTCGGCGTGGTCAGCGGCAGCCAGGTCGACTGCACCGCGCAGCGACTGCAGCTTGCCCTGGAGTTCGGCCAACTCAGACTTGGCACCGGCGAGGTGTTCGGCGGCGCGGGTGTGTTCGCTCTTGGCGGACTCGGCGGCCTCGCCGATTCGAGTCACCTCGGCCTGCCGGTCGGCGATCTGAGCGTTGAGTGCCTCGAGGGTCGCCTTGGCGTCAGCCACCTCGCCCTCGGTCTGGGCCAGTCGCTCGCGCGCCTTGGCGAAATCTGCGTTGGCCGCAGCCAGATCCGGACCGGCCACGGGCGCGGCCGTTGCGGCTGCGACCGGAGGGTCGGCCACGCTGCCCAGGCCTCGGCCGGCCCGGCAGTCGTTCAACTGCTGCTTGTAGTCATCGCGCTGCGCGATCAGCGAGCGCATCTCCGCCACGATCTCGTCGAGGAAGTCGTCAACGTCGCGCTCGTCATATCCCTTGCGGAACTGGGTCGTTTGGAAGTGCTTGTTGAGGACTTGTTCGGGCGTGAGCGCCATGGGTCACCTCGGAATCGGAAGGAGGAACGGAGACCAACGTTACCGAACTGAGTCCATTGAGCCCAATCTCGGCGATACCGGCACCTACGGGACCAGGCCCATGAGCGTCGAGGTGAGGAAGAACAGCGCGAGAAAGGCCAGGTCGATCCGCAAGCCCCCGACGGTCAGCGGCGGGATCACCCGACGCAGCAGCCGCAGCGGCGGATCGGTCACGGTGAAGACCGTCTCGGCGACGACCAGCATGACTCCGGTGGGGCGCCAGTCCCGGGCGAAGACCCGCACCCAGTCGAGGATGAGCCGCCCGATGAGCAAGACGAAGAAGACGAACAGCAGGGTCGAGACGGTCTCCCACAGGGCGCGCATGGGCACCAGTGTGCGGGATGAGCCTCATCCGGCGGGACAGGGCTCGCCGAAGCCCACCCGCGCGCGACACCACACAAGCAGGGATGCCTGCCGGCATACCTGTCGGCGGGGATGGACCTCAGCTCTGGTTGAACGGACCGCGCACCCCGTGCGGGCCGGCGGCACCTTCGGCTGCGACCTCGACGTGGGCCGGGGAGAGCAGGAAGACCTTGTTGGTCACTCGCTCGATGGAACCACTAAGCCCGAAGACCAAGCCGGCACCGAAGTCGACGAGGCGCTTGGCGTCGGTGTCGCCCATGTCCGAGAGGTTCATAATCACCGGTGTGCCAGCGCGGAAAGCCTCGCCGATGGCCTTGGCCTCGTTGTAGGTGCGCGGGTGGATCGTCGTGATGCGGTTGAGGGTGCCCACCGCAGGCTCGCGGACGACACGGGCGACCGGCGTCGGGCGGGAAGGCAACGGGGTGACGTCGGCGACGGGACCCTCCGACTCGTCGTAACCCTCGGCGTCCGCCTCGTAGTGGTCGGCGTCGTATCGCCCGTCGTAGCGGCCGTCTTCCTCAGCCAAACCGAGGTACACCATCGTCTTGCGTAGTGCCCCGCCCATGGTGAAACCCCTTGTCGTGTCGGCGTCACGGTCTCACTCGCCCTCCGATCGGGCGAGCTTGTGCTTCGACGTTAGCGAAGGTGTGGACGTGATCCGAGGATTGCCGTGCCGACACGCACATGTGTCGCGCCGTGTGCGATGGCTGCCTCCAGATCGGCGCTCATCCCCGCCGAGATCCACTGCGCCTCGGGATGATCCGCCCGAATCCGGCGGGCGATCCCCTCCAAGGCGCGAAAAGCGGGCGTCGGGTCGATACCGAGCGGCGCGACGGCCATCACGCCCCGCAGGCGCAACAGGTCGCTCGTGGCAACAAGATCGGACAAGGCGAGGGCCTGGTCTGGGGTGATGCCGCCGCGGCCCGAGGCCGCCGAACCGCGACCTTCGTCACCGTCGAGGTCGATCTGCACCAGACAGTCCACCGACCGGTGACCTTCCCGGGCGCCTCGGACCAGCGCCTCGACCAGCCTAGGGCGGTCGACGGTCTGCACGACATCGGCGTATCCGGCCACGGCGGCGGCCTTGTTGGACTGCAGCTGCCCGATGAAGTGCAGCCGCAGCTCGCGCCCCTCCTCCCGCACCTCGGGGAACTTCTGGCTCGCCTCCTGGTGCCGGTTCTCCCCGAAATCACGCACACCCAGGTCATGCAACCGGCGCACGTCGTCGGCCGGGAAGAACTTGGTGACGACGATGAGCGTCACGTCGCCGGCATCCCGGTCGGCTTGGGCGCACGCCCGATCGATCCGCTCGAGCACCGTCCGCAGGGATCGCGCCAGCTCGCTCCGACGTCCCGCATCGCTCATCGGTTATCGCCTCCGTGACCAGCGTAGAACCCGCAGATGCCCCGGGCGTCGGACCACCGCCGGAAGCTCTTCGTCCGCCGGTCACCCCACCTGCCAGGTGGCGAAGTCCGCGACCGGCATACGGTGCAACCGGATGAGTCCGGCGAAGCGGCCGGTGCGTCCGTCTCGGCGGTAAGAGTAGAGGCGCGGCGACTCCCGGGTGCATCCCGGCACCCGCACGACCGGTATGCCGTGCCGCGCCAGCTGCGCGTCCACCCCGGCGGCGACGTCGACGGCCGGGGTGCCCGACGCCGACACGGCCCAGGACTCGGGCGTGACAGCGGCCGCGGCGGCGCGCATCGCCGCGGGGACCTCGTAACACCGAGCGCACACTGAAGGTCCGATGACCGCCAGGATGGACTCGGCCCCGGCGCTGGTCAGCGCCTCGATCGCGGCGTCGACGATGCGCGCGACCATCCCGGGACGCCCGGCGTGGACGGCACCGATGATGCCGACCTTCGGATCGGCCAGCAGCACGGGGACACAATCGGCGACCAAGGCGCCAAGCACGAGGTCGGGCACCCCCGTCACCAGGCCGTCGGCCGATGCCGGGCCCTCGGGTCCCCAGGGCCGATCGACCGAGATGACCTTCCGGCCATGGACCTGATCGGCGAAGACGAGGCGATCGGGGGCTACCCGGAGCGCTCCGGTGAGCCGGGCGCGATTGGTCGCCACCGCCGCGGGCCTGTCGCCGACATGGTCACCCAGATTGAACTCGCCGTAGGGGGCCAGGCTCACCCCGCCGAACCGGTCGGTGACGACCACCTCGACGCGCCCGCAGACTGCCCGCCAGCCGATCACGTCGCAGCTCTCGCCGCAGGACTCAGGGCGCGGCCAGCCGGGACCGGGAGGTCACTTGAGGAAGTCGGGGACGTCGAGGTCGTCACCGTCGTCGGTCGGCACCCGCGGCACGCTCGGTGCTGGCGCGGCCGGTGCCGGTCGCACGTCCGGGTATGCCGTGCTGCCGCCATCCGTGGTGGCGCTCGGTGCGGGTGCCGTCGCGGGTGCGGGAGCCGGCGGGATGACCGGCGCCACAGGCGTAGGGGTGGCCGGGCGGGCCGGTTGCGCTGCCCGAGCCTCCTGGCGCGGGGTCGGGTGGCCGCCGTCGAAACCGGCGGCGATGACCGTCACCCGCACCTCGTCGCCGAGCGCGTCGTCGATGACCGTGCCGAAGATGATGTTGGCCTCGGGGTGGGCAGCTTCCTGGACCAGACGCGCCGCCTCGTTGATCTCGAACAGGCCGAGGTCGGAGCCACCGGAGATCGACAGCAGCACGCCGTGCGCGCCGTCGATCGACGCCTCCAGCAGCGGCGACGAGATGGCCGCTTCCGCGGCCTGCACCGCACGGTCCTCACCCCGGGCCGAACCGATGCCCATGAGCGCCGACCCGGCACCCTGCATGACGGACTTGACGTCGGCGAAGTCGAGGTTGATCAGACCCGGGGTCGTGATGAGGTCGGTGATGCCCTGAACGCCGGACAGCAGCACCTGGTCGGCGCTGCGGAAGGCATCCATCATCGAGATGTTGCGGTCACTGATCGACAGCAACCGGTCGTTGGGGATGACGATCAGGGTGTCGACCTCTTCGCGGAGAGTGCCGATGCCGGTCTCCGCCTGGTTGGCCCGCCGACGGCCCTCGAACGTGAACGGGCGGGTCACGACACCAATGGTGAGCGCTCCCAGCCCCCGAGCGATGCGTGCCACGACCGGTGCGCCACCGGTGCCGGTGCCGCCGCCCTCACCCGCGGTGACGAAGACCATGTCGGCCCCCTTGAGGACCTCCTCGATCTCTTCCGCGTGGTCTTCGGCGGCCTTGCGGCCGACCTCGGGGTCGGCGCCGGCTCCCAGGCCACGGGTGAGCTCGCGCCCCACGTCGAGTTTGACGTCGGCATCGCTCATGAGCAGGGCCTGGGCGTCGGTGTTGATGGCGATGAACTCCACGCCCTTGAGGCCCTTGTCGATCATCCGGTTGATGGCGTTGACGCCACCTCCACCGATGCCGACGACCTTGATGACGGCGAGGTAGTTCTGCGGTGTTGCACCCACGATGGTGGCCTTCCTGATCCGCGCTGCGGTCCCTGCATCCCGGACGCGGAGCGCCGGTGCCGATTCACGTCGTCGCGATGTCCCGACACGCCGAGCCATCACTGTCCAAGTCTGAAGGTCTAGTGGAGGTAGATTCCTAGTCCAGCTACACCATCGCCCTGACGCTATGCACTCACGCGAAGGTGGGCAAACACGTCGTCGGCGTGTCCTGCATCTCCACCTGAGATTGACCGCGTCACCCGCCCAGCATTCGGTATGCCGTGTGACAGATGATGCCGGTGTGGCTCATGAGCGGGATGTGGCTGATGTGGTTGACCTGAACGGGCTAGCGGGTCACCGAGTGACGGGCGTATCAGGAGTGCTGACGTCGATCGACGTGGGTTTGGTGCCCATGAGGATCGTGAGCACGCGCAGCTTCTTCTCCGGATCCGAGGGGCCACCCCACACGACCTGCACCCCTGCGAGGGTGAAGTGGACCAGGTCGGCGCCCGAGACGGTCATGTCGGTGACCTGGCCGCGTTGGTCGGCCGGCATCACGCGCAGCACCTGCAGGACCGCCTGCAACCCCGCTGTCGCGGGGGCGCTGCCCTCCCGGTTGACGGGAATGACCCCGGCGGGGATGTCCGGGACGATCCGGAACGACGCGGCTTGTTCGTCGACGAGGCTGAAGGTGCCGTCGGTGTTGCGCAACGCCACGAGGGCAACTCTCGGGGTCACCGCGACCGTCAAGGTATCCGGCCAGCTCCGGGTGCTGTGGACGTCGCGCACGAACGCGACCTTCTGCACCGCCGATTCGACCGACCCGAGATCGACGCGGGCCAGCGGGGTGCCGGGTGCGACCGTGACCGCGGCCAACACCGCCGCTTTGTCGGTGTCGTCGACCCCGTCCACCCGCACCTCGCGCAGCGCGAGCACGGAGCTGAAGAACACCAGCCACGCCACCAGGGCAAGCCCGACGCCGAGGCCGACCGCGGCCGCGATGAGCCGCGCTGGACGCTGTCGCACCGCGGCAGCGCGTCGTTCGAAGCGCACCCGAGAGCTGGCCAGGCCGGTGCGTACGGCCCGATGACGGGACAGCCAGGACGGAGCCATCAGCTCGGAGCCGTTCCTGTCGCCGCCAGGCGACGGATCAGGACCGGACCGAGGTCGTTGACATCCCCTGCGCCGATGAAGCAGACGAGGTCGCCCGGCGCCACCAGGCACTCCAGGTCGTCGAGCAGTTCTTGGGAATCGGGGATGAATCGGACGTCTCGGTCCGGCGCGACCGACCGGACTGCGTCAGCCACGAGAGCCCCGCTGACCCCGGGCACAGGGTCCTCGCGCGCGGCATACACGTCGAGCACCCGGACCACGTCGGCAGCCGAGAGTGCCGCCCCAAAACCGGCGGCGAACTCTCTCGTCCGGCTGAAGAGGTGTGGCTGGAAGACCGCGACGAAGCGCGCCCCGCGCTCGTCGGCGATGCGGCGCCCGGTAGAGACAACCGCGGCCACCTTGGCGGGGTTGTGGGCATAGTCGTCGACCACGTCGACTCCTTGCACGGTGCCCTGGTGTTCGAAACGCCTTCTCACGCCACGGAATTCGCGCAGGGCTCGCACGATCTCGCCGGGGTCGAGCCCGAGACCAACCGCCCCCGCAGCGACGACCGCCGCGGCGTTGCGGACGTTGTAGTCGCCTGGAAGCGGCAGCTCAAGGGGGTAGTCGGTCGTGCCGACGCGCACCGTGGCGCTCGAGGACAGGCCCGCGCTGGACAGCTGCGTGATGCGCACATCGGCCGCCGGATCGGTGCCATAGCCGACCACCCGCAAACCTTGGGCGCGAGCCCACGCCCCCAAGTCGGCCGCGCCCGGATCATCCAGGCACACGACGAGGACCCCCGCTGCGGCGATCGTCGACACGAAGGCGCGGTATGCCTCGACGACGACCTCCGCGCTGCCGTAGTAGTCCAGGTGGTCGGGCTGCACGCTGGTGACGATCGCGACGTGCGGACGATAGACGAGGAACGATCCGTCGCTCTCGTCGGCCTCGACGAGATAGTGCGGACCGACCCCCCACCGCGCGTTGCCGCCGAGGTCGGGTCCCTGGCCGATCAACTCCCCACCGACGACGAACGACGGGTCCTGCACCAGTGCAGTGAGGACGTGGGCGAACAGCGCGGTCGTCGTCGTCTTTCCATTGGCCCCGGCCACCGCGATGCGACAGGACGCACCGGACATGGTGGCTGCGAGAGCCTGCGATCGATGCAACACCCGCAGTCCGCGGTCCCGGGCCGTCGCGAGTTCGGCATTGTCCTCGCGGATCGCGCTGGAGATGACGACCGTGTCGGCCACGTCGACGTGCGCCGCCGCATGGCCGATCCACACCTGCGCTCCCGCTGCGGCCAGCGCGGTGACCACGCCAGAGTCACGGGCATCGGACCCCGTAACGGTGAGTCCTTGAGCGAGCATGACCCGGGCGACACCCGACATGCCGGCTCCGCCGATCGCGATGAAGTGCACCACGCCGAGCTCGCCCGCGTCCGGAACCGGAGCCTCGTAGTCGAAACGGCTCTCCGGCAACGTCACAGCGCACCCCCCGCGGCCACCGCGGTGCGGATGAGCTCGACCATGGCCAGATCGGCATCGCGCCGCCCGGCACCCGCGGCGGCCGCGGCCATCGCATCCAAGCGCGCTCGATCTCGCACCAACGGAACGACCGTCGTGTCGATCCACTCCGGAGTCACGTGCGCGTCCTGCACGAGCAGGCCCCCACCGGCCGAGACGACATCGGCGGCGTTGACGCGCTGCTCACCGTTCCCGATGGGCAGGGGCACATAGACCGCAGGCAACCCCACGGCCGTGAGCTCGCAGACCGTGTTGGCCCCGGCGCGCGCAACGACGAGGTCGGCGACCGCGAGCGCGAGGTCCATCCGGTCGGCATAGCTCACCACCCGATAGGGCACCTCAGGGTCGATGCCGGAGGTCTCGAACTCCTTGCCGGCCCCGGTGACGTGCAGCACCTGGATCCCCGCCGCCGACAGTGCGGCGGCGCGTGCCGCGAACGCCTCATTGAGCCGTTGCGCCCCCAGCGATCCGCCCGTGACGAGCACGGTGGGCAACCCCTCGCGCAGCCCGTATGCCGTGAGCGCCTCCGCGCGCACGGCCCGGCGGTCCAGCGTGGTGATCTCGCGGCGCAACGGCATACCGAGGCATTGGGCGTGCGGCAGGACTGTGATGGGGAAGGTCGTCGCGACGTGCCTGGTCAGGCGGGCGCCGAGCCGGTTGGCGAAGCCGGGCCGGGCATTCTGCTCGTGGACGACGATCGGCACCTTGCGCAGCCGGGCAGCGAGGTAGGCCGGTGACGAGACGTAACCGCCGAAACCGACGACGACCTGCGCCTGGGCGCGGTCGATGGCCGCCCCCGCGGCTGACACCGCGGCCTTCAGGTCGGCCGGGAAGCGTAAGGCTGCGGCGTTGGGCCGACGGGGCATCGGCACCCGAGGGACGAAGGCAAGCGGGTAGCCGCGCTGCGGGACCAGCCGCGCTTCCAAGCCGGTTTCGGTGCCCAGTGCGGTCACGAGCACGCCGGGCTGAGTTCGGACCAGGGCATCGGCAACAGCGAGCAAGGGCGAGACGTGCCCCGCCGTGCCACCACCGGCCAGCAGCACCGAGCTCAACGGCGCAGCTGGCGCATCTGGCGCAGATGGGCCAGATGGGTCAGGCGAACCGGATGGTGCGGATGCAGGAGGCAGCGAAGTCATGACGGTCCTTTGAGCAGGTTCTAGCGAGCGCGACGGCCCGGCAGGATGGCCAACGATCGCTTCACGACACCTGGGCGGGCCGACAGGATGGCGTGCGCTCCGGGCTCGTGGCGCGCGAAGGAGACCAGCATGCCGACGGCGAGCATCGAGGAGATGAGCGCGGACCCCCCGGCGGAAACGAACGGCAGCGGAACCCCGATGACCGGGAGCAAGCCGATGACGGCACCGATGTTGACCATGGCCTGGCCGAGGATCCACGCCATGGCGCCCGCGGTCGCGATCCTCACGAAGTGGTCCTCACTGCGCAGGATGATGCGCAGGCAGGCGGTGGCGAAGACGAGAAAGAGGCCGAGGACCACGAGGGTGCCGGGCAGTCCGAGTTCCTCGCCGATGATCGCGAAGATGAAGTCGTTGTGGGCCTCGGGGAGCCAGGCCCACTTCTCCTTACTGGCGCCCAGGCCCACCCCCCACCAGCCGCCGTCGGCAAGCGCATAGAGCCCGTGCACCGATTGCCCGCAGACCCCGTTGGGGTCGGTGCAGTCCCCGGAGAGCCAGTTGGTGATCCGTCCGATGCGGTTGGCGCTGGTGATGACGAGCCCGGCCACAACGGCCGCCGCGACCGCGCCGGCGATGACGAACAGCCGCGCCGACACCCCGGCGACATAGAGCACCACTGCGACGATCATGAGCAGGATGAGCGCAGTGCCCAGGTCATGGCCGGCCAGGACCAAGGCGACTGTGCCGGCCACAATCGGGACGAGGTAGGGGACGATCGCGGCCTTGAGGCTACCCAGGCGGTGGCGACGGTTGGACAGGATGAGCGCCCCGACGAGGACGAGTCCCAGCTTGGTCAATTCCGAGGGCTGCATGCTCAATCCGAAGATCCGCAGCCAGTTGCGGTTGCCGTTGACGACCGCACCCAGCGGCGTGAACACCGCCGCCTGCAACAGCACGGCGCCGACGAGCGCCGGCAACGCCAGCCGTTTCCAGGCGCGCACCGGAATGCGCGCTGCGGCCACGGCCCCGACGAGTCCGAGGACGGCGAAGATCGCCTGGTCGGTGAACACGGCATACGAGGAGCCCTCGGTCTTGAGCGCCGTGACCATCGAGGCCGACAACACCATGACCAGGCCGATGAGCACCAGGGCCGCGGTCGCACCGATCAGGACGTAGTAGCTGGTCACCGGCGAGTCCACGCGCTCCGACCACGGCGCCCACCGGCGCTGCAGTGGATCCAGCCAGGACCGCGCGTCGCGACGCCGCCCGGCGACCGTGGTCTCCCCCGCGGGTCGGCTCGTGGGGGGTCTGCGCTGGCTGGTGGTCGTCATGGCCCCGAGGACTCCCCCAGCCGGCGCACCGCCGCCTCGAAGGCTTGGCCTCGCGCGGCATAGCTGGTGAACATATCCATCGACGCGGCTGCGGGCGCGAGCAGCACGACATCGCCGGGGACCGCCAGACCTGCGGCCCCGGCCACGATCTCGTCCATGACGGACTCGGCACCCGCGGCATCCACCCGTCCAGTGTCGGGGGCTCCGAGGTCGAGAACCGGGACCTGCGGAGCGTGTCGCGCCAGTGCGGCGCTGATCTGTGCTCGATCGGCCCCGATGACGACGACGCCCTTGAGCCGGCCGGCGAATTTTTCGACGAGGGGTTCGACGTCTGCGCCCTTGAGCAGCCCGCCGGCGATCCACACGATCGACTCGAAGGACGCGAGTGCTGCCTCGGCAGCGTGCGGGTTGGTCGCCTTGGAGTCATCGACGTAGAGCACCCCGCCGACGGTGCCGACCTCGGCGATCCGGTGCGGGTCGGGGCGGAAGCTGCGCAGCCCGTCACGCACCGACATCGGCCCGACCCCATAGGCCCGCGCCAGCGCCGCTGCCGCCAGGGCATTGGCGACATAGTGCGGTGCGACCGTGCTCGACTCCCCGCGCAGATCCTCGAGGCTGGCCAGTTCGGCCGCCGAGTGCTGGCGTTGCTCGACGAACGCCCGGTCGGCCAGCACGTCCTCGACCAGCCCCACCATCGACGGCGCGGGCACACCGAGGGTGAAGCCGATGGCCCGACAGCCCTCGATGACATCGGCGTCGATGACCAGTTGCTCGGTCAGCGGGTCGGCGACGTTGTAGACGCAAGCGATCTGGGTGCGGTGAAACACCCGGCCCTTGGCCTGCAGATAGGCCTCGAAGGACCCGTGCCAGTCGATGTGATCGGCGGCGACGTTGAGGCAGGCGGACGCCACTGGCGAGACCGAGCGTTGCCAGTGCAATTGGAAGCTGGACAACTCGACGGCCAGCACGTCGAAGGGCTCGGGATGCAGCACGGCCTCCAACAACGGCGTGCCGACGTTGCCGGCGCTGATCGCCCGCAAGCCACTGGCCCGCAGGATCGAGGCAAGCATGTTGACCGTCGTCGTCTTGCCATTGGTGCCGGTGACGGTGAGCCAGGGCGCGGCCCCGGTTTCGGCCCGCATCCGCCAGGCGAGTTCGACCTCGCCCCACACCGGTATGCCGTACGCCGCGGCGTCGAGGAGCACCGGGTGATCCGGACGCCACCCCGGGGAGGTCACCACAAGGTCGAACGCCGGCAAGGAGCCGGCCCCGCTCTCCCGGGGCAAGGCGTGGGTGTGCTGCTCGCCGAGGCGGATCTCCGCGCCGAGGATAGACAGGATCTGAGTCCGCTCGTCGACGGGGCGTGAGGCGCCGGGCGCCGAACTGTCGAGAATGGTCACCTGGGCGCCGCGTTCCAGCAGCGCGTCGGCTGCGGCGAAGCCGCTGATCCCCAAGCCCGTCACGAGGACCCGCAGCCCGGACCAGTCGGCGTCTCGGTGAGTGAGGCCGGGCCGCGGCTCGTAGGGGTCCAGCTCGATCATGTCGCTCCCACCACCCATTCGGCATAGAAGATCCCGAGCCCGAGGGCGACGAACAGGCCGGCGATGATCCAGAAGCGGATGACCACCGTGATCTGCTCCCACCCGAGCATCTCGAAGTGGTGGTGCAGTGGCGCCATCCGGAAGAACCGTTTGCGCGTGGTCTTGAAGACCCCCACCTGAATCATCACCGACAGGGTCTCGATGACGAACAGGCCGGCGAGGATCACCGAGAGGAACTCGGTGCGCGAGCAGATCGCGAGACCCGCGATGGCCCCGCCGAGCCCCAACGAACCGGTGTCCCCCATGAAGATCTTGGCCGGCGAGGCGTTCCACCACAGGAACCCGAAGCACGCGCCCATGGCCGCAGCAGCAACGATCGCGAGATCGATGGAGTCGCGCACCTCGTAGCACTTGGCACCCGGGTTGGTCTGACAGTTCTGGTTGAAGGTCCAGATCCCGATGAGCACGTAGGCACCGAAGATCATCGTCGAGGCGCCGGTCGCCAAGCCGTCGAGGCCGTCGGTGAGATTGGCCCCGTTGGACATCGCGGTGATGATGAAGTTGGCCCACAACACGAAGAGGATGACCCCGACGATCGGCCCGAAGAACGCCAGGTCGAAGCGGGTGTCGCGCACGAACGAGATGGCCGTCGAAGCCGGCGTGCGGAACATCTGGTTGGGGAACTGCAGCACGAGCACCGAGAAGATCACCCCGACCAGGCCCTGACCCACGAGCTTCTGGGCGCTGCGCAGGCCCAAGCTGCGCTGCCGCGAGATCTTGATGAAGTCGTCGAGGAAGCCGACGAAGCCGAGCCCGGTCATCAGGAACAGGACTAACAGCCCCGAGGCCGACGGCCCGGTCCAGGTGAACAGGTGCGAGAGCGCGTATGCCGTGAGGGTCGCCCCGACGATGACCGCCCCGCCCATCGTCGGGGTGCCCCGCTTGATGTGGTGCGAGGTGGGGCCGTCGTCGCGGACGAACTGGCCGTACTGCCGCGCCACGAGGAAGCGGATGAACAACGGGGTGCCGAGCAGGGTGAGCACGAGCGAGGCTGCAGCGGCGACGAGCACGCCTTTCATGCCTTCACGTCCCTCCCCGCCAGCCGGTCTCCGAGCCACCGTAGTCCCGCCGCGTTGCTGGACTTGATCAACACGACGTCACCGGGGCGACAATCCGCGCTGATGAGCTCGTATGCCGTGTCGGTGTCAGGCACCTCATACACCTCGGGTCGGCTCGGGCGGGTCGTCCCATCACCAGCTTGCGCCATAGTGGCCTCGGGTTGCCGGGCACCGCGGGCCAGCGCGTGAACGCCGGCTCCCGCGCCGACGGCGACGACGACATCGACGCCGCTGTGTGCCGCCAACTCGCCGACGCGGGCATGTGCCGCCTGGGCATCCTCGCCCAGCTCGAACATCTCCCCCAACACGGCCCAGGTGCGCCGCCGTCCGGCCCCGCTCCCAACGGCCATGACGGCCAGGGCCTGCAGGGCTGCGCGCATCGAGTCGGGGTTGGCGTTGTAGGCGTCGTTCACAACGCGTACGCCGTCGGGACGGTCGGTGACCTCCATGCGCCAGCGGCTCACCGACCGGGCCCGACCGAGTGCTGCGACGGCGCGCTGCAACGGCATACCGGCTGCCATGGCCACCGCGAGCACCGCGAGCGCGTTGCCGACGTGGTGGCGGCCGTGTAGCGCCAATGTGACATCGGCGGTGCCTTCCGGTGTCTCGACACGGAAGCGCGGCCGGCCGGAGTCGTCCAACCGGACATCAATTGCGCGCACCTGCGCAGCAGCGCTCTCCCCCACCAACACCACGCGCGCCACGGTGCGGTTCGCCATGGCCGCCACCGCAGGATCGTCGGCATTGAGAACGGCGACCCCATCGCGGGGGAGCGCCTCCACGAGTTCGCCCTTGGCCTGGGCGATCGCCTCCTGGCTGCCGAACTCACCGACGTGGGCGGTGCCGACATTGAGGACGACCCCGATCCGCGGCGGCGCGATCCGGGTGAGATAGGCGATGTGACCGATCCCCCGCGCGCCCATCTCGGCGACGAGCACCCGGGTGTCGGGCGTGATCCGACACACCGTGAGCGGGACGCCGATCTCGCCGTTGAGGGAGTTTTCCGGGGCCACGGTCGGCCCGATCTCGGTGAGCACCTGGGCCAGCAGGTCCTTGGTGCTCGTCTTGCCGGACGACCCGGTCACCGCGACGACGAGCAGCCCCTCGGGCCGTTGCTGCGCCCGGTCGACGACCACGCGGGCCAGCCGGCCGAAGGCCTCCTGCACGTCGTCGACGACGACGCAGGGCACCTCGGACACGGCCCGGCTGGTCAGGGCCGCCACGGCACCCGCATGCGCCGCGTCACCGACGAATCGATGCCCATCGGCGTGCTCGCCGATCCTGGCGACGTAGAGGCCTCCCGGGCCGGCCAGGCGCGAGTCGGTGACGACGGGACCATCGATGATGAGGTCGGCCGACCTCGCGGCATCGGCCGGGCTCGATGGCACCAGCCGACCTGAGGTGACCGTGGCGATATCGGCCACCGTCATGGGCATCATGACGGCGCTCCTGCCGCGTCACTGGCTGCTGACGCTCCCCGCACCTCCGGCACCCCAGACGCTCCCGCCGTCGGCCGGTAGCCGGTGCCGTGCAAGGCCGCTGCGATGGCGGCCCGATCGTCGAAGGGGTGCACGATTCCTGCGATCTCCTGGCCGCGTTCGTGCCCCTTGCCGAGCACGACGACGGTGACCTCCTGCGGCCGGGGTTCGGCTCTGGCCAATCCAATCGCCGTCGCGATGTCGGCTGCTCGGCCCGACCCGGAGTCGACGCACCGGTCGGGGCCAACGCTGCGCACCCCGGCCGCCACCGCCGCGCGGATCGCCGCCGGGTCCTCGGAGCGGGGGTTGTCATCGGTGATGACCACCAAGTCGGCGTAGCGCGCGGCAGCCGCTCCCATGGCCAGTCGCTTGCCGGCGTCCCGATCGCCACCGGCGCCGAGAACTGCGATGAGCCGTCCGGGGGTCGTCGGGCGTAGCGCGGCGAGCGCTGCTGCCACCGCTTCGGGGGTGTGCGCGAAGTCCACGACGCACCGTGGATCGTCCGGCGCGCCGGCGACGAGTTCCATGCGACCGGGGACCTGTGGTGGCGGCGCCATGGCGATCGCGACCTCGGCGACGGCATACCCGCTCTCCACGAGCGTCACCGCGGCCATCGCCGTGTTGACGACGTTGAAGGTGCCAGGCAGGTGGCTACGCAACTGCAGCGAGCCGGCTGGGCCGGAGAGCACGAAGGCACCGGGATCGGTGTCGGACGCGGCGATGCGCCAGTCGCACGTGCCGGTGGAGCCGACGGTGACGACCGGCACGCGACTGCGCTGCGCCAACGCCCGACCCCAGGCGTCCTCGACACACACGACCCCTCGTCGTGATCGTTCGGGGGTGAAGAGCGCAGCCTTGGCCGCGAAGTAGTCGTCCATGTCTGCGTGATAGTCGAGGTGGTCCTGGGAGAGGTTGGTGAACAACGCGATGTCGTAGACCACCCCGTCGACGCGGTGCTGAGCGAGGGCGTGGCTGGACACCTCCATGACGACGGCTGCGGTGCCGCGTTGCGCCATGACGGCGAGGATCGCGTGCAGGTCGGGGGCTTCGGGGGTGGTGCGGCTGGATTCCAGCCGCTCGCTGCCGATTCGGGTCTCGACGGTGCCGATCAGGCCAGTGCTCACACCCAGCGCGCGCAAGGCGGACTCGATCAGGTATGCCGTCGTCGTCTTGCCGTTGGTGCCCGTCACGCCATACATCCGCAACCGCTGCGCGGCCTGACCGTAGACCAGCGCAGCCAGCTCCCCCAGCACCGCCCGGGGCGTGGGGACGACGAGCACCGGCACCGGGGGCCGGCCCGATTGCCTGGCTGCGCTCGCGACGAGCTGTGCCCCGGCAGGATCGGTGAGCACGGCGACCGCACCGGCAGCGACGGCGTCCGCCCCGAACCGACCGCCGTGGGCGCGGGCGCCCGGCAGGGCGGCATACAGGTCGCCGGGGCGCACCCCGCGGGAATCGAGGCTGACCCCGGAGACGCTGGGTCCAGGTTCCGATGCGGACCTGGCGGCGGCCTCGTCGGCGCCGACACGTCGAGCCAGGACCGTGAGCGGCACCGGGTCCAGACCCACCGGGCGGGGAAATCGCACGAGAGGAAGGCTAGCCGTTGGGCTTGCTGTCGCTGATGACGCGCGGCGCCCCGGTGGGCGTGCCGTCGAAGAGCAGGGGCAGTCCCGGAGGCGTCGCGCCCGTGGGGGGCACCTGGTAGGACTGCAGCGCGTAGCTCATCACCTCGGTGAAGATCGGGCCGCACAATCCCGAGCCACTGGGGTTGTCCAGTGCGGGCTTCTGCAAGGTGACGGCTACGACGAATCGCGGGTCGTCGGCCGGCGCGAACCCGATGAACGACGTCGTGTAGCCGCTGTAGTCGGCGAGCCGGTCCTCATACCGGTATGCCGTGCCGGTCTTGCCCGCCACCCGGTACCCCGGGATGACGACCTTGGTGGCCGTGCCACCGGCCGCCGTGACCCCCTCGAGCATCTGGGACAGCTGGGTGGCGGTCTGCTCGGAGACCACCCGCTGACCCTCGGCCGCGGGTTGCGGCGGAACCGGACGACCCGGCTCGGCAGTGCCCTCGACGAGAGTGGCCGGCATCCGGACGCCCTTGTTGGCGATGGCCTGGAACACGCTCGTCGCCTGGATCGCACTGAGCGAGATGCCCTGACCGAACAGCTGCGTGTAGCGCTGCGATCCGCTCAACTGCGCGGCCGGCGTGACCCCACCGGTCGGCTCGCCGGGGAACCCGACTGCCGAGGGGGTGCCCAGGCCGAACGCGCGGTAGTAGCTCTCCATCGTCGCCGCCGGAACGCCCTCGGTGGACAGGATGGTGCCGATATTGCTCGACTTGGCCAGCACGCCGGCCACGGTGAGGTTCTGGGTGGGGTGATCGGCGAAGTCCTTGAAGGTGCGATCGGCGCGGCGCAGTCGGTTGGGCACCACAACGCCGGTGGCGGGCGTGACCAGGCCCTCCTCGAGGGCTGCGGCCATGCTCATGACCTTGGCGGTCGAGCCTGGCTCATAGAGGTCCTGGAAGGCGGCGCTGCGCAGCTGGGATGCCTCGGCCTTGCCGACCTGAGTCGGGTCGAAGCTCGGCGCGGACGCGACGGCCCGCAGTTTGCCGGTCTTGGCCTCCATGACGACGACGTAGCCGGAAATCGACCCGGTCTTGGCGACCTGCTCGGCGATGAGGCTCTGGGCGGTCCACTGCAGGTCGGCGTCGATCGTCAGCGTCACATCGAGACCGTCGACAGCCTGGACGCCGGGGCGGATCGCCCAGGGGATCTCCTTGCCGTCCCGGGCTTGTTCGTAAGCGACGCTGCCCGGCGTGCCGGCGAGCAGCTTGTCGGCCATCTGCTCGATCCCGCCGCCGCCCTTGATGGTGTCCCCCGATTCGCTCGTGACGAATCCGACGATGGGGGCAGCCGAGGGGCCCGCCGGGTAGTCGCGCTGGTAGCTCACCTCGCTGGCGATCCCGGGGATCCCCATGCCCTCGATCTCCCGCCAGACCGTGGGTGCGACGTTGCGGGCGATGACCCGGTAGTAGCTCGTGCCGAGCAGGTCGGGCAGGAGTGCCTCAGGGGTGGTGTTGAGCAGCGGAGCCAGACGCTGGGCCGCCCCGACGACACCCACCTTGACCAGCTTCTTGTCGATCGTGCGGGTGTATTCCTTGACGGCGTTCTGGTTGACCGTCACGGTGCGCCGCTCGACGCTGGCGGCCAGGACCTGGCCCTTGGAGTCGAGGATCCGACCGCGCACGGCCGGGACGATGACCGTCTGCAGTCGCTTGTCCAACGCTGCCTGCTGGACGCTCGCGGCATCGAAAGCCTGCACGCGCACCAACTGAGCGGCAAAAATCGTGAAGATGAACAGCGCCGACAGGTAGATCCCGCGCGCGCGGCGCAGCGGATGGCCGACCGCTGCGGTCCGGCGGCGAGGGCCCGTGCCCCCGGTGCTGCGCGGTGAGGTGACGGCCATCGGTCAGCCCGTCGTCGGTGGGGTCTGGACGGCGGGCGCCGCGGGTGCCACGGGTGCCGCGGGTGGGGTCTGGGAGGCGGGCGCCACAGGTGCAGGGGGTGCGACCGGGGCAGCGGCGGGTTGTGCGACGCCGACGATCGTGCCGTCGGCAAGTCGGATGAAGGCCATCGAGGTGGCCGGCACCATCCCCTGCGCCTTGGCTTTGGCAG
Source organism: Dermatophilaceae bacterium (assembly GCA_044220505.1). Lineage (GTDB taxonomy): Bacteria > Actinomycetota > Actinomycetes > Actinomycetales > Dermatophilaceae > Phosphoribacter. Next base: position 41,446 of record JBGAQV010000004.1, read on the forward strand.
CCAGGTTCGCCGGTGAGCGCTGCAGGTCCATCGAACGGTTGAGTTCCAGGGTGGCGTCGGTGAGCGAGCCGCTCTGTCGCTTGAGGTCATGGAGTGTGAACGACCCTTGGGTGAGCTGCGTGTGCAGCACGAGCAGGGAGAGCAGTCCACACAGCAGCACGGTGAGGCAGGCTGCAGCGAACACCCCGGTGCCAGTCCGCTCGATGGCCGCGGGCACGACCCGCAGGGACACTCGGCCCACCGGACGGGTCGTCATGCGACCGGATGGCCGCCCACCCTGCACGCGCAGTGCGCCGGTCGTTGGACTCATCCCAGTTCCCCCTGGTCTACGTCGGTGATGCGTTCGGCTGCCCGCAGCCGCGCCGAGGCGGCCCGCGGGTTGGCGTCGATCTCCTGCGCCGAGGGCACCTCGCCGCGGGTCAGCAGGCGCAGGTATGCCGCGTCTTGGGGCCGTTCCACCGGCATACCGGCAGGAGTGCGCGAGTGTGCGCCGGCCGCGAACGCCTGCTTGGTGATGCGGTCCTCGAGGGAGTGGTAGGAGAGCACGACGATCCGGCCCCCCACCCGCAGCCGCCGGATCGCGGCGGGGAGGGCGCGCCGCCAGGCGTCCAGCTCGCCGTTGACCTCGATCCGCAAGGCCTGAAAGGTGCGCTTGGCGGGGTGGCCGCCGCTGCGTTGAGACGCGGCCGGAACGACGCGCTTGAGCAGCTCCACCAGGCGCGCCGAGCTGTCGAACGGGTGGGCGGCGCGTTCGGCGACGATGGCGCGCACGATCGACCGGGCGTATCTCTCCTCGCCGTACTCCTTGAGCAGCGCTTCGAGTCGAGCCGGTTCGTAGGTGTTGACGACGTCGGCAGCGGTGCGGCCGCCGCCCTGGTCCATGCGCATGTCCAGAGGAGCGTCGACCCGGTAGGCGAAGCCGCGGTCCGGCTCGTCCAGCTGCAGCGAGGAGACGCCGAGGTCGAAGAGCACTGCGTCGACTCGGGCCAGGCCCAATCTGCTTATGACAGAGTCGAATTCGTCGTAGACCGCGTGTGCCAGGGTAACCCGATCGCCGTGGGGTGCCAGCCGGCTGGCCGCCAACGCCAGGGCTTGCTCGTCGCGGTCGATGCCCACGACGCGGGCGTGGGGGCAGTGCTCCAGAACGGCTTCGGCGTGGCCGCCCATCCCGAGCGTGCCGTCGACATAGACCGCCCCCGGCTTGGCCAGCGCGGGTGCCAGCAGGTCCAGGACCCGGTCGCGCAGCACCGGCGTATGGCGGTGCGCCACGGTCCGGTCGGTCATGCTGGCTCCTGGTTCGGGTCGAGCGACGGCTGGGTCGGTGCTGGGTGCGGCGAAGACGGTGCGCGGGTGGTGACTGCGGTATGCCGATCGACTGGGTCGGTGCCTGCACCCAGGTCTCCCTCCGCTTGGGAACTGCTCGTGCAGCGGTGCTGGCCCTCGGCCCGACACGGGGGAAGTCGCATCGGGACGGGTCAAGCGGCTGGAGACCTCGACGCAGGTCAGGGCCGGCGCGGCGGTCAGAACACTCCGGGCATCACCTCTTCGGACTGGTCGGCGAAGGCTGCTTCGGCGGCCTCGAGGTAGTCGGCCCAGGCCTGGGCGTCCCAGATCTCGGCACGAGAGCCGGTGCCGATGACGGCGACCTCGCGGCTGAGGTTGGCGTAGTCCCGCAAGCTCTGCGGGATCGTCACCCGTCCCTGCCGGTCGGGCACGTCGTCCAGGGCGCTGGACAGGTAGATGCGACTGTGGTCCCGCACTCGCTTGACCGAGCTCGGAGCGGACTGGATGCGCTCCACCTGCTCGATGAAGACGGCCTTCGGGTAGACGAAGATGCAGTGCTCCTGGCCCTTGGTCATGACCAAGCCTTCGGCCAACTGGTCGCGGAACTTGGCCGGCAGGATCAGCCGGCCCTTTTCGTCCAGGCGTGGGTGATAGGTGCCCAGAAACATGTGGCGCCCACCTCCCCTTCTGCGCTCACTGCTGCGCTCGGATCGAACTCCGCTCGGCAGCGGTGCCCTCGGCGCCGAGTAGTCCGTCCCCACCGGCGATCCTTAGCGCCCCACCTTACTCCACAACCATCCACTTGAGGACCAATTTCCTCCCTTTCTCTCCACCATCGCCCCCCATCTCTCCCCCACGCACCCACTGCGCCGGTGAGCCCTCCCCGGACTCGCGTGAGCGCAATTCCTTCCCGCTGACGGGATCCCGACGTAGGCTCAAAGCCGCACCTGCACGCACCAGCGCTGCGGTGCTGGAGGTTGGGGGCCCCGATGCGTCCCCACCGCAGGGATGACGGAGGACTCGTGAGTCACACGCGCACCGACCTGGACGGCCCCTCGACGGCCCCGGCCATGTGCACAGCGGAGGCGCTGGCCGAGCTACGCGAAGTGAGCGCGCGGATCTTGCGCGCCGTCGAGACGGTGATCGACGGCAAGCCTGCGGTCGTGCGCACCGTCGTCACCGTGCTGCTGGCCGGCGGTCATCTGCTCGTCGAAGACGTCCCGGGCGTCGGCAAGACCATGCTCGCCAAGGCGTTGGCCCGCAGTGTCGACTGCACGGTGCGGCGCATTCAGTTCACGCCCGACCTCTTGCCCAGCGACATCACCGGCATCAGCGTGTTCAACCCCGACGTGCGGCAATTCGACTTCCGTCCGGGTGCGGTCTTCGCCAATGTCGTGGTCTGCGACGAGATCAACCGCGCCTCGCCGAAGGTGCAGTCCGCCCTGCTCGAGTGCATGGAGGAAGGTCAGGTCACGGTCGACGGCCACACCTATGGGCTGCACCAGCCCTTCCTCGTCGTGGCCACCCAGAACCCCATCGAGATGGAGGGCACCTATCCCCTCTCCGAGGCCCAGCGCGATCGCTTCATGGCGCGCATCTCGATGGGATATCCGGGGCAGGCTGCCGAGATCGCCATGCTCGACAACCACGGAGGGGTCTCGCCACTGGAGACGCTGCGACCGGTGACCGACGCGGCAACGATCGCCCGACTGGTGGCCGTGGTCCAGGATGTCTATGCCTCCCCGACCCTGCGGCGATATGTCGTCGATCTGGCCACCGCCACGCGCACCAGTCCGGCCGTGCGCCTCGGTGCATCACCTCGCGCTGCCCTTCACGTGCTGCGAGCAGCGCGAGCCCACGCCGCCCTCGAGGGGCGCGACCATGTGCTGCCCGACGACGTGCACCGGGTGGCTGCCGCCGTCGTGAGGTGCTGACGACGCGAGGATTCGCCTTCCTCGCGGCGGGGGTCACGCTGTTGGCCGCCGGCCTGCTGCTCGGATTCCCGGACCTCACCCGGGTCGGAGCCTTGCTCATCGTGCTGCCCGCACTGGCGATGCTCGTCGTGCAGCGTCGGGTCCCCGGTCTGGAGGTGTCGCGGGCCAGCAGTCCCGCCCGCACCAGCGTCGAGGAGCCAGTCGCCGTGACCGTCACGGTGCGCAACACGACGACCCGCAGCAGTCCGCCCCTGCTCGCCGAGGACCGGATCGACGTGCGCATGGGCGAACGTCCGCGCACGCTCTTGGGCGCCCTCGCCGGGGGCCAGGCGCGCACCCTCGCGTATGCCGTGCAGCCGACGATGCGGGGCCGACATCAGCTGGGACCGCTTTCGGTCGAAGTGCGCGATCCCTTCGGCCTGACCATCCGCCAGGCGCAGGTCGGCGACGCCAGCGACATCATGGTGCTGCCCCGGGTGCTCACGCTGCGCGGAAACCCCAGTGCCGCAGGCATGGGCGGAGTCGACGGGGACGTCCCGGCACTGATCGCTGCACTCACCGAGATCGATCAGTCGGTGCGCGAATACCGCGACGGCGACGACCTACGCCGCATCCACTGGCCTGCGACGGCGCGCACCGGCGAGTTCATGGTGCGTCACGAGGACCGCCCTGTGCGCCGCCGGGCCACCCTCGTCCTGGACACCCGGGCCACCGGGTTTCGTGGCGAGGTGACCAGCGAGTCCTTCGAGTGGGCGGTCAGTGCCGCCGCCTCCGTGCTGCGGCACCTCGCCGGCCTCGGGTATGCCGTGCGACTGGTCACGCCTGACACGGTCGTCGAGGGGGCCGCGGCGGCGGACATCACGTCGGATGCCGGTCTCGACCTTCTCGCGGCCACCAATTTGACGCCTGCGGCCAGCCTGCCCCAGGTGCTGGCGGTGGCTCAGTCGTTGACCGCGGCCGGCGGGCTGCTCGTCACCGTCCTGGCGGCACACGATCTCGACCTCATCCGCGACGTGGCCCGATTGCGCGGTCCCGGCACGTCCGCTCTTGCGATCGTCGTGGACGCCGGTGCCGGATTCCAGGCCCCCACCGCGCTGGGCGAGCAGGCCGAGGCCGTCCTACGCGGTGCCGGTTGGCGGGTGGTCCGGGCGACCGGCCCCCTCGACCACGTGCACGGCATACCGGCCGCCTGGGCGGCACTGACCCGCGCTCCGAGCCGAGTCGGCCAGTGACCACCCCCCGCCCACATCCCGCTCTGGCCGCCCTGGCCACGGTGCTCTCACTGTGGTCGCTCACGGTGCTCGTCGAGCAGCCGGGCTGGCTCGTGGGCACCATGGGCTATCTCCTCGTCGTCGGGCTGGTCGGCTTCGCGCTGCGCCCCGTCGGCTGGGGCAGTCTCGTGGTCCTCGCGGTCCAGACCCTCGCCGTCGCCCTGGCCGCGACCTGGCTTCATGCCGGCGACACGACGTGGTACGGCCTGCCCACTCCCGCGACCCTGAGCGCCTTTCTCGACATCTTCACGCAGTTCGGTCAGACGACCTACGTGAGTGCTGCGCCGCTGCCGAGCACGCCCGCTGTGACAATCACCATGTCGCTCATCGGGGCCGTAGTCGGGCTGGTCATCGATTACATCGCGGTCGGCCGGGCGGCGGCCTCCGCCGCCGGCATACCCCTGCTCATTCCCTACCTCGCCGCGGCCGCCAACCGTTCGGAGCCGTTGCCGTGGGGCTTCTTCCTTGCTGCCGCTTTCGGTTTTCTCGTCCTGGTGAGCAGTCAGGTGCAACGCCGCTTGCGCGGCTGGCAGTCGGCCCCGGCGCAGGCGGTGCAGCCCAGCGGCAGCATCGACATCACCGATGCGGTCTCGGACGGCTTCGGTGCGTCCGCGCGCCGGCTGGGTCTGGTCGCCGTCGCGGTCGCGCTCATCGCCGGCGCCGCCCTGCCCCACCTGCCGACCCGGTATCTGCTCGACGGGTTGGCGCGGTCCGACACGGGAGTCGGTCGCACTCGGATCGGTTTCGCCTCCAGCCTCGACGTCTCCAGGAGCCTGATCGGGGGCAATCCCAACGTCGTGCTGCGCTACCGCACCTCGGCCCAGACACCGGTGCCACTGCGCGTCCTGGCCGCCTCGACCTACGACGGCAACTCCTGGAGTCGGCCGATCCCCACGCTCGGCCCGTCGGCTCGTCAGGACCTCGACGCCGGCGTCAGTCGCACCGAACACACCCTCTCGGTGGAGGATTACACGCTGGCGCCTCCGGCGCTGGCAGTCCCCCAGCCACTGGGCTCGGTCGATCTGGGCGACGTCGGCTGGCAGGTCGACGAGCCGACTGCCGACATTTACGTCCAGGCCCAACCCACTAGCTACACGGCCACCTACGTGCAGCCCGCCTGGACTGCCGACCTGCTGAGAAACGGCGTCGACGGAGTCGTCGGGCCCGACCGGCTGCCCAGCTCTCGAAGCGTCCAGGCCGCTCTGCGGCTGGATCTCATGTCGGCAGCCACCGTGCGAGCCGCGGCAGCCGAGGCGATCGGTGAGGCCACCAACCCCTACGACCGGGCCATCGCCATTCAACGTTGGTTGCGCGAGGGAGGTGGCTTCGTCTACTCGCTCGAGCTCGAACCTGCCGCGCCCAACCTGGACTCGTTGACGGCGTTCCTGCAGAGTCGGCGAGGCTACTGTGTCCAGTTCGCCACGGCGATGGTCATGATGGCGCGCGCCGAGGGGATCCCCGCCCGGATGGCCATCGGGTTCCTCCCCGGCAGGATCGACAACGGCGTCTACACGGTGTCGAGCACCGATGCGCACACCTGGCCGGAGTTGTACTTCCCCGGCGCCGGATGGGTGCGCTTCGAACCCACCCCGGGCTCGAGCGTCGGTGCCCCTCCGGCCTGGACGGTCCCGGCGCCGACCGGCTCGACGGCCACGTCCGGAGCCACGGCGTCCGCGACGCCAGGCGCATCGACCGCCGCCACGGGCGCTCCACGCGGGGTCGACGCCGGCCCGGACGACCTCACGGTGCAGGCCCAGCCGAGCCTCAGCGACCACCTACGCGCTCTCATTCGTGATCCTCGCTTCCTCGGGTCGGCGGCCGTGCTCGTCACCCTGTTCTCGGCGCTCCTCCTCCCCGCGACCGCGCTCCTGGTCCGTCGGCGACGAGCCACCCACGGCCCGGCGCCCGAGGTGGCGACGGCGGTGTGGTCGGATCTCACCGACCGCCTCACCGATCTCGGGCTCCCTCCACCCGCCGGCGGAACCCTGCGCGACTGGCAGGACCACTACACCCGGGTCGGACATCTCCCGGAGCCGGCCCGAGACGCGCTCGCAACTCTCGCGACGACGCTTGAGCGGGCCCAGTTCGCGCGGCCGGGCACCGCCATCGATGTCGACGACCTGCCCCGACGCAGCGATGAGGTCGTGGCCGCGGTCCTGCCCACCCGGGCTTGGCAGTATCGGGTTCGGGCCTTCCTGCTGCCCAGCGACGCCCGTGCCTGGTGGCGGGGACGATATGTCGACTTGCGCAGCGCCGCGCGCGCGGCGGCAGCTCGCGCGATCGAACGGTTGCCCGGGCGCCGGTGAGCGTGGACGTCCCGAGAACGCGAGCGGCACGGCATCCGCGTGGTATGCCGTCCCGCTCGCGCGCGCTGGGAGCGCGTCAGTCGAGGTAGTCCCGCAGGACCTGAGACCGTGACGGGTGACGCAGCTTGCTCATCGTCTTGGACTCGATCTGCCGGATCCGCTCGCGGGTGACCCCATAGACCTTGCCGATCTCGTCGAGGGTCTTGGGCTGGCCATCGGTGAGCCCGAAGCGCATCGAGACCACCCCGGCCTCGCGTTCGGACAGCGTGTCGAGCACTGAGTGCAGTTGCTCCTGCAGCAGCGTGAACGACACTGCTTCGGCCGGCACCACGGCCTCGGAGTCCTCGATGAGGTCGCCGAATTCGCTGTCGCCGTCCTCACCCAGTGGGGTGTGCAGCGAAATCGGCTCGCGACCGTACTTCTGCACCTCGACGACCTTCTCGGGCGTCATGTCGAGTTCGCGGGCCAACTCCTCCGGGGTGGGCTCCCGGCCGAGGTCCTGCAGCATCTGGCGCTGCACCCGGGCGAGTTTGTTGATGACCTCGACCATGTGCACGGGAATGCGGATGGTGCGCGCCTGGTCGGCCATGGCTCGCGTGATGGCCTGCCGGATCCACCAGGTGGCATAGGTCGAGAACTTGTAGCCCTTGGTGTAGTCGAACTTCTCGACCGCACGGATGAGCCCGAGATTGCCCTCCTGGATGAGATCGAGGAACAGCATGCCGCGGCCGGTGTAGCGCTTGGCCAGCGAGACCACCAGCCGGAGGTTGGCCTCGAGGAGGTGGTTCTTCGCCTTCTTGCCGTCCTGGGCGATCCACCAGAGCTCACGCTTGAGCTTCATGTCGAGCTTCTCGCTCGAGTTGAGCTTTTCCTCGGCGAACAGACCCGCCTCGATGCGCTTGGCGAGTTCGACCTCCTGCTCGGCGTTGAGCAAGGCGACCTTGCCGATCTGCTTGAGATAGTCCTTGACAGGGTCGGCGGTGGCGCCGGCGGTCACGACCTGCTGGGCCGGTGCGTCCTCTTCGTCGTCGTCGCGGATGACGAACCCCGCAGACTCCTCGTCCTCGGCAGGCGCCGGCTTGGCCTCGCCATCCTCGCCATCCCCGTCCTCGATCTCGACTTCGACGGCCTCGACATCGACCTCGACAACTTCGACGACCTCGACCGCCTCGACGCCCTCGGCCAGGTCGGCGTCGTCGTCGGGCTCGATGCCGATCTCCTCGACCTCGTCGGTCACAGCGGCGGCCGCCGTGCCCTTGGCGCGAGAAGCGCTCTTCCGGGCGGCTGGGCCCTTGGTTGCTGCAGCCTTCGCGGCCGGAGCCGCTGCCTCGCCAGCGCCCTTGGCTGGAGTGCCCTTGGCTGCAGCGGCTTGAGGTGCTGCGGCCTTGGGTACTGCCGTCTTGGGTGCCGCGGCCTTGGGTGCTGCAGTGGCAGCGGAGCTCTTCGTGGCCCGCTTGGTGCGGGTCGCGGCAGCCGGTGCGGCGTCGTCCGTCGGCGCAGGTGCGGCCTCTACCTTGGCCCGGGTGCGCGCGGTGCTCGCCTTGGTAGGGGCCGCCTCGGTGGACCCGGCGACCGCGGCGGTGCCGGCGGCCTTCTTCCGAGCCGGCGTCTTCTTGGCCGACGCATCGGTCGTCGTCACCTTGCGAGGCGCTGCGGCTGCTACCGCCCGCGTGGGGCTGGACTCCACGTCCACAGTGATCCCTTGCTCTTCGAAGGCTCGTACGACGGGCTTGAGGCGACGCGCCGAAACCCCGGCGGTTTCCAGTGCAGTGCGAAGGTCGCCCCCCGAGATGCTCCCCCGAGTGGCACCGCGCGCCAGAAGCTGTTGCAGGGCGGGGTGGGAGAACTCGGTCGGCAGTGGCGCCGATGGTCTCGCCGGACCGGAGGACACGTGCGACACGGGCACCGATTACCTTTCGCAGTACACGCAGACGTCCGCGTAAAGGCACGCGAGACCATCGGGAGAGTTCGGAGGGAGACCAACGCGGGCACCTCCACGACACCGGGTGGCCCGCTCGTCAGGCCCCCGCAGGACCGGACACCGACATTATAAAACGGGTGCCGGCATCCCGCCGAATCGCGGGGTACCCACGGGCTCTCAGCCCTCTTTGTCTGCCTTCACGGCGAGCACCGGGCACGTCGCGTCCAGGAGGATCCGCTGGGCGTTTGACCCCAGGATGAGCTTGCCCACCGGAGTGCGCCGCCGCAGGCCGATGACGATGAATGCGGCGTTCTCTTCCTCGGCGACGGCAATGAGGTCTTCGGCAGGTTCGTTACCACGCACCAACTGCCGCACTTCGTTCTCGATGCCCAGGTCGGTGAGCTTGGCCTGGACTCGCTCGAGTTCCTCCTCGAACTTCGTTGCCTCATCGGCATCGAAGTCCTTTCCACCACGCTGGGAGTTGATGACGATCAGCTTGGCGTGTCGCAGCTCGCACTCCTCGGCTGCCCGACGCAACGCCGCGCGCCCTTCTTTCGTCGCGACGTAACCGACTACGACGGCCACCTCAAACCTCCTTGTTCGCGACGCACGCGCGTCCTGATCCGACGTTACCCGATCCTGGGTGTTGCGGCGCAGACTAGCGCAGCAGGTCACTCGGGATGCGGCCAACCCGGTCGTGATCGCGCCGTACCGCTCACGCCGCTCCCCCCGCCATCGGTGCTCCATCGTGCCGAACACCGGACTCGCCCTCTGATTCGCCGTCGCCGTCGGCCGGTCTGGAGCGGATGCCGTAGCGGATCATCCGCTCGAGCAGTCGGGCCAACCGGTAATCGGGATCGAGCTCCAGGGCTCGCTCCACCGCGATGCTCGCAAGCGCTCCCCGGCCCTCGTACCAAGCGAATGCAGCGAGCACCGACAGCACCGCAGGCGCATCGGCGTCAGGGCAATGGTCCACCAGGACGCACAGCCGTTCGGTCAGCCACCCCCGGATCTCGGGATCCTCGGGAGCGACCCTCGAGCGGAAGGTCGCCGTAGCCATTGCCACCAGGTGGGAGTCCATCAGCCGCATCGGCGGGCACCCGGGACAGAGCCACGCGATGACCAGATCGCGCATGCGCCGGTCGCGCAAGGACACGATCAACCGCGCCATCTCCACAGCAGCGACCGTTGCCCCACCGCCAGCCGGGTATGCCGTCCAGTCCAGATAGGCGGCCCACCACCCCACCGCTGCGGCGGCCCGTGGTCCCCGTGCACCGCCCCGGCCGCGTTGGGCGATGGCCCGCGCCACAGCCGCCCGCAACGGCGTGTCAGCCGGACGCACTCGCGAGGCGAGCGTCTCCCGGTCTGCCGCAGGTGAGCGGCCCAACCCGACGAAGGTCGCGACCGCAGGGACCCGATGATCAGCAGGGACGGTCACTGCCACGGCGAACGGCTCGCCGGGGCGACGCACGCATCCGTCCTGGACGACGACCTCGTCGACGAGGCGCAGTCCGGCGGCGGTCACCGCAGCCCCCAGTGCGCAGGCTAGCTCCGCGGACTCCCCCGCCCGGTCCTCGTAGCCGACAATGACGGCCGCGTGGCACCTGTCCCGCTGCAGGTTGGTGACGAGCACCTCGCAGATCTCGCCGATGAAGCCCGGGTCGTCGGTGGTGTCGATGCGCTGGACCACCCCCAAGACGCGGTTCCGCAACCCGACGAGCACCACGGAGCGCCGTGGTGATGTTGACCGGACTAACGACCGTGGGCGCTGGTAGGACTGGGGACCGTTACTGGGTCTGCTGAGGAGTCCGTTGTGAGTCGTGATCTTGACCGTCTCGTTGTTGGTCGTTGGGGCTCTGTTCGGCCGGGAGGCTCGGGCGTGGCGTGGGTTGTGCAGGACGCCGAAGGTCTGATCGTGGGGCCGGTTGCCGAGTTCCTGCGCGACTTCGCCGCTCGAGGAAACAGCGCGGGCAGTGTTCGCTCTTACGCGTACGTTCTGCTGCGCTGGTGGCGCTGGCTGGCCGCCGTCGGCGTCGATTGGGATCGTGCGACCGCCGCGGAGGTGCGTGACCTGGTGTTGTGGCTTCAACTGCATCCGAAACCTCGCCGGTCGGCCAGGACGCTGTCGGCTGATCTCGTGGGGACTGTCAACCCGAAGACGGGTAAGCAGTATCTGGATGACCACTACGCGGCGCGCACTATCCGGCACAACAATGCAGCTCTGGCCTCGTTCTACGAGTATTGGGCTGAGCAGGGCCGGGGGCCGGTGATGAATCCGGTGCTTCGGGCCGGGGG
>JBGAQV010000050.1:0-18245 GCA_044220505.1 Dermatophilaceae bacterium
GGTGTCCTGATCTGACCCGTATCCGCGAGTAGCGCGTGAGTCCTCACGTGGTCGGTGCTCGGGCGTCCTGATGTGACCTGACTTAGGCCACTTTCCGGGATCGCTCGGGTCGGCTGGTCGTTGACCTGCAGGTTTGTGCTCGGATCGGCCGGGATTTGTGCACTAGCCGGGAGTCCTATCGTGTGCGGGTGGCTCCGTATGTCCGGACTGTGAAGACCTCGTCGGGGGCGACTGCGGTGCAGATCGTGTACTCGAGCCGGCGCGGGGCACGGAAGATGGAGCACCTCGGGTCGGGGTATGCCGAAGCTGAGGTGGGGCTGTTGAAGGCGGCCGCCCGGCAGAAGCTCGCGGCCGGGCAGGGGGAGCTCGACCTGGGTTTGAGCGGCCTCGGGCCGCGTGAGGGTGGGCCGTTGCCGATCACGTCCTCGCGGATGGGGCACCTGTGGGATGCGCTGGAGCACGCCTACCGGGTCCTGGGGTTCGAGGCGGCTGTGGGCGATCCGGTGTTCCGGGAACTGGTGCTGGCGCGGATCATCGAGCCGACCAGCAAGCTGGACTCGGCCCGGGTGCTGCAGGAGGTCGGCGTGCACGCGTCGGCGTACCGGACGGTGACCCGGCGCCTGCCCGTCTTCGCCACCGCCGACTTCCGCCGGGGTTTGGCCGCGGCGTGCGCGCGACAGGCCGGGGTCGGGCCGGCCAGCCTGGTCTTGTACGACGTAAGCACGCTCTACTTCGAGACCGACGCCGGTGATGGTTTCCGCGAGCCGGGGTTCTCCAAGGAGCGACGGCTCGAGCCGCAGATCACGATCGGGCTGCTGACCGACCATTCGGGCTTCCCGTTGATGGTCGAGGCGTTCGAGGGCAACAAGGCCGAGACGCTCACGATGATCCCGACGATCCGCTCGTTCATGGCCGCGCACGGCCTGCCGGAGGTGACGATCGTGGCGGACGCCGGGATGGTGTCCGAGGCGAACAAGCGCGCGATCGAGTCCGCCGGGCTGTCGTTCATCATCGGCGCGCGGATCCCCCAGGAGCCGTACGTCATCACCGCCTGGCGCAAGAAGCACCCCGGTAAGGACCTTCCGGACGGGCACGTGTTCACCCAGCCGTGGCCGGCCGGCCCGACCGATGGGCGTCGAGACCACACGTTCTACTACCAGTACAAGCACGACCGGGCCCGGCGGACGCTCAAGGGCATCGACGAGCAGGTCGCCAAGGCCGAGAAGGCCGTCAAGGGCCAGACCCCGGTGAAGCGCAACCGGTTCGTCACTCTCACCGGGACCCGTAAGTCGGTCAACCGAGCGCTGGAGGCCAAGGCCCGCTCGCTGGCCGGGCTCAAGGCGTACGTGACCAACCTTGACCCGGCCGTCGCGGACGCCGACTTCGTCATTGGCGCCTACCACCGGCTCTTCCAGATCGAGAAGTCCTTCCGGATGTCCAAGCACGACCTGCAGGCCCGACCGATCTTCCACCACAAACGCGAGAGCATCGAGGCGCACCTGACCGTCGTGTTCGCGGCGCTGGCGGTCAGCAGGTGGGTCGAGGACCAAACCGGCTGGAGCATCAAGAAATTCGTGCGGACCGCCCGCCGCTACCGAACCATCGAGATCCAGCTCGGCGAGCAGACCATCACCGCCGAAGACCCGCTACCCGACGACCTCGCAGAAGCCCTCAAGGCGATCCACCGCGTCCGCGTTGCGCACTAATTTGGCCGAACTCAGGCAGCCGGCTCGCCCTCTGCCGCTCAAGCTGCTAGTTCGACGTGGAGCGAGGTGTCCTGATCTGACCCGTATCCGCGAGTAGCGCGTGAGTCCTCACGTGGTCGGTGCTCGGGCGTCCTGATGTGACGTTCGGCGATGCGCGGACCTGGGGTGGTCTGTCGTTCGGGGAAGCCGGCCTGCGTGCGTCTCTTGTCGGCTCGGTGCGCGAATCAGCTGCGCTCAAAGCCTTGCTCGGGTGGATTCTTTCGAGCGTCGGCAGACCTTCGGACTGCGTGCATCAAAACGTCGTCGACGACCAGGTTCGTTGTTGGATCGAACGGTTTGTCAGGATGCTTCCTGTCGAAGTTGCCCCGATCCCACGCCAGCTTCATGGCCTCGAACTGCCGGCCAATGATCTGATCGGTTTCGGCTGTGCGGTCACCGGCGATGCTATGAACCAGAAGCTGATGTCCGTGATGGAGCCTTTCGAGGATCGCCGCGTACTTTGGCGTACTCAATGCCCGAGCTGGTTCGAACAAGGAGTAGTCCGAGTATGAGGTGTCTTTGCCCGACGTGGGCGCCCGATGAACAACTGGCTCGATGAAGCGCTGGCGAAATCGAACAACACCCGTGGCGGATTCGGCGGCATGATCGAAGATTGAGCGTCCATCTTGCGCCAGAAAAACTTCGTCAACATCTGATACCGTCACGGCCCGCGCCTCCTGCAAGAACCGGCGATATGCGTGTTCCCAAGCGACGTACTGGCCGAAGTCCGAGTCCCAAGGGTCGCCGGCAAATTTCGGCTTTACGCCATACTTGAACGGCCAATGCACGATCACGCTGCATTCGAGACCTGGGATCGCGACCAATACTTCGCGCAGTTCGGTCAGCGTATAATCGGTCGAGCGGAGATCGTAAAGGATGAGGGCGTCCACCTTGTTGACCGCCACATAGAGGCGCGCCCATTCCTCTATCCATCGCAGAGGGTTGTTGCGTTGCATTGCGACCAACACGTTGCGGCCGCGGAACAGGCTGTTCATGGGGGAGCGCACGGCTGCTTCCACGTTATATTCGCCAAAGTCGATGCGAAGAGAGTCTGCGTGCATCGCCGTGATTTGCGTCCGTTGTGCCCGGTTCAACGGGAAGGTCGACACAGGGAAGACCTGTCCATCAATCGTGTAGGTGGCCTCGAGGAAGGTCGATTCAAGATTAAGCAGAGGGGGTCCGATCATGGCGATCCCCGCGTCCGTGTTGAACACGTCACAGAACACGGTGTGAGAATCGAAGAGATCGTGGTAGTTCGACTGCTGGCGGTCGGGATTGCGAGGCGAACGCCGACAAATCGTCGCGTGCGGAGGGATCAGGACTTCGCTGGTCCGGACGACTCGATGTTGTCCTTTGGGTCCAAGGTGCTCCCCGTCAGTGTGGAAGCTCATGGCACTCTCCCGTCCTAGGCATCGGCCCTTCATGGGTGAGTGGCTGACACACCTTCTGGATGTACCAAAGCGCCTGTCCCGTCACGGGATGCTTGTGAATGCGACGTCGCAAAGACACTGCACGGGAAGGCCACTTGGTAGGTGAAGGGTACATCGTGGGCCACCCCGGCCAGGCCGCGTCGGGTCGAGAAGGCGCGGGCACGCACCCGGTCGCGGGTATGGGAGCTGGCTCGTGGGGTCCCGGCGGCCAGGGTCGCCGGCCGCACCCTGAACCCTGATCTGGGCTAGGAGGCGCGGCGGTCGGCGACGACGTAGGCGATCGCGCCGAGCAGGGTGCCGAGCAGGACCCCGATAGTGCCGAAATAGCCGAGCACCGACGTGACGGAGTAGCCAGGGACCCGGTCGCCGGTCACCGCGAGCAGCCCACCGACGGCGAAACCGAGCACCGCGCCGGCCAACAGGAACGGGACGAGGCGCGGGCTGCGGCGGAGCTTGCTGTTCACGGAGTCAAGGGTAAGGGCAGCCATGGGTCCAGCGCCGCCCGCTCCCCTGAGGCCGTGACCCGACCGGAGGCCAGCGCGTCATCCCACGACAACTGCCCGGTCGCGACCTCCAGCCAGGTCACCGGGTCGGTCTCGACGACCGACGGTGGGGTGCCGCGGCGGTGAACCGGCCCCGCGATGCACTGCACCGCGGCATACGGGGGCACTCGCACCTCGACCGAACGGCCGGGCGCGCGAGTCGCCAGCTCTTCGAGGGTGAACCGCACGGCGGTGGCGACCGCCTCCCGGGGCGCCTGCGCGAAGCCGGCCACACGGCATACCTGCAGGGCAGCCAACCCGGCGGCTGGGGAGGTGCGGCGGCGGGGAGGCACCCCCTCATGGTGCCACCCGGCACGGACGCGAGAGACTGGGCCCATGCGTGCAACGACGATCCATGGCGCCTTCGACATCCGCGTGACCGACGTGCCCGACCCGAAAGTGCTGCGGCCGACCGACGCCCTCGTGGAGGTCCGCGCGAGCTGCGTGTGCGGCTCGGACCTGTGGCCCTATCGCGGGATCAACGAGGTGCGGCCGGGGTCGCGGATCGGGCACGAGTTCGTGGGGATCGTGCGCGAGGTGGGGTCGGAGGTGACGACGGTGCGGCCGGGTGAGTTCGTCATCGCGCCGTTCGTGTGGGCGGACAACACCTGCCGGGTATGCCGGGCCGGCATCAACACCTCGTGCGAGAACGGCGGTTGGTGGGGTGCGCGCGACCGGGAGAAGCTGCCGGTGGACGGCGGCCAGGGCCAGTGGGTGCGAGTGCCGCTGGCCGACGGGACGCTGGTGTCGACGCCGGCCGTGCCTGACGACTCGATGCTGCCGGACCTGTTGACCCTGTCCGATGTCATGGGCACCGGCTGGCACTGCGCACGCGGCGCCTCGGTCGGGTCCGGCGACACGGTCGCGGTCATCGGTGACGGCGCGGTGGGGCTGTGCGCCGTGTTGTCGGCGCGGCTCATGGCCGCGGGGACGATCATCGCGATGTCACGGCATACCGCGCGGCAGGAGATCGCGACCGAGTTCGGCGCGACCCACATCGTCCCCGAGCGTGGCGCGGACGGTATCGCGCGCGTCCTGGAGATCACCGACGGGCTCGGCGTCGATGCTGCGCTCGAGTGCGTCGGCACCGACGAGGCCATGCAGACCGCGATCTCGGTGGCCCGGCCGGGTGGACGGATCGGCTATGTCGGCGTTCCGCACGGGATCGTGCTGCCGATGGAGACGATGTTCGGCCGCAACCTGCGGCTCGGCGGTGGGGTGGCTCCGGTGCGGCAATACCTGCCGGCCCTGTGCGACCTCGTGCTGGCCGGCGAGATCCACCCCGGCCGGGTCTTCGACCTCACCGTGCCACTCGAGGAGATCTCCGAGGCGTATGCCGCGATGGACCAACGCCGCGCGGTCAAGGCGATGGTGCTGCCGTGAACGCCGCCGGTGAGATCGCCGGCGCCCTCATCGCGCTGGCCTGGCTCGTCATGGGCTGGTGGATGGTCGCAGTCGGGCGACGGCGCTCGGGCGCGGCGTCGTCGTGGCTGCCGATGGTCGGCACGATCGTCGACAAACACGGCGACACCGACGGGTTGCTGCTGCGCAACCCGCACGTACGCTATGTCGCCCCGGACGGGTCCGAGCACGAGGTGCCGAGCAAGTCCCGCGGCGACATCTGGTCGCCCGGGCAGCCGGTCGACATCATGGTCAACCCCGCTGCGCCTGGGCAGGCGATGCTCGCGACCCACGCCGGGCGGGCCCAGGTCTATCTGGTCGTCGGGTGGTTCATCATCGTGGTCGCCGTGCTGACCTTCATCGGGGCCGCGCTGCTGGCCTGGGCGACACCCCATTAGCCAGATCGGCCCGAGGGCGGGTCGCGGCACGAATCGATCTGTCTCGGAAGGATTTTCGGATGGTCGGGTCCGTTTCGACGGGGATGACCACGGTGGGGTGACCGTCGTTGTCGACGGTCAGCCGCAGTCCTATGTGGCGCTCGACGATCCGCTGCTGCTGGCCTTCGACTATGTCGAGCACCTGGCCCTCGCGATTGACGCATGGTCCGGCGCTGCGGCTGCGGGTGGGGCCGTGGCTGGGGCTGGGGGGGCGGCTGGGGCCGGCGCGACGCTGCGGGTCACTCATGTCGGCGGCGCCGGCTTGACCTTGGCCCGCTGGATCGCGGTGACCCGGCCCGGCTCGCCCCAGATCGTGCTCGAACCCGACGAGGAGCTCACCGCAGCCGTCCGCAGCCGGTTGCCGCTGCCGCGTGGACATCGAGTGCGGGTGCGCCCGGTTGACGGCCGGTCGGGCATCCGCGCCCTTGCCGACGGCAGCGCGGATGTCGTCGTACTCGATGCCTTTGCCGGCGGCCGGGTGCCCGCCGACCTCGTGTCAGTCGAGTTCTTCGAGCAGGTATGCCGGGTGCTCACCTCCGGCGGGTTGTGTGTGGCCAATCTCGCCGACGAGCCGGGCTTGCGTCATGCCGCCCGCGTCGTCACAGCGATGGGTGCCAGTGGTTTGGGCGACGTGGTCCTCATCGCCGGTCATGAGGTGCTCAAGGGCCGACGCTTCGGCAACGTCGTGGTCGCTGCGGTGAGCGCTGGACCAGCCTCGACCACCGACCCGGCCGCGGGTGCCGACCCGGTCGCAGGTGCCGGCGCGGTCGCAGGTGCCGGCGCGGTCGTAGGTGCCGGCGCGGTCGTAGGTGCCGGCGCGGTCGCGGGTGCAAGTGCCGGCCCGGGGGCAGGTGCCGGCGCGGTCGCGGGTGCCGGCGCGGTCGCGGGTGCACGTGCCGGCCCGGGGGCAGGTGCGAGTCGGCTTCCAACTGCGAGGAACTTGACTGAAGGCCCCGGGGCCGACCGGCCTGCCGAACGCTCGGCTGCGGGCCTGGCCGAGCTGCGCAGGCGAGTGGCGAGCGCAAGCCGGCCCACCGGCATACGGGCCGGTTTGGAGGTGACCCGCTGGCTGGCGGGCGCGCGCCCGTGGACGGACGCCGACGCCGTGCCGTCCCCGGAACCACCCGACCCAGGCGCCTGGCGGCTGCGCTGAGCCCGGCCCGGCTGCCCCGGTCGCGTGGACGCCCCGGCCTCTCCCGTCTGCAGACCATCCAGCTCGCGAGAAGACACAAAGACGGGTTTCCCGGACCGAACCGGTCTCGAAAACGCCACCTTGTGTCAACTCACCATCGCAAGTGCCCGCCGAATCCTGGCTCGGAAGTCGGCCCGATCCCCCGGAGTGTCCAGATCCGCTGCGGTCATGAGAATGACCCGCCAGCCGAGATCCTGAAGTACTCCCAGCCGCTGCAGGTCAGCCCGCCACCGAGCGCGGTCAGTGCGGTGATGGTCGCCCTGGTATTCGACGATGACCCGCTGCTGCCGCCAGAGGAAATCGACGGTTGTGACCCACCTGCCGTCGTCATGGACTTCGACGTTGAGTTCCGGCTCGGGCAACCCAGCCTCCACGAAGGACAGCCGAGCCCGAGTCTCCATGGGCGACCAGCTACCTTCGCGGACCAGGGCGAGGGCCGCTCGGATCCTTGGGGCGCCCCGAGTGCCGACGCGCTTGGCGGCCTGATCGGCGAGAGCGCGCAGCGGCGTGAAGCCGGCCAGGCGATCGCCCGTCGATGCTCCGCGGGCCGCGATGGCATCACCAAGGATGACCGCCTCCGTCAGCGGGAGTGTGCTCGCCAGGTCACACCAGGTCGCGAACGGGTCGACGACGGGCATACCCCTGACCTGCACGATGGACCGACGCTCCAGGCCGGTCCGACCCCGCACGCCGGGGCGCCGCACGAGCCCGCACGAGGTGGGCCGCATGACGTGCAGCCGTTGTCCGGGTGTCCAGCCTCGGATCACGGGAAGCTCGAGCAGTTCCGCCGCAGTTTCGTGGCTCCACGCCCACGGTCCCTCGAGGACGACGGCCAGGGCGCCGGTAGCCTGCAATAGCGTCTGCGGAGGCCACGGCGACCGAGCGCCGAAGGCCGGACGAGCTACATCGCCGCGGCTCAATCGGTCCCGCGACACCCCCAGGGCACGTGCTTCACGGACGGAGAACGGTCGTCCCATCAGCTCAGGGGGCAAGGGGGTCAGCGGTCGGGGCGACATGAGCCCATCGTGGTCCGAGCGCGCGGAATGCGCCCTCGCCTATCCACAGGCTCGGCAGGCGCCGCGGCGTGAATCGACGAGAAGTAGGGATTCACACTGCTCCGAGCGCCGTGAAAGTCGACATCGTGTCGACTCACGGCGGAGCTTCGGCCAGCCGGACGAGCCGGACCAGCCGGACGAGCCAGCCGGACCAGCCAGATCAGCCGGATCGGCGGCCATTGTGCCGCCCCCGGCCGGGGCCACACCGCCTGTTCAGAGCGGGTGGTCGCCCTTGATGACGAAGTACGAGCCGCGGATCACGCCGGCGAGCTTGGACTTCTGCCGCGCCCATTTGAAGGCGGCCAACTCGTCGGGTGGCTCCATTCCCTCGGCGAGCTTGAATCCCACCGCGCGCTTGCCGCCGGCCTCGCGCGTCCACAACACGTTGACGCCCAGGCCCGACTCGTAGAACACGTGCACCCAATGGATGCCGTCGACCTCCGACACGGCGACCTGCAGCGGCCTCGCGGCGATGACGATGCCACGCTCGTCGGCCAGGATCCGCTCCACCCACGCCAACGTCTCAGGCGCGTCGGTGGCCGCGTCGACGGTGAAGACGTGGCCGTACTTCGTGTGGAAGTACCTCGCCTCGTTGGCGCGCAGCCCGGCCAGGGCGTCGGCCACCGGGGAACTCTCCAGGCCGGCCGTCGAGACGTGCGTGAAGTCCACAGGTGAGGTCATGGCCCAGGAGGCTACCTCGGCTCAGCTGAACCCGGCACCGCACCGGCACCCGAGGGCGATGCAGCCAGCGGCGAGCACCATGAGCCAGCGACATGAGCCAAATGGTCGCTTCGCGACCCGGGAAGCAACCAATTGGCTCAGGTCACGGGCCTGGGAGCGTCAGGCACCAAGCGGTCGGCCACGGCCGGCAGCCCGCTGAGCTCGTCGACCAGGGTCACCGCTGCGCCGTCGACCTGGCCCGGACGGGAGACCGCACCGACGAATCCGACACACGGCATACCGGCGGCGAGCGCTGCTGCGACCCCGTGGTGCGAGTCCTCGACCACCACACAGCGGGCGGGCGGCACCCCCATCTGCGCCGCCGCGAGGAGGAAGAGATCCGGCGCCGGCTTGCCCACCGCCACATCGGCCGCGGTGAAGATCTGCTCGTCGGTGAACCACCCGTCCAGCCCACAGCGGCGTAGCTTGCGCCAGGTCCTCTCGCGCCGGCCGCTCGTGGCTACGCACACCCGCCACCCCTCGGCGACCAGGCGGGCCAAGGCCTGGGCGACGCCGGGCACGGCTTCGAGTTCGGCGTCGAACACCGTGACATAGGCCTCGCCCCACCGCTGAATCCACTCGGCCGGCACCGGCCGCCCGATAACCGACTCGATGTCGGCCAGGGCATCGGCCTCGGATCGGCCCAGGTGGCGCTCGATGACCTCCTCGCGGGTGATCGGCCAGCCCAGCTCACCGATGGCCCGCACGTCGATCTCGACGGCGAGCCGCTCGCTGTCGACGAGCACCCCGTCACAGTCGAAGACGACCAGTCGCGGCTGCAGCGCGTTCATCCGATCCACCCGCGGGCGTTGCGGAACATCCGCAGCCACGGGCTGAACTCGCCCTGTCCCGTCGGCGCCCACGACCACTGCACCGACCGCAACACCCGCTCGGGGTGCGGCATGAGGGCGGTGAACCGCCCGTCCGCCGTGGTCACGGCCGTGAGCCCGTCCGGGCTGCCGTTGGGATTGGCCGGGTATGCCGTGGCGAGGCGACCAGCGTTGTCGACAAACCGCATCGCCCGCAGCACCGACCCCGCATCCCCCCGCTGCGAGAAGTCGGCCAAACCCTCGCCATGCGACACCGCGATGGGCAGCCGCGATCCGGCCATTCCGGCCAGGAAGATCGACGGGCTGTCGAGGATCTCGACCATCGACAACCGGGCCTCGAACTGCTCGCTGCGGTTGCGGGTGAACCGCGGCCAGGCCTGAGCGCCCGGGATGTGATCGGCGAGGGCGGCCAGCATCTGGCAACCGTTGCAGATCCCCAGCGCGAAGGTGTCGCCGCGGTGGAAGAACTCGTGGAACTGCTCGCGCAGCGCCGGGTTGAAAAGCACCGAACGGGCCCACCCCTCGCCGGCGCCGAGCGTGTCGCCATACGAAAAGCCGCCGCAGGCAACGAAACCCACGACATCGTCGAGTCGCGCCCGACCGCTCTGCAGGTCGGTCATGTGCACGTCGTAGGTCTGGAATCCCGCCCGGTCGAAGGCGAAGCTCGTCTCCACGTGCGAGTTGACTCCCTGCTCGCGCAGGATGGCGACCTTGGGTCGTGTGCGCAGCAGCGCAGGCGCGGCCGGCCGCTGCACCTCGGCAGCGTCGAACGTCAGCCGCACGTGCAGCCCCGGATCCTCCTGGGCCCCCACACCGGCGTGCTCCTCGTCGGCGCACGCGGGATTGTCGCGCAGCGCGCTGATCCGCCAGCTCACCTCGTCCCACGCCTGCGCCAGCGCACGCACCGGCTCAGCGAGCAGGGACTGCCGCCCGGCGGTGACGGTCACCGTGTGGTCGCCGGTCGGGGCCCCGAGCAGGTGGGTGCACTCCCCCAGCCCGTATGCCGTGAACGTCGCCATCGCAGCGCCCACGTCCGCTGCGGCGACCTCGACCACGATGCCGAGCTCTTCGGCGAAAAGGGCACGCAGAGAAGCGAACTCATCGTCCGGGTCGACGGCCTCAGCGACCAGCAGCGACGACAGGTCGACCGACAGGCCGGTGTTGCCGGCGAACGCCATCTCGCACAGGGTCGCCCACAGCCCACCGTCGGAACGGTCGTGATAGGCCAACAGCTTTCCGACCGAACGCAATTGGTTGACCGCGTCGACGAGGCGCCGCAGGTCGGCCACGTCGTCGAGGTCGGGCACCGCCCCACCAAAGCGCGCGCCACCGTCGACCACCTGGGCGAGGATCGACCCCCCGATCCGGTCGCGACCCCGACCGAGGTCGACCAACAGCAACGCGGTATCGCCCGCGCCAGTCGAACCACCAGCAGTCGAACCAGCAGCAGTCGAACCACCCTCGCCCTGGGACCGCGCAGCATCGCGAGCCCGCGCGCCCAGCACGGGCGTCAGGGTCGGGCGGACGTCCTCGACGGTCGCGAACGCCGACACGACCAGGCTCACCGGCGAGGTGACCTGCCGGGCTTCACCGTCGGCCGAGGTCCACTTGGTGCGCATCGAGAGGGAGTCCTTGCCGACCGGCACCCCGATGCCCAGCTCCGGGCACACCTGCATCGCCACCGCGCGCACAGTGTCGAACAAGGCGGCGTCCTCACCCGGCTCACCGCAGGCAGCCATCCAGTTGCAGGACAGCTTGACCCGGTCGAGGGTGATCGGTGCGGCGAGCAGGTTGGTCAGCGCCTCGCCGACCGCCATCCGGCCCGAGGCCGGAGCGTCGACCGCGGCCAGGGGCGCCCGTTCACCCATGCTCATCGCCTCGCCGGCATGCCCGTCGAAGGACGCCACGGTCACGGCGACGTCGGCCACGGGCACCTGCCAGGGACCGACCATCTGGTCGCGGTGCACCAGCCCACCGACGGTGCGGTCGCCGATGGTGACCAGGAAACGCTTGCTCGCGACCGTGGGGTGACGCAGCACGGCATACCCGATCTCGCGCAGCGAGCCCGCGGCAGGCTCCGTCACCCGCCCCGCCGAGCCGGCGGCCCTCGGCACCCGCGTCACGTCGCGGGTCATTCGCGGCGGCTTGCCGAGCAGCACCTCCATCGGCAGCTCGATCGGCCGCTCGCCGCCGGGGCCGTCCTCGAGCACGAGCAACGGCTCGCCGGTGGCGACTCCGACGACGGCATACGGGCACCGTTCGCGCTCGCAGAGTGCGGCAAACGCAGCCAACGACGCGGGCGCAATGGCCAGGACGTAACGCTCCTGACTCTCATTGCACCAGATCTCCTTGGGCGCCAGGCCGGACTCCTCCAGCGGCACCGCCCGCAGGTCGAACCGCGCCCCCAGGCCGGCCCCGTCGACGAGCTCGGGGAAGGCGTTGGACAGCCCGCCCGCGCCGACGTCGTGGATCGCGAGGATGGGGTTGTCGGCACCCAGCGACCAGCAGTGGTTGATGACCTCCTGCGCCCGCCGCTCGATCTCGGGGTTGCCCCGCTGCACCGAGTCGAAATCCAGGTGCGCGGCGTTCATGCCCGCGGCCATCGACGACGCTGCGCCGCCGCCCATCCCGATCCGCATGCCCGGCCCGCCGAGCTGCACGAGCAGGGTGCCGGCCGGGAAGGCGATCTTGTGGGTTTGGTCGGCGTCGATGGTGCCCAGCCCGCCGGCCGCCATGATCGGCTTGTGGTAGCCCCGGCGCACCCCGTCGACGGTCTGCTCGTAGACCCGGAAGTAGCCGCCCAGCCCGGGTCGGCCGAACTCGTTGTTGAACGACGCCGCGCCGATCGGGCCGTCGAGCATGATCTCCAGCGGACTGGCAATGTGGTCGGGTCGACCGTATGCCGTGCGCTCCCAGGGTTCGTCGGTGCCCGGCAGCGCGAGGTTGGACACCGAGAAGCCGGTCAACCCTGCCTTGGGTCGCGACCCCCGACCGGTCGCCCCCTCGTCGCGGATCTCGCCGCCCGCACCGGTCGACGCGCCGGGGAAGGGGGAGATGGCCGTCGGGTGATTGTGCGTCTCGACCTTCATGAGCACGTGCACCTCACCCGGCCGGGCGGCATACCGCGCCGCCTCACCCGTACCGGTGACGCCCTCGGGCAGCCAGCGCTCGGTGTGCCCGCCGCGCATGATCGAGGCGTTGTCGGAGTAGGCCACGACGGTCGCGCCCGGGTGGGTGGCCTCGGTGTGCCGGATCATCCCGAACAGCGTCTGCGACTGCACCTCACCGTCGACGACGAAGGTCGCATTGAAGATCTTGTGCCGGCAGTGCTCGGAGTTGGCCTGCGCGAACATCATCAGCTCGACATCGCTCGGGTTGCGTCCCAGCCCGGTGAAAGCGGCTGCGAGGTAGTCGATTTCGTCGTCGGACAGGGCCAGCCCGTATGCCGTGTCGGCCTCTTCCAGGGCGGCCCGCCCGAGGCCCACGACGTCGACGTGCTCGACCGCCTCGGCCTCCCGCTCGTCGAAGAGGACGGCCGATGCGGCGGTCGTGGTGAAGACACTCTCGGTCATCCGGTCGTGGACCAGGTCGGCGACGGCCGCCCACTGTTGCGGGTCGAGGGCGGCGCCGGGGCCGAACCCGGACCCGGACCCGGGGCCGGGGCCGGCGTCAGCACCGGACCCGGACCCGGCAGGGTCGAGGGTGAGGTGGTATTCGGTCACCCGCTCGACTCGGCGCAGGTCCAGGCCGCAGTTGTGGGCGATGTCGGTGGCCTTGGACGACCACGGGGACACCGTGCCGACCCGCGGCCCGACGACCACGAGGGCCGCCCCGGATGCCGGCGGACCGGCATACCTGGGGCCGTAGTCGAGCAGCCGACTGACCGTCGCCGTGTCCTCGGGACCCAGCGGTGTGGCCGTGGCGACCCAGTGCACGAAGCGCGCCGACACGCCGGTCACCTGGGGGGCGACCGCCTGGATGCGCGCGAGCAGCCCGGCGGCGCGGAAGTCGGACAGGGCGCTGCCGCCCGCCACGGTGGTGAGGACAAGGGCGGGCGAGGAACCCATGCGGGCAGACTCCTGGTGCGCGAAACGGCAGGCCGCGCGCGGCGGCCGGGTCGCTGCCGAGCCTACCCGCAGCGGGTCAGCGGCTCTGGAGAGCGTCCAGCGCGACGGCCATAGCGCTCGCGAGCCGCCAGTCCAGGTGCCGCCCCGAGATGGCCGGCACACTGATCTCGTAGACGTCGCGGAAGGCGGCCCGTTTCGTGCTGCTGAACACGACCTGGCCCCCGGGGGCCCGGAAGTCGAAGTGGAACAGGAAGGGGACCGGCAGGTCGCCGACGATCGGGATGAGTTCCCAGACCCGGCGCAGCACGGCGACCTTGGCATTGCGTTCCTGGCCTCGGGCGGTGAAGCCGTCGGGGATGCCCAGAGTCCACGTCGATCGAGCCAACGACGCCCCGAACTCCTTCTTGAACCATCCGATCGGTATGCCGTGTCCATCGGTTACGTCTGAGACCGCCCCGTGATCCATGACTTGGCGAGCCTTGAACCCGAACAGCGGGGTCGACTTGGCTGTGTCGCCGTAGAAGGTGACCTGCTCCTTGAGGGCCATCCGCTTCTGCTCGGCGAAGGCGACCAGGCCTCCCTCGACATCGGCAGCGTCGACGGCATACAACTCGTAGCGGTTGACCATCATGGTGAGCCGTTGGCGCATCCGCAGGGCCGTGATGGGTGGCGGTGTGGCACCGGACTGGTGGGCATGCGTGCTCATGTGAACCCCTGTTTCGACGAGCGCGGCCGACCATCGACAACCGGCCCACCCACAGCCTAAGTCGGCGGCCCCCGGCTACGGGTTCTGTCTACTTGTTCTGTGGAAAGCCGAGGTTAAGCCCACCGTGGCTCGGGTCGAGCCAGCGCTGGGTCACCGCTTTGGTGCGGGTGTAGAAGTGCACGCCTTCGATGCCGTGGGCGTGGCTGTCGCCGAAGAGCGAGTCCTTCCACCCGCCGAAGGAGTAGAACGCCATGGGCACCGGGATCGGCACGTTGATGCCGACCATGCCGACCTGCACCTCGTTCTGGAAGCGCCGGGCTGCGCCGCCGTCATTGGTGAAGATCGCCGTGCCGTTGCCGTAACGGTTGGCGTTGATGAGGTTCAGCCCCTCGTCGTAGGAGTGCACCCGCACCACCGAGAGCACCGGGCCGAAGATCTCGTCGGTGTAGATCGGCATGTCCGGCGTGACCCCGTCGAACAAGGTGGGCCCGACGAAGAAGCCATCCGGCCCGCCGTGGAACTCGGTCTCGCGGCCGTCGACGACGAGGGTCGCACCGGCTGAGACCCCTTGCTCGATGTAGCCGACGATCCGGTCGCGTGCCGCAGCGGTGACGATCGGGCCCATGTCACAGCCCTTCGCACCGTCACCGGTTGTGAGGGTCGCCATGCGCTCGGTGATCTTGGCGATCAACGCGTCGGCGATGGTGTCGACGGCGACCAGGACGGAGATGGCCATACAGCGCTCACCCGCCGAGCCGAAGCCCGCGTTGACGGCGGCATCGGCAGCCAGGTCGAGGTCGGCGTCGGGCAGCACGAGCATGTGGTTCTTGGCGCCGCCGAGGGCCTGCACGCGCTTGCCGGCCTGGGTGCCGCGCTCGTAGACGTATTTCGCGATGGGCGTCGAGCCGACGAAGGACACCGCGGCGATGCGCGGGTCGTCGAGGATCGCGTCGACGGCCTCCTTGTCGCCGTGGACGACGTTGACGACCCCGTCGGGCAGGCCGGCCTCGCGCCACAGCTCGGCGACCGCGTTGACGGCCGAGGGGTCCTTCTCGGAGGGCTTGATGACCACGGTGTTGCCACACGCGACCGCCACCGGCACGAACCACATCGGCACCATGGCCGGGAAGTTGAACGGCGAGATGACTCCGACGACACCGAGTGGCTGGAGGATCGAGTAGGTGTCGACCGCCGTCGAGACGTTCTCGGAGAACCCACCTTTGAGCAGGTGCGGGATGCCGCACGCGAACTCCACGACCTCCAGGCCCCGGGTGACCTCACCGAGGGCATCGGAGGTCACCTTGCCGTGCTCGGCGGTGATGAGCGCAGCGATGCGCTCCTTGTTGTCGTGGAGCAACTGCCGGAACGCGAAGAGCACCTGGGCGCGCCGGGTCAGCGAGGACTGGCCCCACTCGGCGGCGGCCGCCGAGGCCTTCGCGACGACCTCACCGACCACCTCGGCGCTGGCGAAGTCGACCCTGCCGGTCACCTCGCCGGTTGCCGGGTTGAAGACCTCACCGGTCCGCTGCGCTACGCCCTCCCACGGACGGTGGCCGATCAGATGGGTGATGCGACGCGGGCTGCTCATGCCAGGCTCCTCGGACCTCGGTGACGATGAGGACCTTACCCATGTCACGCACCGCGCAGGAGCGCTCACCGTCGCAGCCTTGCCCCTGTCACGGGTGAGGTTTCAGTGAGTCAGGCCAGAGCGCGGCCGGTGATCCGCTCGAACGCCTCGATATAGCGCGCTCGGGTCTGGGCGACGACATCCTCGGGCAGCTCGGGCGGGGCCTCGCCGGAAGCCTTCGACCACCCCGACGCCGGCGAGGTGAGCCAGTCACGGACGTATTGTTTGTCGAAGGACGGCTGGGGCCGCCCCGGCGACCACTCGTCGGCCGGCCAGAAGCGCGACGAGTCGGGCGTGAGCACCTCGTCGGCGAGCACGATCATCGGCCCGCCGGTGTGGTCCTCCTGGCTGCGGTCGATGCCGAACTCGACCTTGGTGTCGGCGATGAGAATGCCCTTCTTCGCGGCGATCTCATTGCCCCGAGCCAGGATTCGCCGAGTCAGCACATCGATGCGCGCGGCCACCTGAGATCCGACCAGGCCTTGCACCTGCTCGATCGTCATGGGCTCGTCGTGCTCGCCGGCCGGAGCCTTGGTCGAGGGCGTGAAGATCGGCGCGGGCAACTTGGACCCGTCCTCGAGGCCCGCCGGCAGGGGCACGCCCGACACGGACCCCGTCGCGCGATATTCGCTGAGGCCACCGCCGGCGAGATAGGCCCGCGCGACACATTCGACGGGGATCATCTCCAGCCGGCGCACCAGCACGGCCCGCCCGGCGACAGCTGCCGGCACTTCGGTCGACACGACGTGGTTTTCCACCCCGTCGAGCCGGTCGAACCACCACAGCGACAGTTGGGTGAGCACCTTGCCCTTGTCCGGGATCGGGGTGTCGAGCACATGGTCATAGGCCGAGATCCGGTCGGAGGCCACCAGCAACACCTGGTCGGAGCGCGCCTGGCCGGTCACGGGGTCCACCGGCGCGTAGAGGTCACGCACCTTCCCGGAGTAGACGTGGACATACCCGGGTAGTTCCAGTGCGTCGGTCATTCCGGCCTCCCTACAGGTGGATCTCGCCGCGCGCTGCAGCGAGGGCGATGTCCCGGCGGTAGTGCATCCCGTCGAAGTGCACGTCCCCCAACGCCCGGTATGCCGTGTCCCTCGCCTCCGCGAGGTCGTCGCCGACCGCCAGCACGTCGAGCACCCGCCCCCCTGCCGTGACGAGCCGGCCTTCGGCATCCAGGGCGGTGCCGGCGTGCAGCACCAGCGCCGGCCGCTGCACGGCGGCGACCTCGGACCCGTCGGCTGCGTCGGCCTCGCAGGCACCATGGGCCGTGCTGGCGAGGCCCTCAGCACCGGGGCCAACCCCGGTGATGACATCGCCGGATCGGGATGATGCGGGATACCCCGCCGATGCAGCCACGACCACCACGGCGGCCTCCGGACGGTGATGCAGGTCGTCCATGTCCTCGAGCCGGCCGGTCGCGGCGGCATACAGCAGCCCACCCAGCGGCGTGACCAGCCGAGCCAACGAGACCTGCCCGTCGGGGTCGCCGAAGCGCACGTTGAACTCCACGACCCGGGGACCGCGGGAGGTCATCGCCAGTCCGACATAGAGCGTGCCGACGAACGGCGTGCCGCGCCGTTGCATCTCGTCGACGACCGGCTGGGCGATCACCTCGATGACGTGATCGGCCAGGTGCGGCGGCGCCCATGGCAACGGCGAATAGGCGCCCATCCCACCGGTATTGGGCCCCTGGTCGCCGTCGAAGATGCGCTTGAAATCCTGAGCCGGCGACAGCGCCCGCACCGACGAGCCGTCGCAGATGCAGAAGACCGACACCTCGGGGCCGTCGAGGTATTCCTCGACGACGACCTGTCCACCGGGCCGGCTCAGGCAAGCCTCCGCATGCGCCAGCGCTGCGGCCCGGTCGTCGGTCACAACGACCCCCTTGCCGGCAGCGAGTCCGTCTTCCTTGACGACAAAGGGCGCCCCCAGCGCGTCGAGCGCCGCAGCCACTTCCACCAAGGTCGTGCAGATATGGGCCAGGGCGGTCGGCACGCTCGCGCAGGCCATGACCTCCTTGGCGAAGGCCTTGCTGCCCTCCAGCCGGGCAGCAGCGGCGTCCGGGCCGTAGACGGCATACCCTGCCGCGCGCAGCGCGTCACCCACTCCGGCGACAAGCGGCGCTTCCGGCCCCACGACGACGAGATCGACGGTATGCCGTGCCGCGAGCGCGGTCACCGCGGCAGCGTCGGTGAGGTCGGCCAGGGGCTCGCACACCGACTCGGCGGCCATGCCCGGGTTGCCCGGAGCGGCGATCACGTCGGTGACCACCGGATCGGCGAGCAGCCCACGGACGAGGGCGTGTTCGCGAGCGCCGGACCCGAGGACGAGAACCTTCACGTGAGCAGCCTATCCGCGCGTCCGGAGGCACGCCCGTGCCAGCGTTCGGACTGGAGTGGAAGGGAGGGTGAAAGGAGTGAACAAAGCCAGGGTGGAAGAGAGCGGTGGCCACGGGGGGGCCGGGGGGCGACCCAGGGCACCGCGCGGGCG
>JBGAQV010000051.1:0-18113 GCA_044220505.1 Dermatophilaceae bacterium
CGTCACGCCGACGTCCTGGCCGTCACCGGCGCCCCGACGCGCAACCTCGCCGAACCGTTGCGCCGTAGCGTCGAAGCCGCTCCCCAGCCCCGCGTGGTCATCGCCATCGGCGACTGTGCCGCCGGGGTGGGCGCCTTCGCCCAGGGGTATGCCGTCGTCGGCGCCGTTGCGGACATCGTGCCCGTCGACCTCGTCGTCCCGGGCTGCCCGCCGCCCCCCGACGCCATCGTCGCTGCCCTCCGGCAGGTCACCGGACGATGACCCTCACCGATATTGGGCTGCTCGGTCAGCCCCTGCTCGCCGCGCTCGCCTTCGCAGCGGCAATCGCTGTCAACGACCACAGGCGCTCGGCCGTCTCCGGCACCCTCAACGCCGTCCTCGGCCTGACCATCGCCGTCACCGGGATCGGGGCAATGCTCGGGCAGCCGGGCGCCCTGACGTTCGGCTCACCGATCCCAGGAATCGGCCTCCTGTCGCTGACCCCCGACCGGCTCGGGGGCATCTTCCTCATCATCGTCGGGCTCGTCGGAGCGCTCAGTGCGTGGTTCGGCGTCGGCTACGCCCACGGTGCGTCGGCGACGCGAGCCGCGTGGGCGGCATACCCGCTCTTTGTGTGGGGCATGGCGATCGTGCCCGGCGCGGGCGACGCGGTGACCTTCCTGCTCGGGTGGGAGCTCATGGCGCTGGGCTCCACCGTCCTGCTGCTGTCCGAGCACGCCGCCCGACCGCAGGTGCGCTCGGCTGTCCTCTGGTATGCCGCGATGACCCACCTGAGCTTCGTGCTGCTCCTCGCCGGTTTCGCGGTCCTCGTCGGACACGCCGGCGACGCCTCCTGGGCCGCCATCGCCGCAGCGCCCCCGACCGGAGCGAGCGCCTCGCTGGCCTTCGCCCTGTTGGCCGGAGGCTTCGCGACAAAGGCCGGGCTGGTCCCCGTCCACGTGTGGCTGCCCCGAGCCCACCCCGAAGCACCCAGCCATGTGTCGGCCCCGATGAGCGCAGCGATGGTCAAGCTCGGGGTCTACGGCCTGCTGCTGCTCAGCACTCGCCTGCTGCCCGACGGGCCGCACTGGTGGGGCATCGGGCTGCTGCTGCTCGGCGGCACATCGGCCGTCTACGGGATCCTCCAGGCGTCGGTGACCTCGGATCTCAAACGGCTGCTGGCCTATTCGACGACCGAGAACCTCGGCCTCATGGTCACCGGGCTGGCCGTCGCAATGCTGCTGCGCGCCGCGGGACAGCGCGCGGTCGCCGATGTCGCCCTGGTCGCGGTCGTCCTCCTCGTCGTGAGCCACGCGGCCTTCAAGACCGTGCTGTTCCTTGGCGCCGGGTCGATCCTGCACGCCACCGGTGAGCGTGACCTCGACCGGCTCGGCGGCCTGGCCCGACTCATGCCCCGGACCGCCACGGCCACGTCCATCGCCGCGCTCGCAGCTGCCGCCCTGCCGATCTCGTCGGGGTTCGTCGCCGAGTGGGTGCTGCTGCAGTCGCTCGTCCACGGGAACACCCGGGGGCCGGGCGCTGACCGGGTCATCGCCATCGCGCTGCCGATCACGGTGTCCGTCGTGGCGCTCACGGCCGGGCTTGCACTGCTGACCTTCGTCAAGGTGGTCGGCATCGCCTTCCTGGCCCGAGCTCGGTCGGAGTCAGCCGGGGCGGCCCACGAGAGCCCCGCTCCGATGACCGTGCCCCTGCTCGTCGGTGCAGGAATCGTCGTCGCGCTGGGTCTGGTGCCGGGCTGGGTGGCGAGCGGGGCGGCATACGCCGTGGGTGCCTCCGGCGTGGAGCAGGTGGGGCTCGGCGGGGTCGCCCTTCCCGCGGTCACCGCGCTGTTGGACCCGGTGGCGCTGGTGCTCATGGCCCTGGCGCTGGCGGTGCCGGTCGCGGTCGTCACTGTCCGCGCCGCCCGACGCGCCCCACGCCGGACCGTGGACCTCCCGTGGGGCTGCGGGGGCGTGCGCGTCGACCCGATGATGCAATACACCGCGACCTCGTATGCCGAGCCGCTGGTCCGCATCTTCGATGACGCCCTGCAACCCACCAGGGACCTGGACGTCACTCATACGACCGAGTCCCGCTACCTCGTGCGAGCCGTGGCGTTCCGGCAGCGGATGGTCGACCAGGTCGAACACCGGCTCTATCAGCCGCTGCTGGGGATCCTGGAGGTCCTCGGCGACCTCGGTCGGCGGGCCCAGAACGGCAGCATCCAGCGCTACCTCAGCTTCTCGTTCACCGCCTTGGTCGTCGTCCTCTTGGTGGTGACCTGGTGACCGCGCTCGCGCTGGCCTGGCAGGTCCTCGTGGCCGTCGCCCTCACTCCTCTGCTCATCGGCATCATGCGCCAACTTCGCGCGAGGTTGGAGGGCCGGGCCGGGGCCGGCGTTGGTCAGCCGTGGCGCGACCTACGCAAGCTGCTGGCCAAAGAGCCGCTCGCCGCCCAAGGCGCCGGCCCCCTCATGGCGGCCGCACCGCTCGTCCTGGTCGTCAGCAGCTTGGTCAGTGTTGCCCTCGTCCCCCTGCTGGGGATCGCCACCCTGGCCTGGGTGCCCGACGACCTGTTCGTCGTCGTGTCGGTGCTGCTCGTCGGCACGGTCGCCCTCGCCCTGCTGGGGTTGGAGTCCGGGACGGCCTTCGGTGGCATGGGGTCCAGCCGGCACATGATGATCGCCGCCCTCGTCGAACCGACGGTGCTCGTCGCGGTCTATGCCCTCTCGGTGCCCGTTGGCACGACGGCACTCTCGGCGATCCTGCAAGCCCGGATGACCGACCCGGCCACCGTCGTGTCCCCAGTGAGCCTGCTGGCCCTGGTCGCCCTCACCATCGTCGTCCTCGCCGAGACCGGCCGACTGCCGGTCGACAACCCGGCCACCCACCTCGAGCTGACCATGGTCCACGAGGCGATGGTGCTCGAAAGCAGCGGACGCGATCTGGGCTGGCTTGAGCTCGGCTCGTGGCTGCGCCTGACCGCTCTGCTCGGACTGGTCGTCAACCTCGCCCTCCCGTGGGGCGTGGCGGCCGACCTCGGGGTGATCGCCACGCTGGTGGCGACGGTCGCCTTCGCGGCCAAGCTCTTCCTGGCCGGTGCCATCATCGCGACCGCCGAGGTGTTCCTGGCCAAAGTGCGCCTCTTCCGGGTCCCCGAGCTGCTGGCCGGCTCGTTCGTCCTGGCCTTCCTGTCCGTCACCGCCTCCTACCTCATCGTCTGAGACCACTGATGACCGAGAGCTTGTTCGCCCAGACCGTCGCCACCGCGACCGGCCTGCTCATGCTCACCGCCGTTCTCCAGGTCTGGCGGCGCTCGACCGATGCCTCGACGCTCTTGCTGGCCCTCCAGGGCGCTGCCCTGGCCTTCCTCGTCGGGGCCATCGGGCTCGCCGAGGGGCACGCCGAGTTGGTCCTCGTCGCGGTCGTCGTCCTCGCCCTCAAGGCCGTGGGGCTGCCCTGGGCGCTGGCCCGCACCATCGAACGCTCGGGCATCCACCGCGAGGACTCCCCCGCCGTCAACCCGGTGAGCGGACTGCTCGCCGCGGCCGGGTTGGCCACCCTCGCGTATGCCGTGAGCCGACCCCTCGTCGCCCTGGACACCGGCCCGGCCGCGCACGCCGTGCCGGCCGGTCTCACGCTCGTGCTGGTCGGCTTCCTTGTGCTGCTCACCCGCCATCGGGCTGTCTCGCAGGTCATCGGCTTTCTCGTCATCGACAACGGCATCGCCACCGTCGCCTTCCTCACCGCTGGAGGCGTGCCCCTGGTCGTCGAGCTGGGCGTGCTCCTCGACGTTGTCCTCGTCGTGTTGATCCTGCGGATCCTCTCTGCCCGGCTGGAGCTGGCCCACGGCGAGGTCGATCTGCACGACCTGAGGGAGTTGCACGACTGATGAAGGGACTGCTTCCGTGATGGGCGCGCTGCTGTGGCTCCCCCTCGTGGTCCCCGCCCTGCTCGGAGCCGCTGCGGCATCCCGCCGACCGGCCACCTGGACCCGACCGCTCGGCCTCGCCGCAGCGCTGGCCATCCTGGTGAGCGGCCTCGCCCTGCTCATCCGTGTCACGGGCACTGGGACGACGGTCCCCACCGGGGCCGGTGACCTGCTGCGCGGTGACGCGCTCGCGGCATACCTGCTGGTCACCATCGGCGCAGTGGCGACGGTCGCGCTCTGGGCCGACCTGGTCACGCCCGCTCGCGCGGACGGGTGGTTCACCGCCCTGGTCTGCGCGTTCCTCGCGTCGATGAGCTTGGCGGTGCTTGCCGACAACCTCGGTGTCCTCTGGGTCGCCATCGAGGCGACGACGATCACCACCGCGTTCCTCGTCGGTTACGGCAGCGGACGGCGCTCGCTGGAGGCAGCGTGGAAATACGTCGTCCTCGGCTCGGTCGGCGTCGCCATCGCGTTCCTGGGCATCGTCGTCCTGTATGCTGCGACCCGCGCCGCCGGGCACCCCACCCTGTCGTGGGTCGAGCTCGTCGGGCTCGCCTGGCGCCTCGATCCGGCCGTGACCCGGCTGGGAATCGCCTTGGCGACACTGGGTTTCGCCACGAAGGCCGGCCTCGCCCCGATGCACTCGTGGTTGCCCGACGCCCACAGCCAGGCGCCCGCTCCCGTGTCCGGCCTCATGTCCGGGGTGCTGCTGTCCGTCGCCCTGTATGCCGTGCTGCGCCTTCGCTCCATCAGTGACCTCGCGCTCGGGCCGGGGTTCCTGCGGGGGGTGCTCCTGGTGCTCGGGGTGCTATCGCTGGCCGTGGCGGCGGCACTGACCCTGACCCAACGGGACTACAAGCGTCTGCTGGCCTATTCGAGCATCGAACACATGGGCCTCATGGCGATCGGGGTCGCCATCGGCGGGTGGCTGGCGACGACCGCCGTGCTGGTCCACGTGCTCGGACATGGGCTGGTCAAGTCGGCGATGTTCGTCCAAGCGGGCCGGATCCTTCGAGCCGAGGGCAGCAGCAGGGTCGCCGACGTTGTCGGGCTAAGCGCGCGGCGACCGGATCTCGGCGGGCCGTGGCTCGTGGGAACGGCCGCCCTGCTGGGGTTCCCGCCGTTCGTGCTGTTCTTCACCGAGGTGGCCATCGTCATCGCCGGATGGTCGGCGGGCCTGGCGCCGGTGATGCTCATCGTGTTGGCGCTGCTGCTGCTGACCTTTGTCGGGATCTCCCGCCAAGTGCTCGCGATGACCCTCGGCCCGGCGGCCCCAGATCGACCAGGCCGCGAACCAGCAGCCAGCCCTCACCAGCCAGCAGCGCGGCCGGGCGCCCGTGCCCAGGCGCCGATGGTCGTGGCGCTGGGGGCGGCAGTGCTGGCCGGAGTGCTGGCGTTGCAGAGCGGTGGCGCCCTCGCAGCTGCCGTCGCGGGACTGGGGGTGACCCCGTGACCGGCGGGCGGACGGCATACCGGGAGGACGTCAACCCCATCGCGCTGGAAGGTGCAGCCGCGACTCTGCTGGGCGACGGCTGGCGGCTGGCGCTGGTGGCCGGGCACGACGACGGCGACGAGTTCCGGGTCGTCTACGACTTCCTGCGGCCCGTGGGCCAACGTCGGGAGCTCGTCGTGCGCCTGCCCCATGACCGACCGCACCTGCCGAGCCTGGCCGGACTGTCATATCCCGCAGGACGATTCGAGCGCGAGTTGCGCGACCTGCTCGGGATCGAACCGATCGGCCACCCGATGCCGCGACGGCTGGTGCGCCACGGTCACTGGCCCAGCGGCTGGCACCCGATGCGCCATGACGCCGGACCGATGCCCGACCTCGAGCCCGACGTCGGGTCGTATCCGTTCGTCCACGTCCAGGGCGACGGCGTCTACGAGATCCCCGTCGGGCCGATCCACGCGGGGATCATCGAACCGGGGCATTTCCGGTTCTCGGTGGTCGGCGAGACCATCCTGCGGATGAAGGCCAGGCTGTGGTTCGTCCACCGCGGCATGGAGCGCCTCTTCGAGAGCCGGACGCCGGACGAGGCGATCGAGCTGGCCGAGCGGGTCAGCGGTGACACCGCCGTGGGGCACACGCTCGCGTTCGTCCAAGCTGTCGAGGAGGCCCTCGGGATCGAGGTGTCCCCCGCCGTCGCGGCGCGCCGAGCGGCCTTGCTGGAGCTCGAGCGGCTCTACAACCACGTCGCCGACCTCGGGATGATCGCCAACGACGTCGGCTTCGGGATCGCCCACATCCACACCCAACGGCTGCGCGAAAAGCTGTTGCGGCACAACGCAGTCGTCACCGGACACCGGCTGTTGCGAGGAGGGATCGGCGTCGGGACGGCGCAGTGGGCCGCCGAGCCGGACCTTGCGCTCGTCGCCGAGGTGGCCGCCGAGGTGGCCGAGATCGTCGCGCTCACCCTGGCCCACTCGGTCGTCCTGGATCGGTTCACCGGGACCGCAGTGCTACCCGGCGAGCTTGCGCGCAACCTCGGAACCCTCGGCTACGTCGGCCGGGCCAGTGGACTGACCGTCGACGCACGCGCCGACCACCCCCAGGTGGACCTCGGGCCGGGATTCACGCCAGTCACCCAGCAGGGCGGCGACGTCCTGGCCCGGTATGCCGTTCGCGCCACCGAGTTCGCCGCGTCCGCTGCGCTGCTCCCCCGGCTCATCGACCTGGCCGGTGTGGGCGGTGGTAGCTCCGGTGGTGCGGCTGGGCTGGGAGGTGAGCGGACGGCATACGGGATGCCGGAAGGCGAGGGGCGCGGACCGGCGGCGGGGCTCGGGGTCGTCGAGGCGTGGCGGGGAACGCTGTGTCACCGCGTCGAGCTGGGGCCGGACGGGCGCCTGGCCAGGGTGAAGATCGTCGACCCGAGCTTCTTCAACTGGCCGGCGCTGCCGGTGGCGCTGGCCGACACGATCGTCCCGGATTTCCCGTTGGCCAACAAGAGCTTCAACCAGTCCTACGCAGGCAACGACCTCTGAGGACTGGGGCGCTGGCCGCTTGTCGACACGCTTGTCGGCGTCCTGCGCGCGGGGCCGTAGTCTGTCCCGGTGACCCGTTTGACCATGTTGAGCCTGGCTAACCGCACCGTTGTCTTGCTTGTCTGCGCGATCCTTGTCGCAGCGGGCTTCTTCGCATCGGGCAGCCTCAAACAGGAGCTCATCCCCTCGATCGAGACTCCGGCCGCAACCATTGTCGCCGTTCTCCCCGGGGCCGCCCCCGAGGTCGTCGAGCGCGAGGTGAGCCGACCGATCGAGGACGCCGCCAAGGCGGTCTCCGGCGTCACACGAGTGACTTCCCGCAGCGCGAGCGCCGTCTCGACAGTTCGGGTCGAATGGGAATTCGGGACCGGGTCGGACAAGGTCCTCACCGACCTGCGATCTGCGGTTGACGGCATCCAGGGGCGCTTGCCCAGCGACGTGGACCCGCAGGTCGTCGCGGGGCGATTCGACGACGTGCCCATCGTCGTCCTCGCGGTCTCCTCGGCCGAGGACAAGGCGACCTTGTCGCGCAAACTCAAGGACATCGTCGCCGCGAAGCTCAAAACCCTGCCCGGGGTTCGAGACGTCGTCGTTGGCGGCGAGGAGAAGCAGCAGGTCCTGATCACCCTGCGTCCCGACGACGTGGACCGCCTCGGGGTCGAACCAGCCACGCTGTCGCAGGTGTTCGCGGCCAGCGGCATCGCCGTCCCGGCCGGATCGCTCGCGGCAGACGGATCGACGCTGGACGTCGAGGTGGGCAAGACCCTTGTCAGCACCGACGAGATCAGCGCCATCCAGGTCCAGGGGACCGACGGGCCGGTCGCGTTGCGCGACATCGCCGATGTCGCCATGGCGCCGGTCGACACCACCTCAATCTCCCGGGCCAACGGCAAGCCGTCGCTCACCGTGGCGGTGACCAAGGAGCAGAGCGGGAACACCGTCGCGGTGTCCCAAGCCGTCCGGACCGAACTGCCTGCCCTGATGGCTCGAGTGGGCGGCGGGGCAACCCAGTCGGTGGTCTTCGACCAGGCGCCCTACATCGAGGACTCGATCCACGACCTCACTGTCGAGGGCCTGCTCGGCCTGTTCTTCGCGGTGGTCGTCATTCTGGTCTTCTTGGCCTCGGTCCGCTCGACGATCATCACCGCGATCTCCATTCCGTTGTCGTTGCTCATCGCGATGATCGGCTTGCGAATGGGCAACTACACCCTCAACATCCTCACCCTGGGTGCATTGACGGTGGCTATCGGCAGAGTCGTGGAGTAAAACAACGGCGTCATCGAGTACAAAAACAGCCACCAGTCCTTGGGCGAGTTCGGCGCCGCGTCGATCATCCGGGCGGTGCGCGAGGTCGCCGGTGCGGTGACCTCGTCGACGTTGACCACGGTGGCGGTGTTCCTGCCCATCGGGCTCGTGTCCGGCCAGACCGGAGAGCTTTTCCGGCCGTTCGCGATGACCGTCACCATCGCGCTGCTGGCATCGCTGTTCGTCGCGCTCACCGTCGTGCCGGTGCTGGCTTCGTGGTTCATGCGGCGGCGAGCAGCTGGGGATGGCTCGACGGCCACCGAAGACGGCGACGCGGCATACGCCGGCGGTATGCCGCTCGCCTCGCACGAGTCCCCGCAGACGCCGTTGCAGCGGGCCTACCTGCCCGCTCTGCGTTGGGCGCTGGGACACCGAGTGGTGACGATCGTCTTGGCCACCTTGGTCTTCGTCGCCACAGTGGGGTTGGCGCCTCGCCTCAAGACCGACTTCCTCGGGTCGATGGGGGCCACAACCCTGCGGGTGGTCCAAGAGTTGCCCGCGGGCGCCGCGCTGGAACAGACCGACGCCGCCGCCAAGAAGCTGGAGGCGATCCTCGCGGCCGAACCCACGGTGGTCTCCTACACGACGACGGTCGGGGGCGACCCGTCCCGGGTGTTCTTCGGGACAGTGGCCGGGCCGAATCAGTCCTCGATCTCGGTCACCTTGGCCTCGGGGTCCGACGGGGCCGCTGTCGGTGACCGACTCCGCGCGGCGCTCACCGCGTTGCCGGACGTCGGCACCGTTGAAGTCGTCTCGACCCAGGCCAACAGCGACATCGCGCTCGTCGTAGAAGGGGCCAACCAGGACGACTTGCGCAAGGCCAGCGACCAGGTCGCCGAGATGCTCAGCACGGTGCCAGGCATGCGCAACGTGCGCACCGACCTCACCAATGCCAAGTCCATGCTCAAGGTGAGTGTCGACGCTCCCGCCGCCGCTGCTGCGGGAATGGTCCAGGCGCAGATCGGTCAGGCGGTCGCCCAGGCGGTCAAGGGAACCAAGGTCGGCACGGTGACCATCGGCGACACGACCGTCGATGTGGTGCTGCGCTCGCGCCAGCCGGTGACAACTGTCGATGGGCTTCGGTCCTTGCCGCTGCCGGTGACCCAAAAGCAGACGATCGATGCCCGCAAGGCCGCCGCCACCGAGGTCGAGAACGACCAGAAGGCCATGCAGAAGAAGGCCCAGGCCGACCAGGACGCCGCCTTGTCCGACCAACTCAAGGGCCTGCGGGAGTCTCGGACCAAGGTGTCCGAGAGCATCAGCGCTCTGACCAGCCAGCTGAGCGCCCTCAACGCCCAGTTGGCCCAGCTCGCGGCACTGCCACCTGGAGCGATTCCCGTGACGCCCGCCGACCCAGCGGCGACGCTGCGCGCCCAAATTGCTTCCCTGGAGAAGTCCTTGGCGACGGCCAAGGCTCAGCTGACCGCCACCGACGAGAGCATCGCCAAGGTCATCGAGTCACGCTCCAAGACACTCAAGAGCCGCGCCGACAGCGAGGCCCTGAGCCAGGCGGCCAAGGACGCCCAGAAAGCCAAGGCAGCGCCCGTCCTCCTCGACGCCGTCGCCGACGTCACCGAGGTTTCCTCACCGGCCTCGATCGGGCGGGTCGACGGGGCCCGAGCCGCCACCGTGACCGGGACCCCCCAGGCCGGGGACGTCGGCGGGGTCACCTCGACGATCCAAACCAAGCTCGCCAATCTCTCGTTGCCTGACGGAGTCACCGTCCGCCTGGCCGGGGTCTCACAAGCTCAGCGGGAGTCGTTCGCACAGTTGGGGATTGCCATGCTGGCCGCCATCGCGATCGTCTATCTCATCATGGTGGCGACGTTCCGGTCGCTCCTGCAGCCGCTCATCCTGCTCGTCTCGGTGCCGTTCGCCGCCACCGGAGCGTTGGGATTGCTGCTGCTGACCGGCACCGCGTTGGGGATCCCGGCGATGATCGGGCTGCTCATGCTCATCGGCATCGTCGTGACGAACGCCATCGTTCTCATCGACTTGATCAACCAATATCGCGAGTCGGGCGCCGGGATCGCCGACTCGATCATCGACGGGGCCCGGTTGCGGTTGCGACCGATCATCATGACGGCTTTGGCGACGATCTTCGCACTGCTGCCCATGGGTTTGGGGGTGACCGGCGGTGGCATCTTCATCTCCAAGCCGTTGGCCATCGTCGTCATCGGCGGCCTGGTCTCCTCGACCGTGCTCACGCTCATCCTCGTGCCGGTCCTGTACGACATCGTTGAGCGGCTGCGCGAGCGCCGACGGGGCATCGCGCACGCCTGAGTCATGCGGGGGCCTGCGGCGTAACCACCGCAGCGGTGAAGGGTCGGCCGTGGCGAGTGCGGGGTCGGCCGTGGCGAGTGCGTGACGGAGTGCGGCAGACGGTGTCATCGTCCCCCTCTTCGCACTCCGTCGAGCACCCGCTCGCGCACCGTCCTGTGACGGCTAGGCCAGGCGCACCGCCAGCCGCTCAGCGTGGCTGCGGCCCCAGGGGTATGCCGCACTCCTGCGCCACCCAGCGCCACAGGGCGGAGCGCTCGACCTCGGTCGCCACGGTGCGCGACACATAGCTGGTGGGGCGCTCACGACGGTCATGCCACAACCCGCCACTCGATGGCCGGGGATCGACCGCGGCCAGCCAGGTCACCGTGTCGACGCCCGCGTCGCCTCTGCGCAACAACGGCTGCATGATCCGATCGAACCCGGGCAGCGACGACGCCACCCCGGGGCTGGCCGCCCAGCCGGGGTGGGCGGCATACACGGCGGCTCCGGCGCCACCCCAGCGGTCCGCCAGCACGGGGAGGAGCTCCACCTGGGCTCGCTTACTGCGGGCGTAGGCCACCGCGCCCCGATAGCGGCCGCGCCGATAGTCCAGGTCCTCGACAACCAGGCGCTGGGTATACATGCCGCCGGAGGTGACGAAGATGACCCGGGCGTCATCGGTGAGGTTCGCCAGCAGTCCTTCGGTCATGGCGACCGGACCCAACACATGAACGGCCATGGTGAGTTCGTGACCGCGGTCGTCCTCCTGGCGGGTCGCGGGCAGCACCCCGGCGTTGTGGACGAGGGCCGATAGCGAGACACCGGCCGACCGGAAAGCAGCAACGAAGGCGGCGACGCTCGCCGCGGACGCGACGTCACACTCCCACACCGTCGCCGCCTGCGCCCGACCGGTGTCGGCAGCGATCCGGTCGGCGACCGCAGCGCCCTTGGCGACGTCACGGACCACCAGGTGCACGGTGGCCCCCAGCGCGGCCAGGTCCGCAGCGGTCCGGATGCCCAGCCCAGACGTCGCCCCGGTGACGGCGACATGCTTGCCACGCAACGATTCCGGGCCCGGATCGGCCGGCCAGATCGGCAGCCGCCGACGCACGCCGTGGCCGATGGCGGTGTAGCCCAGCACCACGCTGCGGTCCAGCACCGTGTCGAGCGCGGCGCCCAGACTCGCCTTCACAGTTGGTCCAAGGTCTGGGTCAGTCGGTCGGCAGTCTGGTCGCCCAGCCGCTCCAGCAGGGGACGCAGGAGCGGGCCAAGGAATCGGGCGGGGCCGCTGAAGGTGAACTCCGCGAGGTAGTCGACGACCGAACCGGTGCCGTCCGGCGTGACGCGGATGGTGTCCCGGCTCTC
This sequence comes from Dermatophilaceae bacterium, assembly GCA_044220505.1. GTDB lineage: Bacteria > Actinomycetota > Actinomycetes > Actinomycetales > Dermatophilaceae > Phosphoribacter. The sequence goes on from JBGAQV010000051.1 coordinate 11,824, forward strand.
CGTGGTTGCGTTGCGGCCGACGACGACGAAGGTGGGCGCAGCCACCGTCTCGACGGTGTAATGCAGCTCCACCTCCCGGCCGGCGAACCGCGAGACGTTCCGATAGACGGTGCCCGGGCCGCCGTCACCGCTCACGCGCTCGCAGGTCACGGTCCCCGAGTCCCACTGTGCGGCGTTGGCAAAATCGGTCAGATAGGGGAAGACGCGCTCCGGGGGTGCGACGGTCCGTACCGTTCGACGCAGCGTGGTCATCGGGTTCTCCTCAGGGTCAGGTGGGCAACATCCAGATAGCCGGCCGCGAAGCCTGCCTCGCAATAGGCGAGGTAGAACTCCCAGGTCCGGCGGAACACCTCGTCGAAGCCGAGGCTTTCGATAGTCGGCCAGTTCTTGAGGAAAGCCAGCCGCCAAAGCCGCAGGGTGTGCGCGTAGTGCGCGCCGAACCGGGCGACATCGGTGACCTCGAGGCGGGTATGCCGTGTGCTCGCCTCCTGCAGGGCCCGCACCGAGGGGATGAGGCCACCGGGGAAGATATGCTTCTGGATCCACCCGTGCGATCGGCGGGTGGCCATCAGCCGCTCGTGGCTCATGAGGATGGCCTGCAGGACGGCACGTCCTGATGGGTCGAGCACCGTGTCGATGGTCCGCAGGTAGTCCGGCCAGAACTCCTCGCCGACTGCCTCGATCATCTCGACGCTGACCACGGCGTCGAAACGCTCGGTGCCCCCGAGGAGCGTCCGATAGTCCGCGAGGCGGATCTGGACTCGATCGCTCAGCCCGGCGGCCGCGATCTTGGCCTCGGCCAGTTCGGCCTGCTCACTGGACAGGGTCAAGGTCGTGACGTGGGCGCCGCGTCGGGCGGCCCGCACCGCCAACTCTCCCCAGCCGGTGCCGATTTCCAGCACCCGCGTGCCGGGGCCGACCCCCGCGGCATCGAGCACCGCGTCGATCTTGCGGTGTTGGGCCTGGGCGAGGGATTGCTCCTGGACCGGCCGTCCGGGGTCGAACAGCGCCGAACTGTAGGTCATCGTCTCGTCGAGGAAGGCTGCGAAAAGGTCGTTGCTCAGGTCGTAGTGTGCGGCAATGTTGGCCCGGGCTCCTTCGGGAGTGTTGCGCTGAGCCGGGGGATGCGCCCGTTCCAGAACCCCACGCAAGGCAAGGATCGGGCGTGGCAGCAGGCTGCCCATCCGCGCGGCGAACGGGGTCAGCACCGCGGCCAGATCGGTGCCGTCCGCCGCTCGCCAATCACCGGCCATATAGCCCTCGCCCAAGCCGATCTTCGGGTGCGTCTCCAACCGCCGATAGAGCACCTCGGGGCGCACCACCTGCAGGGTCGGGTCATCCGGCCCCCCGCCCCCGAGCACGCTCCCGTCGGGATGGGTGACCCGGACCGGCAACGGAGCGACCATCATCCGCACGAGCCCGGCCGCGATCCTCCCCCGAGTCAGGAGGGTATGCCGCCCCGGCGGCTCGATCCGCGTCTCTTGCGTCGGATCGGCGGTTGCGCCATCGACCGGTGCCGAGCCGGTTGAGCCCAGCGCTGCCATCGGTGCCTTGAGCGTTGCCTGGCCCCCCGTGGTCGGGCGGGCGGCCGCGTTGCCTCCGATCCGTTGCCGAGGGGTGATCGGGTGTCGGCGCAGCCACAACAGGATGCCGTGGGCCTTGATGAGAGCTGAAACTCGTTGGGGCATCAGTGGATAGCGCACAGCCACCCGAAGCAGACGACCAGCCGAGACCGGGTGGACGACACCGCTCACCGAGGCGGTGAGCACCGGGCGGCCGGCCTGTCGCAACTCGACCGACGCAGACACCCGCCGGGCGGACAGACGCAGCCGCACGGCATACGAGCCGTCGACGGTGGTGAACGGCGAGACGTAGAAATCCTTGGTGATCTCGCAGCGACCTCGCTCATCGGGCCGGACGACGTAGGCGTGCCGCCCGGCATACGTGTTGTGCACCTCCACGAGCGCAGCGAGCACGACGCCGCCGGGGTCGAGGCACCAGAACACGCTCATCGGATCGAAGACGTGTCCGAGCACCCGGGCGTGCGCCAACATGACAATGCGGACGTCTTCGGGCAGGTCGATACCCTCGGTCCGCACTCGGCGGATCACCTCACCGCGTAGCGCCTCGAAGTCCTCCACCCCACCGAGATGGTCGGCTGCGCGCACGTCGGCCAACGCCCGCAGCGGACCACGCATCGTCGGCGGGTCGGCGAGGTCGATCAACCATTGGTAGTGACCGTGGGTGAAAGACCGTGGCGGGTGGTGGCGCACGTGGTGCACCCGCCCGACGACGAGCGCCGGCACCACCGGCAGTCGCTCGTTCGGCGATGTCGACGTGTGGGCGGGGATCACCACGTCACCCCGAAGGCTGCCGCGGCCGCCACCCCCGCACGGACCGCGTCCTCGTGGAACCCCCAGCCGTGATAGGCGCCGGCGTATGCCGTGCGCCCGCCGGACAGGCCCGGCAGGTGCCGCTGGGCGCGCACGGCCGCCAGGTCATAGAGCGGGTGGGCGTAATCCATCGTTGCGATGATCGCCGCGGGATCGACCCGGTCGGCGCCGTTGAGGGTGACCAACAAGGGGGTGTCCGCGGGGAGCCCCTGCAGCCGGTTCATCCAATAGGTCACCAGCGGGGGGCCACCGCCGTCGCCTCGGACGAGGTAGTTCCACGAGGCCTGCGCCCGAGGAGCGACGGGCAACAGCGAGAGGTCGCTGTGGAGCACAGTCTCGTTGTGCGAGTAGCGGAAAGCACTGAGCACGGTCCGCTCGGTCGGGGTGGGATCGGCGAGCAGGGCCAGCGCTTCGTCCGGGTGGGTTGCGATGACGACCCGGTCGAAGTCCTGACGTGCGCCGGAGTCTTCGACGAGGTGGACCCCGTCCGCGTCGCGCCACAGCGACCGAACGGGCCGCCCGATCCGCACGTCGGCAATCCGGCGCGCCACGGCGTCGACGTAGCGTCGAGAACCGCCTTCCACGGTGTACCACTGCGGCGAGCCGCCCACCGCAAGCATCCCGTGGTGCTCAAGAAAGCGCAGCAGGTAACGGGCCGGGTAGTCCAGGGCATCGGCACCGCCGGTGGACCAGACACAGGCGACGACGGGCACGGCATACAGGCGAACGAACGTGTCGGGCAGCTCCGCGTCCCGGATGAGTTCACCGAACGTCGTCTGGTCGTCGTCATCGGTGGTCCGCAGGAACTCCCGGGCGACCGCATAGAACCGGCGAACGGAGGCCAGGGTGCGCACATAGCGCGGGTCGAGGAGTTGGCCGGGACGGGCCAGGAAGCCGGACAGCCCACGCCCGCCGGCGTATTCGATGCCGGACTGCTCGTCCCGGATGCTCATCGACATTTCGGTAGGGCGGACGGTGACGCCGAGTTCGGCGAAGAGGCGGCGCAGCAGCGGGTAGGTGCGGTCGTTGTGGACGATGAACCCGGTGTCGACCGCCAGCGTCCCGCCGCCGACCCGACCCACGTCGTGGGTGTGCGCGTGCCCGCCAAGGCGATCTTGTGCTTCGAAGAGGGAGACGTCGTGGGCCTGGGAGAGCACGTATGCCGCGGTCAGGCCAGCGGCGCCAGCGCCAACCACGGCGATGCGCTCACGGGGAATGGGTGAGCCGGTCATGACGGAACCGTAGATTTTTGCACCGTATCCGTCAAAGCTTTGTCTAAGGTTTTGCCCACTACTGTGGTCCCATGCCGGGCTACCGAATCGGAGAACTCGCCACCCGGGTGGGCGTCACCACGCACGTGTTGCGGGCGTGGGAACGCCGTTACGGACTGTTCGACCCGAAACGCAGCGACGCGGCATACCGGCTCTATTCGGCCGACGACGAACGGCAGGCGCGAGCGATGGTGCTGTTGCGCGAGGCCGGATTGCCAGCCGCCCGCGCCGCAGCCCAGGTCCTCGCGATGTCGGCCGCACTCGCGCCTTCCCACGCCACGGCGACGAACCAGGCCACCGCAGCGAACCAGGCCACCGCAAGGGAGCGCATGCGCGACCACCAGCATGTCGCCCGGCTGCACCGGGCCGTGGTCGCCTTCGACCATGGGGCGGCCGGCGCGGCCCTGGACGCGGCACTGGCCGACCTCGGCGTGACGGCGTGGATCAGCCACGTCGTCATGCCCTTCCTGCAGGAGTTGGGCGATCGCTGGGCTGCCGGGACCGCGACGATCGCCCACGAGCACTTCGCGAGCCAACTCATCCGGGCCCGGCTGGCTCAACACACCGCGGCGTGGGGTGCGGGCGCCGGACCGACCGCGGTGCTGGCCTGCCCACCCGGCGAGCGCCACGACCTCGGGCTGTTCGCGTTCGGGGTGCTGCTGGGGCGCCGAGGCTGGCGAGTGCGCTACTTCGGTCCGGACACCCCCCTGACCGGGCTGGCGTCGGTATGCCGTTCGGTCCAGCCCGAGGTCGTCGTCCTGGCCGCTACGCGACCCACTGTCGTGGCGACGCACGCCGCGTCGATCCAACGGCTGGCCCGCCGACATCGGGTTGCCGTCGGCGGAGCGGGCGCGACCCCCGACGGTGATACCACGTGCGGAACGTGAGGGTCGGCTTGTCACTCGGCACCGACCGTTCGACCGCCCCCTCGGGGACCACTGCGGGGGCGCTCGACTCGACCACCGCTCGGTCCTGCCGGAGCACGGTGAGGTTGAACCGGTTGATCCCCAGCGATGCGGCCGGGTTCTGCGCGAAGTTGCGCACGGACGTGAGCAGCATCCGGGTGTGGCTCTCGTCGATGGGGACGCACCACACGTGCAGCCGCATGATCCGCGGGTCTGGCGTGGTGTCCAGGACCATGCCGTGCGGGCGGTACCACCGCAGAGCCGCCGACGGCGGGTGGTCGTCGACGCGCGACTCCAAAGCGAACCCGTATGCCGTGTCCGTCACCGTCAGATGTAGCCGCGAGTCTCGGTGCATCTTGGACAACACGAAGCGCCCGATTGTCGTGCGGTGGATGAACGGTAGGTGGGGGAAGTCGAGCATGTTCTCCATGGCCCGGGTCCAGTGGCAGTCCCACTCCTCCCAGTGGTCATGCCGGGTCAGCCCGGGGTCGCCGAGCTGTTCGTGGACGTTGGGTTCACCCAGTTCGCTCAGTTCGTTCGGTTCGCTCGGTGCGCTCGGGGCGCTCGGTGCGCTGGGTTCGCTCGGGTCAGGGGAGTCGCTCGTGTCGGTCCCGTCGGCCGCGTCCGCTCCCGCGAAGCCGGTGAACACCCAGACGAAGCCAGCCGTCTCCCGCACCGGCAGCGCGGTGGCGCCGAGCCGGGACCGCCTGGCGTCCGGGTTGAACGGGATGTGGGCACAGCCGCCGTCGGCCCCGAACTCCCAGCCATGGAAGGCGCAGGCCAGCGACCCGTCATCGGTCCGCTTGCCCAGCGCTAACGAGACGCCGCGGTGCGGGCAGCGGTCGAGCAACACTCCAGGCAGGGCGTCCGGCTGCGGTCGCCACGCGACGAGGTCCTCACCAGCGACCTTGATCCGACGCGGGGTCGTCGTGATGTCGGCGGACGGGAGCAGCGGGGTCCACTGGCGAGCGAAACCGTCGAACAACGCTCACACCTCCGGGGTCCGGGTCAGCGCAGAGCCCTGCACCGGATGGCCAGCCACCGCCGCGGTCGTGCTCACCTGGCGCGGCCACCAGAACCGGTCGCCGAGAATCAGCGCGATCGCCGGCACCAGCACGGTCCGCACCACGAGGGTGTCGAGCAGGACGCCCAGGCAGATGATGACCCCGATCTGAGCCAGCACGACCAGCGGCAGGACGCCGAGCACTGCGAACACGGCAGCCAGCAGGATTCCTGCGCTGGTGATGACGCCACCGGTGGCGGCGAGCGCGCGCAGCATACCGGCCCGTGAGCCGTGCTCCACCGCCTCCTCGCGGGCCCGGGTGACCAGGAAGATGTTGTAGTCGACGCCCAGCGCCACGAGGAACAGGAACGTGTAGAGCGGTGCCCCGACATCCAGCGCGCTGAAGCCGAATACCTTCGTGAAGATCCACCACGAGGCACCGACCGACGCCAGGAAGGTGAGGATGACCGTCCCGACGAGGATGAGCGGCGCGACAACCGAGCGCAGCAGGACCAGGAGCGCAAGCAGCACCAGCCCGAGGATGAGCGGGAAGATGACCCCACGGTCGCGGGAGGCAGCGTCGGCGGCGTCCACGCCCCTTGCCTCCGTGCCACCGACGACGGTCCCCGGTATGCCGTGCAGCGCCGTCCGCAGGTCGCGCACCGCTGTGCGCGCCTCGTCGCTGCCCGGCTCGGGCTTGAGGACGACGCTCACCTGG
>JBGAQV010000052.1:0-17700 GCA_044220505.1 Dermatophilaceae bacterium
GGTCAGCCCGCCGACCTCGATGCGACGCACCGAGTCACGGATGCGGGCCGAACGCTTGACGTCGTCGATCGAGTAGATCTGGCGCACCTTCTCGACCGGCGGCTCGCGGAAGAACAGCTCGACCTCGTCCTCGTCCGCGTCGGCGTCCACCTCACGGTGGTGCGCCGCCCGATCGGCATACGCGAACAACTCCTGAAAGGTCGCCTCCACAGGGAGGGTGACCGGGTCCAGGCATCGCACGCATGCGCCGCCGGCCGTGGCACGGACCGAACCCGAGACGAGCACGCCCTCGGAGACGGACTCCAACCGCACCACCAGATCGACCGGCGAACCGGTCGGCACGGCGATGATGTCGGTGCCCAGCTCCTGCGGCGCTTGCACTTGCCGCGTGACCTCCTGCATCGAACCAGGACGCCGACTGAGCTCCCGGGTGTCGAACACCAGGGGGGCGCGAGGATCGAGGCGAGTCATGTCTTCCGGCAGTGTCGAAGCAGCGTCGAGGTTCGGCCCTGACCAGGACGGACAGAGACCGACGTCATAGCCTAGCCGACCCTCCCGTCGGCTCCCAAAAGCCGGTCGGTCGCCAGGCCGGTATGCCGGCTCAGGAGCGTGCGCGCAGCGCAGCCAGGACGACGTCGGGCACCAGACCGGTGATATCGCCGCCCAGCGAGTTCACCTCCTTGACCAGCGAGGACGAGACATGCTCGTATGCCGGGTTGCCCGGCAGGAAGACCGTCTCGATGCCGGTGAGGTGGCGGTTCATCAGCGCCATCGGGAGCTCGTAGGCAAAGTCGGTGCCGCTGCGTAGTCCCTTGAGGATCGCCTCGACGTGCAGTTCTCGGCATACGTCGACCAGCAGCCGGCCGGCAAAGGCTTCGACGCGCACCCGATCGGCCACCTGACCCGCCGGCAGGGACTGGCGGATGAGCTCGATCCGGCGTTCGACCGGGAAGGTGCCGCTCTTGGCGGGATTGTGCAGCACCGCGACGACGACCTCGTCGTAGAGCGCGGCCGCGCGGGTGATGACATCCAGGTGCCCGTTGGTGATGGGGTCGTAGGACCCGGGGCACAGGCATCGACGCAATGCGCCGGCTGACGAGAGGGAGGACTCCGACACGCGCGTCACGCTACCTCGTCCGGCCCAGGGGCATCCGCGAACCACACCTTGGTCTCGCCGTATCGGCGTTCCCCCGCCTCGGCCAACCCGACCGGCCAGGTCGGTTGCGGACTGCGAGACGAGCGCTCGACGACGACGAGCGCCTCCGGGGCCAGCCAGCGGTGCCCCACCAGCAGGGCGAGCACATCGGCGAGCCGATCATCGGGCAGGTCGTAGGGCGGGTCGAGGCAGACCAGGTCGGCCGGGTGAGAAGGCCCTCCGAGAAGCACCTTCTCGACCGTGTCGACGCGGATCTCGACGACCGCCGACCACCCGAGCGAATGGGCATTGCGACGCGCAACCGCGGCCGCGCCTCGGTCTGATTCCACGAGCAGCGCGTGAGCGGCACCCCGGCTGATGGCCTCGAACGCGAGGGCGCCGGACCCGGCATACAGGTCGAGGACCCGCGCGCCGGACAGGACATCGAGGTGATCGAGCCGGGAGAACAGCGCCTCCCGCACGCGATCGGAGGTGGGCCGGGTGCCGGCTCCGGTGGGCGTGCTCAGACGTCGGCCGCCGGCGCTTCCGCTGACGATTCGGGTCATCTAGCCACGCTCCAGATAGGCCGCCTGGTCGGCATCCACCCGCAGGCGCACCCGGGCGGCGAGGTCGGCATGCCCGGGTGCGGTGAGTTCGGGGTCGCCTTCCAGGATGCCACTGGCGTCCTGGCGCGCCTGGAGGATGAGGTCCTCGTCATGCCGGTAGCCCAGCCGCAGGTGCCGGATCGAGCTGCCTCGACCGCTCTGGCGCGCCCCGAGGACGTCGCCCTCGCGGCGCAATTGCACGTCGCGGCGGGCCAATTCGAATCCGTCACCGGTGGCGGCGACGGCCTCCAGCCGGGCTCTGGAGAGGGAGTTCTCGGCATCGGTGAGCAGCAGGCACAACCCCTTGGCGGCGCCCCGTCCCACGCGTCCGCGCAGCTGGTGCAACTGCGAGATGCCGAACCGATCGGCGTCGAGCACCACCATCGTCGAGGCATTGGGCACGTCGACGCCGACCTCGATGACCGTCGTGGCGACCAGCAGGTCGAGGCGTCCGGCGGTGAAGTCGCGCATCACCTGGTCCTTCACGTCAGCTTCGAGGCGGCCGTGCAGGATCCCGATCCGCACCCCTGCGAGCACCGGGTCGGCCCGCAGCGCCTCGGCAACGGCATACACCTGGGCGGACTCGCGGACTGCACTCTCTCCTTCCGCGCTCCCCTCCCCCTCGGCATCGTCCTGGGCGTCGTCGCCATCCCACGCAGTGTCCTCGTCGGTGCTGTCCTTGGTGAACGCGGTGCCGTCGCCCGGCTCGCCGATCGTGGGACAGACGACATAGACCTGATGCCCGCGCGCGACCTCCTCGGCGACCCGGCTCCAGGTGCGCGCCACCCAGGTCGGCTTCGCGGCATCGACGACGTGCGTGTCGATAGGTGAGCGACCGACCGGCAGCTCCGCCAACGTGACCGTCTCCATGTCGCCGAACACCGTCATCGCCACCGTGCGCGGGATGGGCGTGGCAGTCATGACCAGGACGTGCGGTGGGGTGCGGCCCTTCTCGCGCAGCGCATCGCGTTGCTCTACGCCGAAGCGGTGTTGCTCGTCGACGACGACCAGGGCCAGGTCGGCGAACGTCACGTGCTTCTGGATGAGGGCGTGCGTGCCGATGACGATGCCCGCAGCGCCGGACTCGACGTCCTGCAGGGCGCGGCGGCGAGCTGCTGCCGACTGACTGCCAGTGAGCAGGGCGATGGTGGTGCCGATATCGCTGCCGCCGAGCATCCCGCCGGCCGCGAGATCGCCGAGCAAGGTTTGGATCGAGCGCAGGTGTTGCGCTGCGAGGACCTCGGTCGGTGCCAGCAAGGCCGCTTGGCCACCGGCGTCGATGGCCGCGAGCATCGCCCGCAGGGCCACGACCGTCTTGCCGGAACCCACCTCACCCTGGAGCAGGCGGTGCATCGGCCGGTCGCGGGCCAGGTCGCCGGCGAGAATCTCGCCGACCTCGCGCTGACCCGCGGTGAGTTCGAAGGGCAGGCGTGCGTCGAAGGCCGCGAGCAAGCCACCGATGCGCGGCAGCCGGGGTGTCGACGGGATCGCTGCGGCGGCCAGGCGGCGCTGCCCGAGGACGACCTGCAGGACGAGGGCCTCGTCGTAGCGCAGCCGCTGCATCGCCGCGGTGAGGTCTGCGTCGATCGGAGGGTTGTGCAGGGTCCGGAAGGCGTCGGCCCGGGTCGGCAAGCCGCGGCGCCGACGCAGATCCTCCGGCACCGGCTCGTGGATCCGATCGACCAGCCCGAGCGCGGTCTCCATCGCGGTGCGAACGGCCATCGACCCGACCTTGCCCGTGGTCGAGTAGACCGGCACGAGGTGGGTCGAGAGGTGTGCCGTGGCCTCCTGCACCTGGTCGGCACCGATGAGTTGGTATTCCGGGTGAGCCAGTTGAAGCCGGATGCCATAACGGGTCACCGTGCCGGTGAAGACGCCCATGACTCCTGGCACCAGGCGGGCCTTGTGCGGGTGTGGCTTGAAGAAGGTGAGATCGAGGGTGCTGCGGCCATCGCCGATGACGACGGTGAGCAGCTGGCCACGGCGGCGCGCCATCGGCCGGGTCGTCGCCGACTGCACCCGCGCGACGATGGTCGTCTCCTCCCCCTCGACGACGTCGGCGAGGTCGGTGGGTTCGTAGGGCTTGAGATAGCGCCGCGGCAGAAACTCGAACAGGTCGGCGATGGTGCGAATGCCCTTGTTCTTGTCCAGGGGCTCGCCGAACCGCTTGCCGAAGACCCGCGTGACGAGGGTGTCCTCGGTGAAATGCGAGAGCGTCGCCGTCACGTCACTCCACGCCGACGAGCAGCGGGTAGAGCGGTTGCCCTCCCTCGATGACCGACACCTCGAGGTCGGGATGCCGTGCGCGAGCAACCTCGGCGACGTGGCCGGCGAGGTCGTCGGGGGCGTCCGAACCACTGACCAGGGTGAGCAGTTCACCGCCGTCCGCCAGCAGGGCAAGGGCCACCTCGGCGGCCACCGCGGGCAGGTCGCAACCGATCACCGCGATCGCACCCTCAAGGAAGCCGAGCACGTCGCCGGGACGGCATACGCCCACGGGCGTGTCGGCCTCCTTGGAGGCGACGGACACCGCTCCGTGCCGAGTCGCCGCGATGGCGTCCGTCATCGCCGTCTTCATGGTCGTCACGTCCTCGGCCGGGTCGAGGACCGCGAGCGCCGCGATGCCGTGCACCGCGGTCGTGCTGTCGATGACCGTGGCCGCGATGCCCGACTCTGCCGCGACTGCGGCCGCGGTGGCTGCCGCCAGTCTGGTGTCTCCGTCGTTGGGCAGGACGAGCACAGTGCGCGCGCCCGTGGCCCGGATGGCGTCGAGAATGCGCCCGGCAGACGCCCGATCCCCCGGACCGCTGTTGAGCACTTGGGCCCCCGCCGCTCGGAAGACCTCGGCCAGCCCGGGCCCGGGGGCACAGGCGACGACGGCCGGGGCATCGGGGTCGCTGGGGTGATGACCTACGTGGGCGATCTGGTCGCCGAAGTGGGTGACCGAGATGCGATGGGGACGCCCGGCCTCGATCCCCGCTTCGATAGCGGCCCCTGGGTCGTCGACATGGACGTGGACGTTCCACGTGTCCTCGCCGCCAACGACGAGCAGGGAATCCCCCAGACCGGCCAGGCGCCGGCGTAGCACCTCCACCCGCTCGGGTTCGGTGTCGGAGAGCAGATACATGACCTCGTATGCCGGTCCGGCCGGTTCGTGGTCGTCCTCGCCTTCCGACCCGGTGACCGGCGGACGGGTCGGCCGCTCGGTCGCGGAGCTCGGATGGCCCTCGTGAAAGGCCTCGGCCCGGGTCCAACCGGCCCGCCGGTGGAACGGATCGGATTCGGCATCGCCGTCCTCCCCGCTCACCACTCGATGCAGGGCTTCGAGCAGCAGCACGTAGCCGGCCCCACCGGCGTCGACCACCCCGGCCCGGGCGAGCACCGGGAGCTGGTCGGGCGTGGCGGCCAGGGCCTCGTGCGCGGCGTCGACGGCGGCGCGCACAACCGACCCGAGCGTCGCGCCCACGCCGCCCGCAGCCGCCTTGGCCGCCTGGGCGGTGGCGCGCGAGACGCTGAGGATCGTGCCCATCCGCGGGTCTGTCACGGCCTTCCAGGCGTGCTCGTCGGCCCGGTGCAGCGCGGCGGCGAGTCCGGCCGCGTCGAGGGTCCCCGATCCGCTGACGTGGACGTGCTCGGCCATCCCGCGGAAGAGTTGGCTGAGGATGACCCCGGAGTTGCCGCGGGCCGTGAGCAACATGGCGCGGGAGGTCTCCCGACACATCGCCGCGAGGTCGGCCAATCCGCCGAACCCCAGTCCGGCCAGCGCCGAACGGGTGGCGTCCAGCGCCGCATCGAGGGTGAGGTAGAGGTTGGTGCCGGTGTCCCCGTCGGGCACCGGGAAGACGTTGAGCGCGTCGATCTCGGCCCGAGCGCTGGCGAAGGACGACCGGGCCAGGGCTGCCCAGCGCAGGAAGGCGCCGGCGTCCAGGACGGTGAGGGGCAGGCGGGGCGGTGGTGGCACGGCATACCTCCTGCGTGGAACGAGACCAGAGAATTCCGCGCGCCCTCCTCGGGCGGCGCAACCCGGCGCCGCGCACGCACGACGCAGGCTTCAGCGTAGTCAGCAGCACCGTCACCGCAGGGTCCTGCACCCCGCGTTTTGGAGCGGGCCCCGGGGCTCGGCTATCCTGTACCGGTTGCCTGCTCACGTGGGCGGCGTCGGCCTCGGTCCGGGGCCCCCGCCCTCGCTGAGACGAGCACCCTGAACCAACCGCCGGCACCGTCGGCGCCCATTCCGAACGTGTAGGAGATCACCCGTGGCTGCCACCTGCGATGTCTGCGGCAAGGGACCGGGCTTCGGTCACAACATCTCGCACTCGCACCGTCGCACCAAGCGCCGCTGGAACCCCAACATCCAGCGCGTCAAGGCGCTCATCAACGGTGTGACCCCCAAGCGGGTCAACGTGTGCACTTCGTGCCTCAAGGCCGGCAAGGTCGCTCGCTGACCCTCCCCGCCGCCTGGCGGCCCCCACCGGCCCTGCCTCACGGGCGGTACCCCCGGGTGTTCCGGGCCCTTCTCGGTGTTTGGGTGCCTGGGTGCCTGGGTGCTTGGGTGCTTGGGTACGTGGGTGCAGCCTGGCTCAGGCCGCGCCGGTGAGCAGATAACGGACGACGTCCGTCGCCGTGTAGGTGCGGTCCGCCCCACTCTCGGTGAGGGCGACGACCCCGCTCAGGTCGGTGCCCGAGGTGACCAGTGCCGGCTCGACGACGCCGCCGGAGCGCACCTGCCCCAGCCCCGCGCTCGCCAGCAGCGCGTTGCAGAGGCACACCCGTCCGCCACGGTTGATCTCACGACCACCCTTGCGCAGGTAGGCGGCCGCCGGCTCGGCCGGGCAGCGGAAGTCCACCTCGCCCTTCGGGGACAGGTATGCCGTCCGCAGCACGCCGAGGTCGCACACCGACGTGCGGACGCTGGAGACCGAGGGGTCGGACAGGGTGCCGGGGACCTGGGCCACCCGGAACGGGAAGCCGGTGGGCGAGGCGCGCCAGTCCGACCGCACCGCAAGATCACCCGTGCCCGCGAGGGCACGCACCTGGGCTTTGAGACCGGGGGTGAAGCCCGACTCGTCACAGAAGGCGAAGGTCGTGCCGACCTGCACTCCGGTCGCACCCATCGCCACGGCGGCGCGCAGCCCCTCGGGGGTGCCGTAACCGCCCGCAAGCCACACCGGCAGACCCAGCGCGAGGATCGCCGGCAGATCGACCTCGTCGCGCTCGTCGTAGATCGGCTGGCCGTACTCGTCCTCGCGGTGCGGTCCCCGCGGCGGAGCGTTGTGACCCCCCGCGATCTCCCCTTCGACGACGAACCCGTCCGGGCGGGTAGCCGGGTCCTGCGCCAGCCCTCGGGCCAGGTCGGTGGAGGCCACGACGGCGAGCACCTGCGGCCGGGGACACGGTGCGGCCGCTAGCGGCAGAACTGCTTTGGGAGAGAACGGCATACGACCGAAGCCGTCGCTGGAACGGGCTCCCATGACCCGCACGTCGAGGGTGACATCCTCGTGTCGTGCCAGTCCGGTCACCAACGCTGGTATCTCTCCGGGGTTGCCTGCGCCGACGAGCACGGCGTCGACTCCGGCCAGGATTGCCCCGTAAACCGTTGCGGGCAAGGGAAGTTCGATCTTGCGCAAGACGTTGAGACCGACCGTGCCGGAGTGGCCCTCCTTGGCCAGCCACACTTCGCAGAAGGCTGCGGCGACGGTGAGCTCCACCAGGCGGGTGGCCGAGGCGAGGGTATGCCGTGGCACCGGGCGATACTTCTGGCCGGCCGCGCGACCACCGGCGATGAAGTAGGCCTCGAGGATCCAGGCGGTGATACGGGAGTCGGGGAACGCGGCCAAGGCCCGCCGCATATTCCCGCCGGGGTCGCCGTCCTGCAATCGCCGGGCCAGGACGACTTCGATCGCGGTGCCCGACACCACTCCGAGCTGGCCGGCACGGGACACCGCGCGAGCCAGGCGCCAGCCGGAGACACCGACCCCCATCCCGCCCTGGATGATCCTCGGACGCAGCGGGGCCGGTGAGGATTGCGCGGCGGTTCGCGAAACGGACACGGATTCGGGCAGCACGGATCGAGCGCTCATGGCGCGGCTCTTTCGACGATGGGGAGCAGCTGAACCAAGCGTAAAGCTACGTTTGCGTAGGTTACGTTACCGTAAGTTGTGGTCAGCCGCGAGCGCCACGCCCGAAGTGATCCCAGCCCCGCACCGGCGTCGGCTCGCCATCGAGCGTGAGCCCTTCGCCACGGCATACCCGGCCGATGACCTGCCATCCCGGCGGGGGTGCATCCGGGAACGTCGCGAGCAGTGAGTGCTCCTCCCCGCCCCCGAGGACGCACTCCCAGGCGTCTGGCTGCCCGACGAAGGGCTCGAGGGCCGCGACGTCATCGGCGAGCGCCAGGCCGGACAGATCCAGGCGCACCCCGCTGGCGCGAGCCACCCGCAGCCCGTCGCGCACCAACCCGTCGGACAGGTCGAGCATGGCCGTGGCACCAGCGCGCGCCGCTTCGGGGCCTGCGTGCAGCGGTGGCTCCGGACGGCGGTGCGCGGTCACCAGGTCGGGCGCCGCGTGCCCGCGCCCCTCGCCAAGCAGCTGCAAGCCGGCAGCCGAGCGACCCAACGACCCACACACCGCGAGGTAGTCGCCGATCCGAGCTCCGCTGCGCAACACGGGACCGGCCGGGCCGACCTCGCCCAAAGCCGTGATCGACACGACCACCGTGCCGGCCGGCGCAGAGGACAGGTCGCCGCCGATGACGGGCACTTCTGCCCGGCCGGCAGCCTGCGCAACGCCCTCGGCGAACCCTTCCACCCAGCCCAATGTGGTGGCCGGGTCGGCCACGAGGGTGACGACGATTCCGGTCGGCACCGCCCCCATCGCGGCGACATCGGCGAGATTCTGCGCGACGAGCTTGGCCCCGACATCGTGGGGGGAGGACCAGTCGTCGCGCCAATCGCGTCCTCGGACCATGGTGTCGGTGGTCACGACCGTGCGCCCGGCGGTGCGCAACACTGCGGCGTCGTCGCCCGGTCCCACCAGGACATCCGGTCCCCCGCCGCGCATGAGCGGGAGGATCCGCGCGAGGATGGCCTCCTCGTCGACCTCGTCGAGCCTGGGCCCTGGCTCGCGGTTCACCTCCGGCACACGTGAGGCTCCCGACCCGGGGACGGAGTCTGCTGCGGTCACGGGCACCTCGCGGTCGGCTGGGACGAATGGGTCACCGGCACGGTAGCGTCTCCTGTAGACGGGTCGACACACGTCCGATCCGGAAGTCGGGGCCGATGGCTCCGCGCCCACCCGTCCAGAAGCGAAGGAGTCCCGTGGTCCAGGCATTCATCCTGATCCAGACCGAAGTCGGCAAGGCCGCGACCGTGGCCGAGGCGATCCGCACCGTCGCCGGAGTCACGTCCGCCGAGGACGTCACCGGACCGTACGACGTCATCGCCCGAGTCGAGGCCCCGAGTGTCGACGAACTCGGAAAGCTCGTCATCGCCCGCATCCAGGACGTCCAGGGCATCACCCGCACCTTGACGTGCACCGTCGTCCACGTCTGACCTGGGGGTCCATCACCCCCGCGCAACACGCTGCGACCGCGTGGGCCGACCCGGCCGCGCGGTCGCGGCGCGTCCGGGCGGCCGTGTTCGGCACGGTGCTCGGGTATGCCGTGTCGCTCGCCTCCTGCTCCACCCCGGCCGTGTCGGTCACCCTGCCCGATCGTGCGGGCGAGTCGGCCTGTGCTGCCCTGGCGGAGCGTTGGCCAGCCGAGATCTCCGGAATGGCCGCGCGGCAGGTGTCCGTGACCTCGCCTGCCGCACGTGCGTGGGGAGACCCGGCAATCGTCGCAATCTGCGGCTATCCCCCACCCGGCCCGAGCACAGCAGAGTGCGTCTCGGTCGACGGGGTGGATTGGGTCATCCAGCGCCGCAGCGACGGCGTCCAGTTCACGACCTACGGACGCAGTCCGGCGATGGACGTGCTCATCCCGTCCCGCTATGCCCCCGAACCGCTGCTGCTGCCGGCATTCGGGCCGGCCGCTCGGGCGCTGCCGGAGACCGGCCGCCACTGCAGTTGAACCCTCAGCGCAGGCCGGTGCGTCGGTGTTGCGCGAGCCAGATGAGCTCCGCCACGAGGTCGTGATAGGGCATCCCGGTCTCGGCCCACATCCGCGGATACATCGAGTGCGGGGTGAAGCCTGGCATGGTGTTGATCTCGTTGATGAGCACGCGACCGTCGTCGGTGTAGAAGCAGTCCACCCGCGCCAACCCCTCACAGCTCAGCGCTTCGAACGCGGCGGCAGCCAGCCGCCGCACCTCGTCGGCCACCTCGTCGGGCACGTCGGCGGGACACACCAAACGCACGTCGTTCTCGTCGAGGTACTTGGCCTCGAAGTCATAGAACTCGTGACCCTGCACCACCGCGATCTCGCCGACCGCAGAGGTGCGCGGTGCATCGGTGCCCCGTCCCTCGAGCACTGCGCACTCGATCTCGCGGCCGAAGATCGCGGCCTCGATGATCACCTTGGGGTCGTGCTCGCGCGCCGTTTCGATGGCCTCCTGCAGGTCGGCGTCGTCGTTGACCCGGGTGATGCCCATGCTCGACCCGGCCCGGGCGGGCTTGACGAAGACAGGAAATCCCAGAGCATGGGCCGCTGCCATCGCCGATGCGGGGTCGGCCCGCCAGGCGCGGTCGGTGACGACGGCATACGGACCGATCGGCAGCCCGTGCCCGGCGAAGATCACCTTCATGTAGTGCTTGTCCATGCCCGCCGCGGACGCGAGCACCCCCGAGCCGACATATCGGACATCGGAGAGGTCGAGCATGCCCTGGACGGTGCCGTCCTCGCCCCATGGGCCGTGCAGGACCGGGAAGACGACGTCAACCTCGCCGAGCTCGCGCACCACGTCGGCCTGGTCGAGGGCCCGCAGCCGACGGTCGGTGGTGGCCAGCGGCGCAACGATGGCCTCGCCCGACCCGTCGACCTCCGGCAGGTGTCCTCGCCGCAGCTCCAGGGCCTGCGGGTCGTCGGGGACGAGCACCCACCGGCCGTCGCGGGCGATGCCGATGGGCACGACATCAAACGCTTCGCGGTCGATCGCCCGCAGGACGCTGGCGGCACTCGAACACGACACAGCGTGCTCGGACGATCGACCTCCGAAAAGGATCGCGATGCGGGGCTTGCGCGGGCGCTCGGCGCGGGGTTCGGTGCTCATCGGTTCGACCCTAGCGCGGGCGTGGAGGGCCGCCGCATAGGCTGGCCGGGTGGATTCCCGCGCTGACTCCCCCGCCCCTGCCGCACCCGAAGCGCGATCGCTCGCGACGATTGTCGTGAGCGCCGGCCGCCCGGCCGCGACGCCGGGCGCCCCGGTCAACGTGCCCATCGAGCTGTCGAGCACGTATGCCGTGCGGCCGGGTGCCACCGGCTACGGGCGGGCCGAAAACGCCACCTGGACCGCCTTCGAGGACGCCCTCGGTGCTCTCGAAGGTGGCAGCGCCCTCGTCTTCGCCTCCGGGATGGCGGCCATCGACGCCGCCCTGCGCGTCGCTCCGGCACAGCTGCCCCTTGTGGCCCCGACGACGCCCTACAACACCACCTCAGCACTGTTGGAGGAGCGCGCTGCCACCGGTGGCGCCGTGCGACGGGTGGCGATCGACGACACCGCCGCGGTCATCGCGGCGCTCGACGGCGCCGGCGCGATCTGGCTGGAATCGCCGACCAACCCGCTCATGCAGGTCGCCGACCTGGCGACGATCATCCCCACTGCCAAGGCCCGTGGACTGGTCGTCATCTGCGACAACACCTTCGCGACCCCGTTGCTGCAGCGCCCACTGGGCTTGGGAGCCGACCTGGTCGTCCACTCGGTGACGAAGTACCTCTCGGGGCACTCCGACGTGCTGCTCGGTGCGGTCGTGTCGGCGGCTGCGGCGACCGACCTGCACGAGCAGGTGCTGACCCATCGCACCCGGCGGGGGGCCATCGCCGGTCCGATGGAGACCTGGCTTGCGCTGCGTGGACTGCGCACCCTGGATGTCCGGTTGCGCCGTGCCTGCGACAACGCGGCCTACTTGGCGCAACGGCTCGCCGACCACCCAGCGGTATGCCGGGTCCGTTACCCCGGATGGGGAGCCATGCTCGCGATCGACGTCGTCGGTGGGCAGCCCGAAGCCGACCGGGTCGTCACGGCCACCCGGCTGTGGCTGGGGGCTACGAGCTTGGGTGGGGTGGAATCGCTCATCGAACGCCGACGCCGCTATCCGGGCGAGTCCGACCTCGTGCCGGAGTCCCTGCTGCGCCTGTCGGTCGGGATCGAGGACCCGGCCGACCTCTGGGCCGATCTCGACACGGCCCTGCGGGCGACGTTGGCCTGACCCGACACCTGACCCGACCCGGCGAGGGAGCGGACGGCATACCGGTCTGCCTGCCCAACGGCTGGTTCAACTGCGCTCGTGCTTGCGACTGCGCGACATGAGCAGGTCGACGAGTTCGGCCGGCGTGCGTTCGCCATCGATGACCGAGGTGACCGCCTCCGCGATCGGCATCTCGACCTCGTTGCTGCGCGCCAGCGCGAGCACCGAATGGCATGACTTCACGCCCTCGGCGGTCTGCCGAGTCAGGGCGACGACCTCGGCGACCGAGAGGCCCTTGCCGAGGTTTTCGCCGAAGGTGCGGTTGCGCGACAACGGCGACATACAGGTGGCGATGAGGTCACCTACGCCGGCCAGGCCGAGGAACGTGCCCGGATCGGCCCCGACTCGAACGCCGAGGCGGGCCGTCTCGGCCAGGCCGCGGGTGATGATCGACGCTTTGGTGTTGTCACCCATCCCCATCCCCTCGGCCCTCCCCACGGCGAGCGCGACGACGTTCTTGACGGCACCGCCCAGCTCGGTGCCGACGACGTCGGTGTTGGTGTAGGGACGGAAGTAGCCGGTCACGCACGCTGCCGCGACCCGGTCGGCGGTGTCGTGATCCCGGCAAGCGACGACGCTGGCAGCCGGCTGCCGGTTGGCGATCTCGCGGGCCAGGTTGGGGCCGGACACGACGACGACTCGCTCCCAGGGCACCTGTCCGACCTCGTGGACGACCTCGCTCATCCGCTTGGTGGTGCCGAGTTCGACGCCCTTCATCAGGCTGACCACCGCTGCTGCGGGCGGCAGCAGGTGAGCCCATTGCTCGAGGTTGGTGCGCAGCGTCTGTGACGGCACGGCGAGCACGACGATGTCGGCACCCTCGAGGGCCTCGCCTGCGTCCGGGGTCGCGCTGATGCCGTCGGGCAGAGCGATCCCCGGAAGGTAGTCGGTGTTGCACCCGGCGTTGATCTGGGCGACGGAGTCGGGGCGTCGACCCCACATCGTCACGGTGGTGCCGGCATCGGCCAGGGTTGCGGCGAAGGCGGTGCCCCAGCTGCCGGTGCCCATCACGGCTGCTCGTGTCATGTGCTCTCCTTGTTGGGATTGCCGATCTCGGAAACGCCGTGCTCCCGAGGGTCGTAGCGCTGCGCAGGAGCCGTTTCTCCGCGTAGTTGCTCCAGCAGCGTCGTGATCGCCGCCATGATGCGTTCGGTGGCCTCGCGCAGCAGCTCGGCGTCTATGGGGCGGTTGCGCAGGTCGTCAAGGTCGACTGGAGGCCCGGCCAGGACGTGGACGGTCTTGCGCGGCCACAGGTGCACGGACTTCTCGTAGGTGCCGAGCACCTCCTGGGCACCCCACTGGGCGATGGGGATGACCGGTCGCCCGGTCTGCAGTGCCAACCGCGCCGCGCCGGTCTTGCCCCGCATCGGCCATTGCCGCGGCTCGCGCGTCAAGGTGCCCTCCGGGAAGATGACGACGGTTTTGCCCGCGTGCACGGCGTCGACCGCAGCTCGATAGGCGCCGGCGGCCTGGCCCGTGCCGCGATAGACGGGGATCTGGCCGGACCACTTCACCAGCTTGCCGAAGACCGGAATGCGGAAGACGGCCTCTTTGCCCAGGAAGAAGGGCGGATGGCCGTTGTCGTAAAGGAACAGCGCCACGACGAACGGGTCGAAGTAGGACATGTGGTTGGGGGCAGCAATCCACCCGCCGTCCGAGGGCAGATGCTGCATGCCGCGCCACTCTCGGCGAGTCAGCAGCAACAGCAGCGGTCGAAGGATGATCACGACAAACCGGTATGCCGGTGGCAGCCGTCGGGGGGTCACGCGTGGTCTCCTTCGTCGTCGCCCGTATCCTCGCGGCATCCCGATGCCGGTGTCGAGAGGCGGGACCACGAGCACGTGGCACCGTGGCAGAGCAGGACACCCGGACCGGAGACTCCCCCATAGTGGAAGTCCACGGCCCGGGTGTGTCGCGGATCAGCCCTTCTTCGAGGACTTCTTGCCCTTGGCGTCGGACTTCTTCGCCGACTTCTTGTCAGCCTTCGCCGGCGCAGCCTTGGCGGGCGCAGCCTTCGCCGGAGCGGCCTTGGCGGGCGCAGCCTTCGCCGGAGCCGCCTTCGCAGGAGCCGCCTTCGCGGGCGCGGCCTTGGCCGGAGCAGCCGGGGCTGCCGCTCGAGTTGCCGTGCCGGCAGCCGCCCGGCCCACGACTGGAGTGCGGGTCAACTTGCGGGGGTCGGCCACGACGGCACGGAAGGATGTGCCAGGGCGGAAGCGGGGCACCGTCGTCTTCTTGATGTGCACCTCTTGACCGGTGCGCGGGTTGCGCCCTGTGCGGGCCCCTCGCTCCACCTTCTGGAAGGTGCCGAAACCCGTGATCGACACCCGACCGCCGCGAGCCACCTCCCGGATGATCGTCTCGAGGACCGCCTCGAGGGCGTCGTGTGCGAGCTTCCTGCTGCCCAGCTTGCTCTCAAGAGCAAGGGCGAGTTCTGCCTTGTTCACCGTGCCTCCGCGGGTCTTGCCGCTGGCTGGATGCCAGGGGATGTGGGCCACGAACCGTGACGTTCGTCAGGGATGAACGTTAGGGCTTGGCGACACCGCCAGTCCATCATTTGTTGATCTGGTTTTCGTTGCGCCGCACGGAATTTGACTCGCACCCCTGGCCATCTCGGCCTGTGCCGTAGAGACACACGCAGAGCAGGCGACGAAAATCACTGCGTGACAGGCTTGTACGACGGTCGACGGGCTTCGAAATCGGCGACGAGATCGGCGTGGCGCAGCGTCAACCCGATGTCGTCGAGTCCCTCCATCAAACGCCACCGGGTGTAGTCATCGACCTCGAAGGCCACGACGATGTCGCCTGCCGTGACGGTGCGAGAGGCGAGATCGACCGTGAGCTGCGCTCCGGGTTCATTCTCGAGGTACTTCCAGAGGAGTTCGATGTCGTCTTGGGGGACCACCGCGGTCAAGAGGCCCTGCTTACCGCTGTTTCCGCGGAAGATGTCGGCGAACCGCGAGGAGAGCACCGCCCGAAAGCCGTAGTTCATCAACGCCCAGACCGCGTGCTCACGCGAAGATCCGGTGCCGAAGTCCGGTCCGGCCACGAGCACCGACCCCGCGGCATACCGAGGGTTGTTGAGCACGAAGGAGTCGTCCTCGCGCCACGCCGCGAAGAGCCCGTCTTCGAAGCCGTCTCGGGTGACCCGCTTGAGGTAGACGGCAGGGATGATCTGGTCGGTGTCGACATTGCTGCGGCGCAACGGGACTCCGACGCCGGTGTGGGTCACGAAGCTGTCCATGATCGACTCCTTACAAATCGGACGGCGAGGACAAGGTGCCCCGGACGGCAGTGGCGGCAGCGACGAGCGGGCTCACCAGGTGGGTGCGGCCCCCTGGTCCCTGACGCCCCTCGAAGTTGCGGTTGGATGTCGACGCGCTGCGCTCCTGGGGCGCGAGTTTGTCAGGGTTCATGGCCAGGCACATCGAGCAGCCCGGCAGCCGCCACTCGGCCCCTGCCGCGCGGAAGATCTCGTGCAAGCCCTCGGCCTCGGCCTGCTCGCGCACCCGCGCCGATCCGGGGACGATGAGAGCGCGGACACCGGCTGCCACGCGGCGGCCCTGCAGCACACTGGCGGCAGCCCGCAGATCCTCGATCCGCCCGTTGGTGCACGAGCCCACGAACACCGTGTCGACCGCGATCTCTCGCAACGGCATACCGGCCCGCAGGCCCATGTAGTCGAGTGCCTTCTGTGCTGCGAGCCGCTCGTTCTCGTCAACGATCGCGGCAGGGTCCGGCACGCTCGCCGACAGCGGGAGTCCCTGGCCCGGGTTGGTGCCCCAAGTGACATAGGGGGACAACGACGCAGCATCGATGACCACCTCGGCATCGAACACGGCGTCGGCGTCGGTGCGCAGACTGCGCCAATCCTGCACTGCCGCATCCCAATCCGCCCCAGTCGGGGCGTGGTCGCGACCCTTGAGGTATGCGAAAGTCGTCTCATCCGGCGCGATCATGCCTGCCCGGGCGCCGGCTTCGATGGACATATTGCAGACCGTCATCCGGCCTTCCATCGACAGCGCCTCGATCGCGCTCCCGCGAAACTCGATGACGAAGCCCTGGCCGCCACCCGTGCCGATCCGAGCGATGACCGCCAGGACGATGTCCTTGGCCGTCACACCGTCGGGCAGGACTCCGTCCACGGTGACGGCCATGGTCCGGAACGGCTTGAGGGGAAGGGTCTGGGTCGCCAGGACGTGCTCGACCTCGGAGGTGCCGATCCCGAAGGCGAGGGCTCCGAAGGCACCGTGTGTGGAGGTATGGCTGTCGCCGCACACGATCGTCATGCCGGGCTGGGTGAGTCCCAACTGCGGTCCGACGACATGGACGATCCCCTGCTCGGGGTCACCCATGGGGAAGATCGGCACGCCGAACTCGGCGCAGTTGCGGCGCAGGGTCTGCACCTGGGTGAGACTGACCGGATCGGTGATCGGCCCCGGCGTGGTGGGCACATTGTGGTCCTCGGTGGCCAGCGTGAGGTCGGGCCGGCGGACGGTGCGCCCTTCCAGGCGCAGACCGTCGAACGCCTGAGGGCTGGTGACCTCGTGAAGCAGGTGCAGGTCGATATATAGCAGGTCGGGCTCGCCCTCGACCCGTCGTACCAGGTGCGATTCCCAGACCTTTTCGGCCAGTGTTTCTGCCATCGCTACCAACCCTTCCGCCCAGCTGACACACTTATGTCGAGGCCAGCCTCTCCAAGCCCTGCGCACCGCGGATTTGCGTCTCAAGCCCTGAGACGGCAGTATCAGTGCATGGACAATTCTAGCGGCGTCGGGGTCCTCGACAAGGCGGCGGTCGTATTGAGTGCCCTGGAGGCCGGGCCGGCAACGCTGGCCCAGCTCGTCGGTGCGACCGGGCTGGCCCGCCCCACCGCACACCGCCTCGCCGTGGCGCTGGAACACCACCGACTCGTGGCGCGAGACATGCAAGGACGCTTCGTCCTCGGCCCGCGCCTGGCTGAGCTCGCGTCTTCAGCCGGCGAGGATCGCCTGCTGGCTGCTGCCGGGCCGGTGCTCGGCGCGCTGCGTGACCACACCAACGAGAGCGCCCAGCTCTTCCGCCGTCAGGGCGACCAGCGCATCTGTGTCGCAGCGGCCGAGCGTCCCATGGGGTTGCGCGACACCATTCCGGTCGGTGCCAGCCTGTCGATGCTCGCCGGCTCGGCAGCCCAGATTCTGCTGGCCTGGGAGGAACCGGACCGGCTGCACCGCGGCCTGCAGGGCGCTCGCTTCAACGCCACGGCCCTCTCTGCGGTCCGTCGCCGCGGGTGGGCCCAGAGCGTCGGCGAGCGCGAGCCTGGTGTGGCGTCGGTCTCGGCACCAGTGCGCGGTCCCTCCGGGAGGGTCGTGGCCGCTGTGTCCATCTCCGGACCCATCGAACGGCTCTCCCGCCAACCTGGGCGCCTGCACGCGGCCACCGTCGTGGCCGGAGCCAACAAGCTGACCGACGTGTTGCGGCGAGCACACCAGGCCGCCCACGGTTAAGCCTCGATCCACGGATGGGCTGGGCTTGGTGAGGTGATCTTGCGCGTCGGAGCGTGAGGATGCCCCTGTGCTGAAA